>JAIDSM010000044.1 GCA_029061225.1 Muribaculaceae bacterium
ACTCAATACTTAATGTTTAATACTCAATACTTAATGTTTAATACTCAATACTTAATGTTTATTGTTTAATACTTATTGTTGGCCTGTACCAGCAGAAGGAGCTTGGGTTGACGCCGACGCTGAATTGGCCTATGAAATCTCCTGCGGCCGAATAGCGCAGTATACGTCCGTTCTGCTTATAGTCAATTGCATCCGCTACATAGACATCGCCCGACGAGGGAGCGACCGTGAGTCCGTAATACCATGTGCCGTCGGTCTTTACGATCGGAGCCGTCGGGAGGTCCGTGGCAGTCACATCCATGGTCCAGACATCGTTTTTAATCCAGTAGAGTCTGTCTCCTGCAGCATTTATGGTCATCTTCGAGCAGTAGTCGTCGAGATTGAAAGCGAATTTCTTCTCGATGGTGAAGGTTTTGGCGTCAATCTTTATAAGTTCCGGGGCCTCATGGCCGAGCGGGTTGCCGTCCCAGCCGCCGTCGGTCATTGTCCAGAGTTTGCCGTATTTGTCTACGGCGAGAGTCTTGGGCTGTATGCCCACCTCGAGTGAGGCCACCACTTTGTCTGTCTTTGGGTCGATGCGGATGATGCTCTTCTGATAGCTCCAGCAGTTGCAGTAGACGTAGTCGCCGTAGGATACCATCTGCTCTGTGGAACCAGAGGACACCTCCATACCGGGCACGTCGATATAGCCGGTGATGCTGTAGGTCTTGGGGTTGACGATGGCGATGCGGTTGTCATACTGCTGGGTGATATATGCTTTGGTGTCGTTGACAAGGTGGAAGAAGCGGGGCGATGTAAGACCGGTGATGCGTCCCTTCTCCTTCAGAGTCTCAGGATCCACTGCGAAGACCACGTTGGAGTTGTTGACGATGATCCACCCTTTCCCATCGGCAATGGTCATGGACTGGGCCACATCGCCGAGCTTCATGCCGTTGGCCTTGATGAAGATCTCGTTGACGGCTTCATTTACGGTGGGGTTATAAAGAGAAAGAGAGGAATTGCTGTATTGGAAATTACCCTCGTTGATGACGAAGAGGATGCCGTCTTCGCCGATCGGCTTGGGAATTATGCCGCCGATAGGCTCATCGGGAGAGTCGGATTTCGAACAGCTTGAGAGGACTGCCGTAAGCAGAGGGGCGGCGACGATGGCCGCAGCGACTGAAAAAAATATTTTTCGCATATTGTTGTTGGTTTCTATTAATTGTCCCGTTTATTTAGCTCAATACCTTTCCTTTTGCGGGCGCAAAATTAATAAAAATATTCAATAATATCAAATATAGAGGGCTGATCTCGACTCATTGTCGGTGGTGCCTTTCTCGCTCTTCTTCGACAATCGTCTT
Source organism: Muribaculaceae bacterium (assembly GCA_029061225.1). GTDB lineage: Bacteria > Bacteroidota > Bacteroidia > Bacteroidales > Muribaculaceae > Lepagella. The sequence goes on from JAIDSM010000044.1 coordinate 1,341, forward strand.
GATAAGGACGGTCCTATATTGATATGAGGCGGGTTTAACTTTACAGGGAAAATATATAAGAACCGGGGAAGTCGGATTTGCTTTCCGATCTCCCCGGGTAGTAATCTTAGAATTTGACTATCAGAAGCCTTAGAATCGCCATCCGAGACGGAGGGAGGGTTCTGTGTAGGTGGCTAACACAAACGCGGAGGAGCTGGGAGATTTAGAGACTTCGAAATCATTGTCCCAGGTGCCGCTCTGCCAGTCATTGATGTGAAGACCGCCTTTGACAACCTGTCCGGGGAAATGCTTCGCGCCAATCTTGAGGCCGAACTCCGCGCCGACATACAGACCTTTGTAGACGTAGAAGTCAATGCCGGTGAAAGCCTTTGCAACGAATTCGTTGTAGCTGTCGCCTGCATTTGATGTCACCGTCTTGCGGTCGTTGCCCAAGTTCTGGGTCTCCCTGATGCGGTTGAGCTTGAATCCAAGGGCGGCTCCGGCATACAGGTCTACGCGTTTATAGTTGAAGAAATGTTTTTCGTAGCCGAAATCGATGGAAAAATTGGAGTTCATCGTTTTTGTCCAAAGATCATCGTTATCCGTGTTCTGGTTTTCTTTCTTTGAGTCTATACCGAATCCGATACCGAATCGCAGAGCATCCTTTGAGGTAAGGAAGTAGCGGCCCTGAAGGGCATCGGGCTTGAAGTCAGGTTTATCCTTTGAGAAGGCGTTTAATTGGATTTCCACTGAAAAGTCTCCCTTTTCAGGAGCGAAGGTCTCCTGAGCGTTGGAGGCAAATGCAGAAGCGAGAATCGCCGCCGCGAGAGTAAGAATCTTTTTCATTTTCATAGGTTATATAATTAGGTTGAAGTTTTTCTATGAACTCATGAAATCAGGCCTCATCAGACTGCAGATACGAATGTCGACGTAATCCAAAGGCAAAGTTAATAAAATTTTTTAAATCATGAAGAAAACATGTCGGATATTTGCAAAGAAAATGTAAAAACGTTATCTTTGTATGCAAAACGTAGAGTTATGGAAGAGAAGAAAGTGAAATACGCTATAGGAGACCAGGATTTCAGGTCGCTTCGGGAAGGAGGATGTCTTTACATAGACAAAACCCCATATATCGACAGGATAATAAATTCCGGTACGAAATATTACTTCTTAGCACGACCACGTCGCTTCGGTAAGAGCCTGTTCCTGTCTACGCTGAGATATTTCTTCGAGGGTAGGCGCGAACTTTTCAAGGGGCTATACATTGATTCTACTGATTGGGACTGGGCGCCATATCCTGTGCTTCATCTTGACTTGAATTCCGACAAGTATGATGAGCAGGGCAGGCTTGATGATGTATTGAACACGCTTTTTGTCAGATGGGAGGAAAAGTATGGGATCACAGAAATATCGGAGACCTACTCGCAGCGGTTCAAGAACATCATAAGTCAAGCCCATTATAAGACGGGGAAACCTGTAGTCATCCTTGTGGATGAATATGACAAACCGCTTGTCGGGAACCTCCGTAAAAAAGATAATTTCGAGCATTACCGCTTGAAATTAGCAAATATATATTCCAATTTCAAGAGCTCAGCGGAACATATAAAGTTGGTTTTCCTTACGGGAGTGAGCCGATTCAGTAAGCTCAGTGTCTTCTCTGACCTCAACAATCTCAAGGATATCACTTTCGATGACAATTTTGCCGATGTCTGCGGCATCACCGAGAACGAACTGCTTGCAGGTTTCCGGCAGGGTATCGGAGATCTGGCCCGTGAATATGAATGCAGCTATGAGGAAGCGTGCATTTTGCTCAAACAGAACTATGACGGCTATCGCTTTGCCCGTAAGGGAAGCGATATATACAATCCTTGGTCGGTACTGAATGCGATGGATGAGAAAGATATCAGAAATTTCTGGAATGGGACAGGGACTCCTACAATAATCTCGGAGAGGCTCAGGAATGCGAATGTGGATATCGAAAAGACCCTGAATGCACGCTGGCGCCTTGACGACCTTGGGGGACTCGATCTTTTGAGTGCGGACCCTACGGCCTTATTGTATCAGACTGGGTATCTCACTATCGCAGACTATGACCGAAGGACGAGTACCGTTCGTCTTAAAGTTCCGAACAACGAGGTGAAGAGAGGTCTTTTTAACGATCTTCTTCCGTTCTATGTCAAACCACATGGCAGTACACTAAAGATGATGCTCGACGGTATCTATGACGGTATATGTGACGGCCGGCCGGAGGAGATGCTGAAGAGTCTGCGTGCGTATTTCGCGGGGATACCGTATGATCTGAAGATGGAAAATGAAAACAACTTCCACAACGCCTTCTACATACTTGTCACGCTGATCGGACTAAATGCCAAAGCGGAGGTACATACCTCCGACGGTCGCATCGACCTGCTAATTGAGACTCCCGACTATGTCTACATCATCGAGCTGAAATACGACGCCTCCGCTGAAGATGCCCTGCAGCAGATAGACGACAAGGAGTACGCGCTGCAGTTTGAGACAGACGACCGCAAGGTCTTCAAGATAGGCGTGAGCTTCTCATCCGAGACGCGCCGGATAGAGGGATGGGTTATCAAATGATCTGTGATTTACTTGTAGCGGTAAAAGACATCCTGGTGGATAACGGAAAATGCGGGGTTGGTATTCTTATACCGACCCCGTATTTTTAGAAACTTTTTGGGATGTTTATTTCACTGCAATCTTGATGGTGTTAAGTGTTTTGTCGGATTTGCGTACGGCGACGATATAGATCCCTTTTGATAATGCGGGAAGTGGGCATATGTTGTCGTCTATGGTGTCGGAGCATATGTTTCTCCCGGAGAGGTCTGATACTGTCAGCTCGCTACCGCCGGTGTATCCGTTTAGGATTATTACCCCGTCCTCATACTTCATAGATGGAGTGAAGTCGGTCAGGGTCGCGACTGATGTACTGATGTCTTTACGGCTGATGACAGGGCGGATGGAAAGTCCGTCATGGCGGCTGTCGGGCATGAGTTTCATCTTTGAATCAGCGGGATTGAAACTGAGCATCATGGCTGAAGGGTAGATGTCATGAACTAAGTCGCTGCAGGAAGTGGCTGACCAGTATTCACCTCTCAGTACATCGGTAGAGGCGCCTCCATGAGGACTGAAAGTAAGCGGAAGGAGTATGCTGTTGCCGTTGGGTCCGCAGATATACAAACCGTTGTCCGGGGAAACGTATTCCTTGTATTCGGCCGTGCAGTATTCAATAAGCTCTTCCCAGTCCTCTTTAGTAGGCATTCTCCAGCAGTCACCCCACAAGGTATGTGCGGCATCGTATTCGGTGCCGGATATCTGTTCTCCGATGTTGGTAGCCGAATATCTGAGTATACCGTTGTCATCGGTAAATTCCTCTTCGAAGAAGAGGTAATCGTGCCATTTGAATATGTCGCGGGCTTCTGTCTCGCCCCAAGCGAAATACCGTCCGGGATGACAGGATGATTCAGCGTAGATGTTAGATGTAGCCCAGAGAGTACCGGTAGGGAGTCCGAGGTCGACGTATGCGTGTCCCGCGATTTCCCCTTCTGGATTGATTGGAAGGTACGAATCTGCAGCATGGGCGTATACGCTTATGGCCAAACTTAAAAGAAGTGTGGTAGTAAGTTTCTTCATATACGGAATAAATTAGTAGTGAGGTATTGGCTTAAACATGGAGCTGGTACATTATTCAGGACTCACAATTTTTCAATCTCAATAAATCTTCACATTATATTGAGTTTTGCAAATTCAATGTTAATCCTGATGCAAATATAGCGTAAATTATTTACATGTGCAAGGTTTTCAGTGAATATATTTTTCATGACCTTTTTTTGACATGCATTCCTGAGATTTGATGGAGCAAAAATCATTCACCAATTACCCCGTGGATTCTTATTTGCGTGGAGTAGGAACGTTTGGAGGACAAGACAAACGAGCTGACGGTGTTTCCATCGGTCATATTATCTAAATTCGGATCTTAAATACGTGATTGTGTACTAGCTTGAAAAGATGACTGTTACATAGTTGTACTCTGAAAACGTATTGGCTTGCCCTTAGCAGATAGAACACTTTGTTATGTTATAATTCTGCTAATATAGGTAGGAATTTGGAAATTATACATATTGAAAGACCACTAAGACACGTAATTGCCGTAGACCAACCTAATGCGATTCGTTTATAACCGGCAATATATATGAAATAGCAAATATAAAAGTTGCAAAATGTGAGGATAGCTATCGATCCATATGCCAGCCATTTTATAGATGGAGTAAGATGAATTGATATTAACAAAACTCCCCAACTAACCAGTATAATTATATTAATTAGTTTCCTATAAGGTAGATTTATAGTTGTTATTATATCCTTGATGAACATATTTACTTATTTATAGAATCAATCTTAATATTAAAGTTTTCATAAGAGTGACCTGATCGATTAAGTCACTCTTATGAAAATAGATATTGAAATAATCTGTTAGGGTTTCTTTCCGGAATTATTTCGTTTTTTTACGCATTCATCATATTCATGTTTGTATGCGGTGGTGGATGCCATAGCATAGACTGTAGTCAAAGAAATTGATAGTATATCGAATCCTGGAATCCACGCTGTAAAAACATATGACCAAGTTACTTCTACAGTCAATAGAGCTAATTTGGCTTGAAGGATTTCTTCACACGAATATTGCTTAGATTCGGAGACTACTTTCCTGTTATTTATGTCTATGAGACTCTGCTCTTCCACATATTCATCCAGTAAGGCAGCTGCGTAGCACGTCAATTTATATACAGTTTCGTTCTCCATTTCAAATGTGAGATCCTCTAGAAAATCAATATTATGACCTCCAGATTTTATATAATTGATAATAGCTTCTTCGCATAATGAAAGTTCATCAACGGTCATGTAGTCATAAATGACAGAGAATGCATTGTCTATATCTGTTTCCACTTGCTGACACATTTCTTGAAACCGGCTATCATTGCATATGGATTCGAGTTCGGACTCGTTTAAAGCTAATACATTGGAAAGGCTGACTGAGCTTATGAAGCAGAAAAATGGGCTTTCCGATGAAGCTCGGCAAATAATCAGAGACCGTATAGAAATGCTCAACGGATTATTCGCTCAAGCGCTTACAGATCAGGAGTCATACGGCAAGGAGTTTAAGAACTATATTGTAAAGATCAAGAAGGACAAGAAGAAATTTCAGGAATCCATCGGGAAGGTATTGGAGGCAACTCATCCGGACTTCATGGCTAATCTCAGGAATCATGGACTGACGGAACGGGAGATAGGCTATGTCTGCCTCTATACCCTCGGATTACGGGGGAAGGAGATCGGCAACTACCTTGACCTTGTGCGCCACTACAACATCAGCACCGATATAAGGCGCAAGCTGGGCCTCAACAGTAAGGGCGAGAATCTCGGCCCTACCATCCGGAATCTGATGGATGGAAAGGCAAGTAGGATGGAGTGAGTCTGTCAGTATCCTCGATTTTGCTTCCTCAGTCTTGTCATTCGCTCTGAGAATCCACCGTTTTTGATGAAATCTTTGGAGACTTTCTGTATCTGGCGGAATAATAGATAATCGGCTTGATTGATTAGAATAATGGCCATATTGGCAATGGTTTCCGGCGGTCGCGTAGCAATGAGTTTCATATAATACTCTGCATCATTATGCTTCATCCCTAATCTTCTCATAGCCTCATATTCAGTGCATCCTTCTTCCCACTTGCGATATCCTCGCGTCTTCAGATAGTCTTCGTAGTCTTCCAGCAACTCCTTTAGACTTGCTTTTGCCACATTCAGTAGATGGATCTCAGTTTTTGTGGAAGTGGGAGATGCGTTGCATCCCTCAATGATGTTCTGTTTGCCGCTTCTGGAAGCCTGAACCATTTGGTCGACGGTGCGGTCGCCTTTGGATAGGAAATTATGACAGAAAAAATATGTTATCTGAAAGATTGCATCGGTTTTTTGGTACGAAATCAGCTTCTTATAATTTCCGGAGCGGGGTACGAGTTCATCCATGACGTTAGAGATTTTGATTTTTGCAAAGTTACGAAAATATTTTTATATAATTGTGAATATTACGGATGAAAATTGTTCGTCTTTAAGGTCTTTAAGGTCTTTAAGGTCTTTAAGGTCTTTAAGGTCTTTAAGGTCTTTAAGGTCTTTAAGGTCTTTGAAATTTGGATGATTGAGACGGAATTATTAATTTTGTGGTAGAAAAACTCTATTATATGGGAAAAGACCAGACTGTGTTGTTTCATTCTACTATCTTCGGGCCGATTCATAGCCGGAGATTAGGGGTGTCGCTTGGTGTCAACCTGATGCCTGACGACGGAAAGGTGTGCTCCTTCGACTGCCTCTACTGCGAGGCCGGATTCAACGCGCAGGGAGCCGGCTCCACCGGACTGCCGCTGCGCGAGCAGGTGCGCCTTCAGCTCGAGACGAAACTGAAGGATATGCATTCCAAGGGTGATCCTCTTGATGTCATCACGTTCTCCGGAAACGGTGAACCGACGCTGCATCCGGACTTTCCGCATATCATAGAGGATACGATAGCAATGAGGGATATATTCTATCCCGAGGCGAAAGTTTCGGTGCTGACCAATTCCACAATGATATTCAAACCGGAAGTGGCGGAGGCCCTTAAAAAAGCCGACAACAATATACTTAAGCTCGACTCCGCCATCGAGGAGACGATGCGTCTGATAGACCGTCCCAATTCACCCGGATTTACGGTTGACAAGGTGATTGAGGGTCTGAGGCAGTTTGAGGGTACAGGCATCATCCAGACCATGATGCTCCGCGGCGTGCATGACGGAACGGCCATCGACAATACCACCGACAAGGAGATCAATGCCCTTATCGAGGCGTACAAGCGTATTAAGCCGCGCGAGATAATGATCTATAGCCTTGACCGCTCCACGCCCGAAGAGAAGCTCGTGAAGGTGGAAAAAGAGGAGCTGCGGGCTATCGGCAGGCGGATTGAAGAAGCGACGGGGATCCCTGTTGTCAATGCATAATTCATAATGCATAATTCATAATTGAGCCGATATAGGGATGAAAGAACTGATTATACCACACTTTGTGCGGAAGGAGGGTAAGGTGGCTTTGATAGGACCTGCGACGCGAATCAAGCCTGAGATCGTGGAGGCGTTCATACGTCTCTATGATGAGCATCCGGAGGAAATGCCGGGCGGTGAACTGATAGTCTATCCTTCGGCTCTCGATGCAAACGCATGCGGTTCCTACGCGGCATCGGCGCAGCAGCGCGTGGCTGACTTCAAGGATGCGTGGAGCCGTGATGACATTGATCTCGTCATCTGCGCACGCGGAGGTTACGGATGTGTGCATCTTCTTGACTACCTTCCTTTCGACTTCATCAAGGCGCATCCTAAATGGCTTGTGGGTTTCTCTGATGTGTCGGCGCTTCATGCTTTGCTCCATAAATGCGGCATAGCCTCCATCCACGGCGGCATGGCCAAGCAGCTTGTGGAGGACACCGACAGCGGATATGACTGCTACAGGAGGGCTTTCAAGTGCCTTGTGGAAGGAGCTTGGCCGGCTCTTGCCTATCGGGTAGCTGCTCATCCTTACAATATACCGGGAGAGGGTAGGGGAGTCCTTCTGGGGGGCAACCTTGCCGTCTTGAACGGACTTGCGGCCACACCCTTCGACATGATGGCTGCCGCGCTGACGGAAGACGTGATCCTTTTCGTGGAGGATGTGTCGGAACCGATCTATGCGGTGGAGCGTATGCTCTACCGACTGCATCTCCAGGGGGTGCTAAGAAGTGTCAAGGGAATACTCGTCGGACAGTTTACCGACTGGAAGAGCGACCGCAACCATGAGTCGATGTACGACATGATCCATGAGCGATTTCAGGAATGGGGAATCGGGTGTCCGGTGGTCTTTGACTTTCCCGTCGGACACAACGAGCATAACGTGCCGCTCATCGAGGGAGCGGAGGCAACACTTCAGGTGGACGGCAACGGTGCATGTCTTGCAATGCGGACCCGCACTAAGGAAATCAAGGATTTCTGACAGTCGAGCCTGATATATTTGTCTATATTTGGCAAGAAAAAGTTGTCGAATGAATTCTCAGGGGCTTAAATTGTGTTGTATATGAGGTTATAATGTTTGTAATCAATAAAATACATAGGTTTTATACAATGCGGGCATTACGCCTGAAATAGAACTGAGAGAGAACGTTTCCGAGGTGTGAAACTATTTTTGCCAAAAATTGCGGAAAATTCACGGGAATTTGTTATATTTGCGGTTTCGTGGACAATAAGTCCCTCTTGACAATACAGTATGATAGAATTTACCGCACAAGGGATCGGGATGCCGGATATCGATTTCGGGAAAATCTCGACATGGATAGAGGAGGTAGCCGCTTCGCATTCACGCAAAGTAGGCCGCCTTAACTATCTCTTCGTAGACGACGAGGAGATACTCGTGGCCAACCGTCAGTTTGTAGGCCATGACTATTATACCGACATCATCACCTTCGACTATTCGCGAGGGGATAAGATAGCCGGCGACATAATGATCTCGCTTGACACCGTAAGGACGAACGCAGAGAAATTCGGCGCGTCATATTTCCGGGAGCTTCTCCGTGTGATCATCCACGGTGTGCTGCACCTTGTCGGCATCAACGACAAGGGACCCGGGGAGCGCGAGATAATGGAAGCGGCGGAGGACAAGGCGTTGGCAATCTACAATGATCAATTATCAATGATAAATGATCAATTAAAGAAGTCCTAAATCGGAATTAATCAAACAAAATATAATTGATCATTGATAATTGATCATTAATCACTGAATCAAAGGATGAAGTTTGAATATGACGTCATAGTGGTGGGTGCGGGTCATGCCGGCTGCGAGGCCGCGGTCGCTGCTGCCCGACTCGGATGCTCGACTCTGCTGATCACGGCTGATATGAACCGCGTGGCTCAGATGTCGTGCAATCCCGCCATAGGGGGCATAGCAAAGGGTCAGATCGTGCGTGAGATCGATGCTCTCGGTGGCATGACGGGCATCATTGCCGACCGCACGGCCATACAGTTCCGGATGCTCAATCGCAGTAAGGGGCCTGCCGTATGGTCGCCGCGGGTGCAGAGCGACCGCTCGCGTTTCATCGATGAATGGCGCAAGACTCTCGACGAGACTGAGGGCCTTAATATATTCCAGGATATGGTGACAGGGCTTATGATAGCTGACTCGGAAGAGGGTCATGTTGCAGTCGGAGTGCGGACTGCCCTCGGAATAGAGTTCAAGGCGAAAAGGGTAGTACTGACTGCCGGTACATTCCTGAACGGATTGATGCATTTCGGCCGCACTCAGATAGAGGGTGGCCGCATATCGGAGCAATCATCTCGGGGTCTTTCCGATCAACTCAGGGATTTAGGCATCAATGTGGACAGGATGAAGACCGGAACACCTGCGCGCATCGACGGAGCCACGATCGACTATAGCGAAGTGATACCTCAGTCTGGCGATGACGTTCAGCTGCCTGACGGCAGTGTAAAGAGGGATTTCCACAAATTCTCCTATCTTCCCGATGTCGGTCGCACTCTTCCTCCCCGCGACTGCTATATAGTGCATACGAGTCCTGAAGTGCATCAGACACTACGCGACAATCTCGCCGACTCGCCCCTTTACAACGGCCAGATAAAGAGCATCGGCCCCCGTTACTGTCCATCTATCGAGACAAAGATCGTGACTTTCGCCGACAAGGAGAGCCATCAGCTTTTCCTCGAACCGGAAGGCGAGACCACGCACGAATTCTATATCAACGGTTTTTCAAGCTCGCTGCCCTGGCAAGTGCAGGTGGAGGCCCTGACCCGGATTCCGGCATTGAGAAACGTACAGTTCTATCGTCCTGGATATGCCATCGAATACGACTTCTTCGATCCGACGCAGCTTTGCCATTCACTTGAATCGAAGGTGGTGAGGCATCTCTATCTTGCAGGGCAGGTGAACGGCACTACCGGATATGAGGAAGCTGCCGCGCAGGGACTGATAGCGGGTATAAATGCCGCTCGAAGCGTGAAAGGACTCGACCCTGTCGTTCTCGGGAGAGACCAGGCTTATATCGGTGTTCTGATCGATGACCTCGTGACTAAAGGTGTCGACGAACCCTATCGCATGTTTACGAGCCGCGCAGAGTTTCGCATTCTCCTCCGTCAGGATGACGCCGACCTTCGTCTGACTCCGATCGGACATGAGATAGGTATGGCTGATGATTTTCGTTATCAGGCGATGTTGGCCAAATATGCCGAAAGGGATGCTCTCGTGGAATGGTGTGAGACCACGTCGGTCAAACCGACGGACAAACTTCAGGAATATCTGGAGGCGGTCGGTACCGGAAGGCTGACCGGCAAGGTGAAAGTGGCAGACCTTCTTCGCCGGCCTCAGCTTGATTTCGAAAAACTCCTTCCTTTGATTACTGCTCTCGCAGACCGCTGCAGTGACTTGCCAGAGGATAGGAGAGAGGAGATAATCGAATCGGCAGAGATTCTAATCAAGTATCAGGGATACATAGACAGGGAACGGGAATCTGCCGAACGAATGGGCAGGTTGGAGAAAGTTCGTATTCCGGACGGCATGGATTTCGAAGGTATACTTGCGATTTCCACCGAAGGCCGTCAGAAACTTTCAAGAATACGACCTGCTACAATAGGACAGGCCTCCCGTATCCCCGGAGTCTCGCCTGCCGATATCAATGTGCTCCTGGTTATGCTCCGCAACTGAAATCATAATGCATGATTCATGCTTATAGTAAGTTATGGCGGAAATGTTTCACGTGAAACATGAAGAGTCCCTCTGTTCGATTGAGTTGAAAACTCTCGGATTAATCGAAGAAATCGATCATATTAATATAAATAAAAAAGAAAGAAGACATGCAGATTGAAGACTTAAAGGCCATCATCAGGGATGTGCCTGATTTCCCTTCGGTGGGTATCATGTTTCGCGACCTGACCACAATGATCAAGGACGGTGAAGCACTCCACGTCATGGGCGATGCCCTCGCCGAGCTCTACAAAGACAAAGGAGTGACAAAGGTAGTCGGTATAGAATCGCGCGGTTTCATCGGAGGATCTATACTTGCAGACAGACTCGGCGCCGGTTTCGTCCCGGCCCGAAAGCCGGGTAAGCTTCCATCCGTGACTGTGAAGGCGTCATACGCTAAGGAGTATGGAGTGGACACCATCGAACTCCACAGCGATGCCATCAATTCCGATGATGTAGTGGTGCTCCATGATGACCTGCTCGCCACCGGAGGCACGATGAACGCCGCCTGCCAGCTCGTAAAGTCGATGAATCCGAAGAAAATCTATGTAAACTTCATCGTAGAGCTCACGGAACTACATGGACGCGACGTGCTCCCGCAGGATGTGGAGGTGACCTCGCTTCTCAAATACTGAAACCATAAACGAAGAAAAGCCCCGATGGAATCGGGGCTTTTGCAATTCAATATCGTGATTATCCATGAAGGAAGAAGAAACGAAAAACGACGATCTGCTGGCCGGGTCGGGGCGGGATATAAACGAGCACGGAGGATTTAACCTCGAGATACGTTCAGACCGTACTCCCGAAGACATACGCCACAACCGTCCCGGGGAGAAGCTCCGCGAAAAGATCCTCTCGCTGCCGGACTCGCCGGGCGTCTACATGTATCTCGACAACACCGGCACGGTCATCTACGTCGGGAAAGCGAAACGCCTCAAGAGGCGGGTGTCTTCTTACTTCAATCGGCAGCACGACATCCGGCGTACCAATCTGCTCGTGCGTTCAATAGTCGATATGCGGTTTATCGTGGTCCACACTGAGGAGGACGCGCTGCATCTCGAAAGCGCGATGATCAAGGAATACCAGCCGCGTTACAACGTGCTGCTCAAAGACGACAAGTCGTATCCCTGGATCGTGGTCACAAAAGAGGATTTTCCCCGCGTGTTCATGACCCGGGAGAAAGGATTGGGCGCGAAATACTACGGACCCTATTCCAACGTCCAGTCGGCAAAGGTGGTCCTTCAGCTCATACGCGACATATTCCCGCTGCGCAGCTGTCGCCATATCCTCGATGAAAAGGGGATAGCACGGGGCAAATACTCCCTCTGCCTCGACTATCACATCAAGAAATGCGGAGGCCCTTGCCGGGGATTCATCAACAAAGACCAGTATGGCGAATATGTGGCGCGCGTCAGGTCGATACTGCGCGGCGAGACCGTTGAGCTGGAGCGTTATCTCCTTCAGGAGATGGAACGTCTCAGCGCGGAGTGGAAATTCGAGGAGGCCCAGGAGGTGAAGGAGAAATACGAGGCCGTGAAGCGCTACAATGTCAAGAGCGTCGTGGCAAAGACGGACGCCGCGGAACTCGACATATTCGGATTCGTGGCAAGCGACGACGAAGACGCGGCGGTGGTCAATTTCATGCATCTGCACAACGGCGCCGTAATACAGAGCATCAACCTTGAATACAAGCGTTGCTCTGCCTCCACTAAGGAGGAACTGCTCTCCATGGCTATCGCGGAGGTGGGCAGACGGTTTGAGCGGGAATTCTCCGATGTCATCGTGCCTTTCCTGCCCGATGTGGAGTTCGAGAAGGTGAAGTTCACGGTCCCTCAGAGAGGCGACATGAAGAAGGTGCTCGACGTGGCGGTCAAGAACGCCACCCAGTATCTCAAGGACAAGGAGAAACAGGCCGAGGCACTCGATCCGGAGCGCAGCGTCGAGAAACTGATGGAGACCATGAAGCGCGACTTCCGACTCGAGGTCCAGCCCCGGCACATAGAATGTTTCGACAATTCCAATATTCAAGGCACGAATCCGGTGGCGAGCTGCGTGGTCTTCCGCAACGGCAAACCCTCTAAACGGGATTACCGCCATTTCATCATCAAGACCGTGGTGGGGGCAGATGACTTTGCCTCGATGAAGGAAGTGCTCCACCGCCGCTACACACGCATGATGGCGGAGGGGGAGAAGCTTCCCGATATGGTGGTGGTCGACGGCGGAAAGGGTCAACTCAGCGCAGCTGTCGAAGCCTTCGACGAGATGGGAATAAGGGGAGAGGTGGCCCTCGTCGGCATAGCGAAGAGGCTTGAGGAGATATACTTCCCCGGCGATTCACTGCCGCTCTACATCAACAAGACAAGTCCGAGCCTGCGTGTCATCCAGGCCATGCGCGACGAAGCCCATCGGTTTGGCATCACGCACCATCGTGACCGGCGTTCGAAAGGGCAGACGGTCAGCGAGCTCGACAGCATCAAGGGCGTTGGTCCGGCCACTAAGACCGCCCTCATAAAGCACTTCAAGAGCGTGAAGCGCATCAAGGAGGCTTCGCTCGACGACATAGTTGAGGTGGTGGGTAAAGCAAAGGGAGTGCTTATATATTCACATTTTCATCAGGCTGGAAAATGAGATTTTGACGATAAAATTATGAATTATGCATTATGCATTATGCATAATTCTAAATTTATTATTAACTTTGCAGTTCGGTAGGAAGGGACAGGGATGAAGACATCACCATAGCCGGATGCCGCATCCGGGCTGATCGTTTTGTAAACAATGACAATGGAGCCAATCATACCACCAGTGGAACGTGACGCTATCGAGAGTGAACTCACTCCGGAGCGCTTCCTTCGGCATACCAATAAAGGAGACAACTATCTATACGTTGTCGACGCACACTGCGCGCCCAACACCATGAAGGAGATCGGACGCCTGCGTGAGATCGCCTTCCGGCAGGCCGGTGGAGGTACCGGGCTGCCTTACGACATCGATGAGTTCGACACAATGCCCGAGCCCTGCCGTCAACTGATAGTGTGGGATCCTCAGGCCAGGGAGATATTGGGCGGCTACCGGTTTATCACCGGAGACAAGATCGATATGTCGTCGGGAACTCCACGAATCGCCACGGCACATCTTTTCAGATTTTCCGACCGTTTTCTCAAGGAGATCCTTCCGCTTACCCTCGAGCTCGGACGCTCGTTCGTGTCTGTAGGCTACCAGAGCAGCAAGGCCGGAACGAAAGCTCTCTTTGCCCTCGACAATCTTTGGGACGGCCTGGGAGCGTTGACAGTAGTGTATCCCCATATCAAATACCTTTTCGGAAAGGTCACCATGTATCCGGCTTTCGGGCGCGAAAACCTCGACCTTATCCTCGGCTTCCTCAACAAGCATTTCCCGGACATGGAAGAGCTTGCGCGCCCAATACATCCGATTGCCACCAAAGCCATGACTCCGGAGGTGCAGCGTCTCTTCCCGGGAGACAACTACAAGGAAGACTATAAGGTGCTCAACCGCCTCATAAGGGAGAAGGGTCTCAACATTCCGCCTCTCGTCAACGCCTACATGAGCCTCTCGCCCACGATGAGGGTGTTCGGCACGGCTGTCAACGACGAGTTTGGCGATGTGGAGGAAAGCGGCATATTCCTGACCATCTCCGAGATACTCCAGGAGAAGAAGGAGCGGCATATAGAATCGTATAAAGAAGAAATAGGAAATGAATAAGGTACTCGTCACAGGAGCCGACGGCTTCATAGGATCACACCTTACGCAGGCCCTCCTCGACGAGGGCTGCGAGGTGAGGGCACTCGCCCAGTACAATTCCTTCAACAACTGGGGATGGCTCGAAGACATACGCCATCCGGGTCTGGAGGTGGTCACCGGCGATGTGCGCGATCCGAACTATTGCCGTCATATAGTGAAGGGCGTCGACACTGTATTCCATCTTGCCGCCCTCATAGCCATTCCCTACAGCTACGTGGCGCCCGACTCTTATGTCGACACCAACGTGAAGGGAACGCTCAATATCTGCCAGGCAGTGAGGGACGAGGGTGTAGGCCGTCTGCTTGTGACATCCACCTCCGAAGTATACGGCACCGCCAGATACGTCCCTATCGACGAGAAGCACCCGAAGCAGCCCCAGTCGCCTTATTCCGCCTCCAAGATCGGGGCGGACGCCATAGCCCTCAGCTTCCACAATGCCTTCGAGACGCCAGTGACAGTAGTCAGGCCCTTCAATACGTATGGGCCGCGTCAGTCGGCCCGCGCCATAATCCCTACCATCATCACCCAGATAGCGGCCGGCGAAAGGGAAATCAAGGTAGGCGATCTGACGCCGACGCGCGACTTCAATTATGTGGCCGACACCGCAGCCGGCTTCATCGCCATTGCGAAGTGTCCGGAAGCGATCGGTAAGGAGGTCAACATAGCGACAGGCCGGGAGGTGTCGATGGCAGATACGTTGCAGACCATAGCGACGCTTATGGGGGCCGACGTGAAGTGGACCGTCGATCCGCAGCGTCTTCGTCCCGGCGGAAGCGAGGTGTTCCGTCTTCTGGGCGACAACAGCCTCATCACCTCGCTGACAGACTGGCGTCCACGCCATACCCTTGAGGAAGGATTGCGGAAGACCATCGGGTGGTTTTCCGATCCGGCGAATCTCAGTAAATATAAATCAGGAATCTATAACGTATGAGAGTATGAAGAAGATCAAGATAATGATGCTTGGCGGCGCGCGGCGCGTGTCTATGGCTGAACTGTTCAAGCGCAGCGGAGTCAGAATCGGCCGTGAGGTCGAGATCATCAGCTATGAACTGCTCGAGCAGGTGCCGATAGCCCTTGTGGGAAAAGTCATAGTCGGGCTCCGCTGGAGCGATCCCAACGTAGTGGCAGATATCGTCAAGGTGGCCAAGGAATACGAGGTCGACATCATCCTGCCGTTTGTCGACGGAGCCATCGAAATAGCGTCGAAGGTAAGGCAGCATCTGCCCGGGGTGTTCGTGCCTGTAGGCGACTTCGAGATCAACCGCACGATGTTTGACAAGGTAGAAGCCGCAAAGGCATTCGAGAAGGCCGGCATTCCGATTCCGAAGACGTATACCGCCATCAACGCCAAGATGCCGGCCATCGCCAAGCCCCGCAAGGGCTCCGCCTCAAGGGGAATCAAGATCTTCCATACGCTCGACGAACTTATGCAGCTGGAAAACCTCAGCGACTATCTCGTGCAGGAATATATAGAGAACCGCGACGAATACACCGTAGACTGCTATGTCTCTCAGAAGGGAGAGATCCTTACTGTAGTCCCGCGCGTGCGTCTGGAGGTCATGGGCGGGGAAGTGACGCGCACCATCACATGCCGCAACGCGACTCTGGACAAGCTTAGCCGCCAGGTGATAGAAACATTCGGACTCAAAGGGCCTGTCACCCTTCAGTTCCTCCACGACCTTGACCGCAACCGTTACCTTCTGATGGAGGTGAATCCCCGTCTCGGAGGGGGTGTCGTCTGCTCCATCTACGCTGGGGCACCGATCACGGACTACATCATCGACGAGTCGCGCGGAATAACCCTCAATCCATGCGATGACTGGGCCTACAACACGCTTATGGCCCGCTATCAGAAAGAGGCCATCTTCTACGAATCCTGACCCGGTGTCAGACCTCACGGGGCTACAAACCGGGTGGCCGGGGATTTTTTGCGGAAAAAAGTTGCAAATCTAACGTTTATTGTGTAACTTTGGATTCCAAACACCCGAAAATTCGCGCGGATGCGTGGATTTTTGGATGTAATATATTGATAACCCGAAATTTAGTTAGTTTTTTTATACACATGATCATGAAAAAGACATTAGTTTATCTTTCATTGGGAGCTATGGTCCTCACCATGGGATCCTGTTCCAAGAAGGTGAGTGACTTCGCTTCGGAGTATTTCACCACCAACCCGACCCCGCTGGAGACAGTAGGCGAAACAGTTCCGGCTACCATTTCCGGTACCGTACCCGCGAAATTCATGCCCAAGAACGCTGTTGTCACAGTGACTCCGGTTCTCGTATGGGACGGCGGCGAGGCATCCAGCTCGCAGGTGACATTCCAGGGCGAGAACGCCCGCGCCAACGGCCAGGTGATCTCCTACAAGGAGGGCGGTCCGGTGACCATCCCCTTCAACGTGCTGTATCAGCCCGAGATGGCGAACAGCGACCTCTATCTTGACTTCAAGGTGAACCAGGGCGGCAAGGATTACGTCCTTCCCCGCGTGAAGGTCGGCTACGGCGTGATCGCCACTTCTACCCTCACCGACGTCACCGTGCTTGAGGCAGCTCCCGCTGTCAGCAACTTCGAGCGCATCATCAAGGAGAAATACAGCGCGGAGATCAAGTTCCTCATCAACCAGGCCAACATTCGCGCCAACCAGACAAGCGCAACCGACTACGTAGATTTCAACAACGACCTCTTGGCAGCCAACGCAGCTCCCAACATGGAGATCGCCGGCGTGAACGTACACTCCTATGCATCTCCTGACGGCACTATGGAGTTCAACACTCAGCTTGCCGAGAAGCGTGAGACCAACACCGTAGACTACATGCGCAATCAGCTCAAGAAAGACAATATCACAGAATTCGGCGAGCTCACTTCCGAGTTCACTCCCGAAGACTGGGAAGGCTTCCAGCAGCTCGTAGAGCAGAGCAACATCCAGGACAAGAACCTCATCCTGAGCGTTCTCAAGATGTATAAGGATCCCGAGCAGCGCGAGGCAGAGCTCAAGAACATGTCTGCAGTGTTCAATGAGCTCGCAGAGCAGATCCTTCCCCAGCTCCGCTACTCGAAGATTGTCGCTACCGTCAACGTGATCGGTAAGAGCGATGAAGAGATGGTAGCCCTCTTCGCATCCAACCCGAGCGGCCTCAACATCGAGGAAATCCTTTACCTCGCCACAATCACTGACGACGTAAACAAGAAGGCTGCCATCTACGACAAGGCAACCCAGCTCTATCCCAATGACTTCCGCACATGGAACGGCCTCGGCGCAACTCAGTTCGCACTCCGCAACTACGATGCTGCCTCCAAGGCTCTCGCACAGGCCAAGAAGCTTGCTCCCAATGAGAAGTCTGTCGACCTCAACCAGGGTCTCGTAGCACTCGCCAACAACGAGGTAAGCAAAGCTAAGGACCTCATCGGCGGCGCCGCCGGCGTGCCTGAGGCAGCAGCAGCCCTCGGCGTGCTCTACCTCAACGAAGGCAAGGTTTCCAACGCAGTAAGCAGCCTCGGCAGCGGCAAGAACAACAACGCAGCCCTCGCACAGATCCTCGCCAAGGACTACAGCGCAGCCAAGAACACACTCGCAGGCATCCAGAACCCCAATGCAAACACCTACTATCTCGCTGCAATCGTCGGCGCACGCACCAACAACGAGAACATGGTGATGACCAACCTCCGCGAAGCCATCAAGCTCGACAACTCACTGCTCGAGAAGGCTAAGAAGGACCTGGAGTTCGCAAGCTACAACCTCGCATTCTAAAATAATAGGATAGATATCTTATTATCCGACATCAAGGGCGCGGACCGTGATTGGTCCGCGCCCTACCAATAGACTAAACAGAGACTCGAAATGGTTTTTAAATACGACTATCTTGTTATTGGATCCGGTGTGGCCGGAATGAGTTTCGCGCTTAAGGTTGCTTCTCCCGCCCACCGAGTGGCCATCATCTGCAAGGCCACTCTGGAGGAGGCCAATACGTTTTTCGCGCAGGGAGGCGTTGCCAGCGTCACGAATCTTGAAGTGGACGACTTCGACAAGCATATACACGACACAATGGTGGCCGGCGACTGGCTATCCGATCCTCAGGCCGTGGAAAAAGTGGTGCGCAACGCCCCCGGTCAGATCAAGGAGCTCCTTGAGTGGGGAGTTGACTTCGACAGGAAGGAAGACGGCAGCTTCGACCTTCACCGGGAAGGTGGGCACTCGGAGTTCCGTATACTCCATCATGCCGACAACACCGGCGCCGAGATCCAGCAGTCGCTGATAGAGCGTATCAAGGAAAATCCCTATATCGACATCTTCGAGCATCATTTCGCGGTGGAGATCATCACGCAGCATCATTTAGGGAAGATAGTGACGCGCCGTACGCCGGACATCACATGCTACGGGGCCTATGTGCTCGATGAAGAGACGGAAAAGGTAGATACATTCCTTGCAAAGATAACGGTAATGGCGACCGGAGGCGTGGGAGCCTGCTACACGACCACCACCAATCCGCTGGTGGCTACCGGCGACGGCATAGCCATGGTGTACCGTGCCAAGGGTACGGTGAGCGATATGGAGTTCATCCAGTTCCATCCGACTGCCCTGTACCATCCCGGCGACCGTCCGAGCTTCCTCATCACAGAGGCCATGCGTGGCTACGGTGCGGTGCTCAAGACCCTTGACGGTAAGGAATTCATGCATAAGTACGATCCCCGGCTCTCGCTTGCCCCTCGTGATATCGTAGCGCGGGCCATAGACTCCGAGATGAAGCAGACCGGAACCGACCATGTCTATCTCGACGTCACCCACAAGGACCCGGAAGAGACAAAAAAGCATTTCCCCAACATATATGAGAAGTGCCTCTCGCTCGGTATCGACATCACGAAAGACATGATCCCTGTGGCTCCCGCCGCGCATTATCTCTGCGGCGGAATCAAGGTAGATCTCGACGGGCAGTCGAGTATCGACCGCCTCTACGCCATCGGGGAATGCTCCTGCACCGGACTGCATGGCGGAAACCGCCTCGCCTCCAACTCCCTGATAGAGGCTGTAGTCTACGCAGACGCTGCCGCCAGGCATTCCCTCGGGAGGGTCGACGGAATTGACTTCCGTAATGACGTGCCTGAATGGAACGACGAGGGCACGACCCACCCCGAGGAGATGGTGCTCATCACTCAGTCGGAAAAGGAGGTGAACCAGATCATGGGCTATTACGTGGGCATAGTCAGGAGCGACCTACGCCTTGACCGCGCCTGGAACCGCCTCGATATCCTATATCAGGAGACCGAGCGGCTCTTCAAGGAAAGCAAACCGACGCGCGCCCTCTGCGAGCTGCGCAATATCATCAACACCGGATATCTCATCATGCGCCAGGCACGCGAGCGCAAGGAAAGCCGTGGACTTCACTTCACGGTAGACTATCCGCATCCCGAGACTACACCGAACATTGAGGGCTTCTGAGGCGTTGAAACACAGTAATCAAATCAAATGAATTCCGTATGAAAAGGATCCTTCTGCCCATAGTGGCATTGACAATGATATCAATCGGCGCGAGCGCCAAGAAAAGCCATGACATGGCGTTGCAGCGCAACCTCAAGACCTTCAACGCTCTGGTGAAGACGCTTGAGGAGAACTATGTCGACTCCATACGCATCGACGAGGCTTTCAAGGCCGCCTCCGACGCCATGCTCAATACAGTGGACCCTTATACGGAATACTATACAGCCGACGACAAGGATGCGCTGATGAAGATGACTACCGGCGAATACGCCGGCATCGGCAGCTACATCACCGAAAATGAAGGCAAGGTAAGGATCTCGCAGCCTATGGAAGGAAGTCCGGCTGCCAAAGCCGGACTGATGGCCGGCGACTGGATAGTGAAAGTCGACACCGTTGCCACCAAAGGATTAAACTACGGCGACGTGTCTAAGCTTCTGAGAGGTAATCCCGGGACCGACGTATACATTGAGGTGATACGTCCGTATGTGGCCGATTCCCTGAAGTCCTTTACGGTGACAAGAGAGAAAGTCGGAGAGAAATCAGTGCCGTATTTCGGTATGGTGACCCCATCTACTGGCTACATACGCCTGAACAGCTATATCGCCAATTCCGGGCAGGAGATCACGGATGCCCTTGATTCCCTTAAGAAAAATACCGGATTCTCAAATCTGATACTTGACCTTCGCGGTAACGGCGGAGGACTCGTGGAGAGCGCCATCGAGATCCTCGGCAACTTCCTCCCTAAGGGAACGCAGGTGCTCCGCACGAGCGGCAACGGCAAGGAACGTATCTACAAGACAACGCATGCGCCTACCTTCCCCGATATGCCTCTCGCTGTCCTGACCGATGGAGGCACAGCCTCGGCATCGGAGATTACGGCGGGAGCGTTGCAGGATCTTGACCGCGCCGTGCTGGTGGGCAACCGCAGCTTCGGAAAGGGTCTAGTGCAGAATATCTTCCCCCTGCCACATGACGCCAGCCTGAAAGTGACGGTCGCCAAATACTACATACCCTCCGGCCGGCTTATCCAGGCACTCGACTATTCGAGGAGGAATCCGGACGGTACGGTAGCCCGCACGCCTGACTCGCTGACCAATGTCTACCTCACCTCCCGCGGACGCGAGGTGCGCGATGGAGGAGGCCTGCAGCCTGACTCCGTGGTGAAGAACAACAATTACTCCGACATCCTCTACAATCTCGTCACTAAAAACCGTATCTTCGATTTCGCCAACAAGTACCGCGCCACTCATCCGGAGGCTATGCCTTTGGATAAGTTTGAGATATCCGACGATGTGTATGCGGAATTCACCGAGTTTGTGACCGAGGGGGGAATGAAATACGACACATCGTTTGACGCCCTTCTTAAGGAAATCCGCAAGCAGGCCGACGAGCAGGGATATATGACCGCCGACAACGACTCTATCCTCTCTGTCCTTGAGAAGTCGCTCGGAAGCGACCTTAAGCGAGATCTCGAGTTTAAGAAAAAAGAGATCAAGGATTACCTTGCGGAGGAGATCGCCACAAGATATTACGGCGACGGCGGAAGAGTTGCTGTAGAGATCCAGACCGATCCGGTAGTGGACGCTGCCATAGGAATACTTGAGTCTCCGCAATATGAGGCCATCCTCAAAGGTAATTCCTATTCTGAAAACGTCCAACGTAAAACGTCCAACTTAAAACGCAAAAAATGATGACGCTCGGGGAGGCCGCGTCGCTTTTCGCCACTCCGGCCAGGATCAAGGCCCTCAGGAAACTAATCGGCGACAGAAAGTCGCAGCGTGTGACGCTATCCGGACTGAAGGGGTCTGCCGCATCGGTGCTTTTAGGCAAAGTATCCGATGCGAAGCATCCTATGGTTATAGTAGCCGATGACGCAGACTCAGCCGGTTATCTCTATCATGACCTCTCGAGAGTAGCCGAGTGCGAGGTTGCGTTTTTTCCGAGCGGATACAAGCGTCACATCAAATACGGGCGTGTCGACGCGCCTCAGCAGATATTGCGAGCCGAAGCCATCGACGGCTGGCGGTCGGGCCGAATAGGGTGGATAGTCACATATCCCGATGCCCTTGCCGAAAGGGTGCCGATGAAGGAAGACCTCGAGAAGAGCACCTTGAAGCTCGCCACGACAAAGAAGGCCGATATATCCAAAGTGGAGGAGCGTCTGGAGGAATTAGGCTTCCGCCATGTCGACTACGTCTATGAGCCCGGCCAGTTTGCCCGCAGAGGCTCGATTCTCGACGTTTTCTCATACTCCAACGAACTTCCATACCGCCTCGACTTTTTCGACGACGAGATAGACTCCATACGCACTTTCAACGTCGAGACGCAGCTTTCCGAGCAGCGGCTCGGCGAAGTGTCGATAGTTGCCGCCTCCGCAGCCGAGGGAAGCGGAGAGCATGGCGTGTCGCTCCTGGAATTCATAGGGAGTGATGCTCCGCTGTTTGTCGCCGACAGGAGCGCGCTTGTCGCCACCGTGCGCGACATAGCCTCGCAGCAGTACTCCGAATCGGCCGCCATCGCGGAGGAGGGAGACTCTGAGTCGATGAAGAAAGTGGTCGACGCGGAGGATTTTGCTGCACGGCTTGAGGAATTCAGGATATTCGAATTCGGCATGACCGCATCCCGCTATGAGGCCGACGCCGTCATGGAATTCGACACATCTCCCCAGGCACTCTACCACAAGAACTTCGATATCATCTCAGAATCATTCACTAAGATGCTTGCCGACGGCTATCGCCTTCTGATATTGAGCGACTCGCAATATCAGGCGGAGCGACTTAAGGAGATTTTCGCAGATCGTGGCGACGCGATAGACTTCACCCCGGTGGCGCAGACGCTCCATGCAGGATTCGTCGACCATGACACGAAGACTTGTTTCTTCACCGACCACCAGATATTCGACCGTTTCCACAAATACAGCCTAAAATCCGATAAAGCCAGGAGCGGCAAGCTGGCCCTCTCGCTTAAGGAACTCAACCAAATAGAGATAGGCGACTACATCGTGCATATCGACCACGGCATCGGGCGCTTCGCAGGGCTGATCAAGACCGATACAAACGGCAGCCCGCAGGAGATGATCAAGCTTCTCTATCAGAACGACGACATGATCTTGGTGTCGATCCATTCACTGCATAAGCTGTCGAAATACCGTGGCAAGGAGGGCGTGCCTCCTAAAATCAACAAGCTTGGTTCAGGTGCGTGGAACAGGATCAAGGACCGCACTAAGAGCAAGATGAAGGACATAGCGCGCGACCTCATCAAGCTATATGCCGCGCGCAGGGAGGAAAAAGGTTTCGCCTTTTCCCCCGACTCCTATCTGCAGCATGAACTGGAGGCAAGTTTCATCTATGAGGATACCCCCGACCAGCTGAAGGCCACGCAGGCCATCAAGGCAGATATGGAGAGTCCGCGTCCTATGGATCGCCTCGTGTGCGGAGATGTCGGTTTCGGAAAGACGGAAATTGCCATACGCGCAGCCTTCAAGGCTGCCACTGACTCGAAACAGACAGCGGTGCTCGTGCCTACCACGGTACTGGCCATGCAGCACTACCGCACATTCTCGCAGCGGCTAAAGGATCTTCCTGTAAGGGTCGAGTTCATATCTCGGGCCAAGAAGCCGAAAGAGGTAAAGCAGATACTGGCCGACTTGGAGGCTGGTAAGGTGGATATTCTTATCGGCACACACAAGCTGATAGGAAAATCTGTCAAGTTCAAGGACCTCGGATTGCTCATCGTCGACGAGGAGCAGAAATTCGGCGTGGCCGTGAAGGAGAAACTGAAACAGATGAAGGTCAACGTGGATACCCTTACGATGAGCGCGACCCCTATCCCGCGTACATTGCAGTTCTCGCTGATGGGTGCGCGCGACCTCAGCAGCCTCAACACTCCGCCTGCCAACCGCCATCCGGTGGTCACGACCGTAGCCACACTCGACGACGAGATGGTGAAGGAAGCTGTCAATTTCGAGCTCTCGCGCAACGGCCAGCTCTTCGTCATATCCAATCGTATTGAGAATCTCAATGTGCTTGAGAACATGCTGCATCGTCTCGTGCCTGACGCCCGGGTCATAAAGGCGCACGGCCAGATGCCGCCGGAGCAGCTTGAGAAGGCGATTCTTGACTTCGCCGCGCATGACTACGACATTCTGCTGTCAACGACTATAGTGGAGAACGGTGTGGATATGCCCAACGTCAATACCATCATAGTCAACAACGCACATCACTTCGGACTATCGGAACTTCATCAGCTGCGTGGACGTGTAGGTCGAAGCGACCGTAAAGCATTCTGCTATTTCATGGTCCCTCCAGGGGCACCCCTGACCCCTGTGGCACGCCGCCGTCTGCAGGCCATCGAGAGTTTCAGCGACCTCGGA
Organism: Muribaculaceae bacterium; assembly: GCA_029061225.1. GTDB lineage: Bacteria > Bacteroidota > Bacteroidia > Bacteroidales > Muribaculaceae > Lepagella. The sequence continues at coordinate 25,736 of JAIDSM010000044.1, forward strand.
AGCGGTATCCATATCGCCATGCAGGACCTTGACATACGCGGTGCGGGCAACCTGCTCGGCGCCGAGCAGTCAGGCTTTATCGCCGACCTCGGCTATGAGACCTATCAGAAGATACTGAAGGAATCCGTGCTTGAGCTTAAGACGGAGGAATTCGCCGACACATTCGCGGAGACGACGAAACCGGGTGAGGAGGAGTTCGTGGCTGACTGCGCCATAGAGAGCGACCTTGAGCTGCGTCTCCCACCCCTTTATGTGCCTCAGGAGAGCGAACGAATCTCGCTCTATCAGCAACTCGACAATATGGAGAACGAGGAGCAGATCGAGGAGTTCCGTACGCAGCTGAAGGACCGTTTCGGCTCGATTCCGCAGACTACAGAGGAACTGATCAAGGTGGTGCCGCTCAGAATGGCTGCGAAACGGCTCGGAATCGAGCGTCTGACGCTCAAAGGGGGCAAGATGTATGTCTACTTTGTCGGGGAAGAAAACGCGGCGTATTATGCCTCTACGGCGTTTGGTCGTCTGTTGGCATGGCTTCAGCTCGATCCGAAGCGCACGAAGCTGAGAGACATCAATGGCAAACGCTCCTTCCTTGTGGCGGATGTCCCCACCGTCTCCGAAGCCCTCTCCATCCTCCAGACCATCCGCACCCTACCGCCACTCTGACTATCTGTATCGCGTACTCAGTCTGCATGCGAGGATTATGAGGAAGGTGCAGAGTTCGGAGGCAGGAATTGCTGCCCACATTCCCCATTCCGGGAAGAGCGGGGGGAGGAGGAAGAAGAGGGGAACTAGGAGGATTACGCCGTACAGAAGCGCTACGCGTAGGCTTTCCTGCGTTCATTCTCGGCCAGAGCCATTCCTGCAAGTACCGAGGCTCCTATTCCGAGCATTAGACCTATACCTGTGGCTACCATGTAGAGTGGCACTATAATGTTGACGGCGGCTATGCCGTCGGGGCCTACGCCGTTGCCGACGAAGATACCGTCGACGATTGTGATGAGGGCGTTGAAGATCATACCCAGTAATGTCGGGAAAACAAGTGTGGTGTGAGTCCCGCCAATATCGCCATGCTGGTTGGAAGATCGAAATCTACGGTTACTTTCAGGAGAAAAGAGATGGGGAAGAGGTTTTTTGACCGCGAGATGGACGCTAATGCAGTTGATGAGCTAATTCGTTTATTATAATTGAGTTGGGTTTGGTATAGGGATTTTAAGAATCAGTTTAATCCTGTTCTAAACTAAAACTAAACCCTAAAATTTGCTTTAGCCGCGCCTATTATATACCTTTGCCACGCAAAGAGTGCATGATGCGAAGAGACTCGTTATTCATAAGACATGGAAGAATCCTCAAAGAAAAACGGTATGTCAAGCAGAGAGTTCTATTCCAACTCTCTGTTGGCCCTTGCATTTTTGGGATTAGGACTGAAAATTCCGTTTATCCTTAGTGTCATTATTCAGGTGTGTCTTGTGGTTTGCACGTTTGATGTGGCATACAGATATCTTAAGATGAAGAATTACGTGATGTGTATTTTAAAGATTTTCCCTTTGATATTGGTCTGCTTATTTGATATCATCATCCTACGTCTTGTGAAGAAATGGGAGTGAGCACCAATCATCCGCGGGGGGCGAAGCGGAGGCGGGAGTAGAGGATGGGCCGGGTACCGTCAGACTTCTCGAGGTATAGACGATGGAGAAGAGGATTGGTGTCGGAAGTCTGCTTCATTACCCTTATTTCCATGCCGTATGATGCCTCGTGGAGGAAGGAGAGCTCAAGGCGGTTGACGATGTTTTCATCGTAGGTCTGCATTTCAAACTGGTTGAGAAGCAGGTCAATGTAGCGTACAGTATTGACGTGGCGGTAGAAGTCGATGTCGCAGTATTTGAAGCGGTAGAGGGATTCTTTACCGTCCGGCTCGATACGGACGTGTTTCTCCTGCATGGGTATGGGACACTCGATGTCGGATATCCATGCAGGATTGAAGTTGAGTCCTGAAAGCCCGGCGTTGCTGCGGTCGGAAGTGTTGAGCACCATCCAGATGGAACGGGCATAGCCTAACACGTTGCCGTCGTCATCCGATATGGAGAATGCCCGGCGCGAGAAATGGCGGTTCCAGTCCTCGACCCACGTTTTGATGGTATAGTCAGTATTTTCATGCGGATAGCTGTTCATCTCAATTGTGAGGCGGGAGAGTACCCAGCCCATGTCTGGATTCGGCATGTAGGGGTTGCCGATGCCGAGGATATTGGCATGTTCGGTAGCGACGTCGATTAGTTTCTGCGCGAGCATGGGGAGCGACATCTCCTGCTGCGCGTTGCATTCGGCTGCGGATAGATAGTAATTGCGTGTTATAGTATAATCCATAGATGCTATGTAATAATCAGAGTTTGCGTGTTTAGATAGATATTAACGGAATCTGCATTATGCTTTATATAGGCCTTTTTCGATGAGGTAGCTGTCAGCTATGTAGTAGTCACTGTAGAGGTCGAGCTTTGTAGCTCTGTCATGGAATTTCTCGCAGGTCTCACTTCGGTAGAAATCCTTCAATGCCTGCAATGGTGATATAGACAGTCTGTCGGCTATACGGCATGCAATCGCTCCCATACGATTCCAACGAAGAATGTCCTTTAAGGTTTTGTTGTAATAGTTCATAATTAATCTAATTTAAGGCATTCTTTAAATTTCAGATGCTTGTCAAGCAATTTCTGATTCAGAATACAGATTTGGTTATTGGGTTTCAGATACCGTAGGTTGTTCAGCGCCCGATCTCTATCGATGAATCCTTGGATATACATGTTTACCGTATCAATGACTCGGTCATCAGCTACACCACCCTCGATATAATCATAATCTTTCCAGATGTTACCACCGCTTCGGCATTCGACAATGAATTCAAGCCAGTCCTCATCATATCTCTCGAAAATCAGACTCCGGGATTCTTCGAGGATGGCTTTCCTATCCAGAAGGTAGATATTTATAAGGGGGGGGCATCTTCTTTCCCTGGATTTGGCGATGGCGAAATTATAGGCTTGATCATATATGTCTGTCAAATAAAAACCTCGGCCGAAATCAAGATCGACTCGGCCATGCTCACAATCAGGTAGCTCCACCCGGTCAGTTCCGGCATGATAAACTTCAATCTTATCCATAATCAGGCATTTATTTCGTTTTCCCATCGATCAAGGGTTTCGATTAGGCTTTGGGTGAGGTTTTCCCGGCTCTCGGAATGGAGCGTTTCGTAACATGGATAGATGTATTCATCTATCATTCCTACCTTATCCATTCTTTCGAATATCTCTCGGTAGCCGACACCAAGCCCATCTGCCACCGATTCGATGCACGAAGCGACGAAAGCCATTATGATTTCATCTTTTGAGGGCTCAGAGTATTTTTCCATATTGCAAAAATAATTGTTTTTCGTGAATTATGCAAATCTACATTCATGGTCGGAGAAAGGAATCTGTGGAAACGCATATAATAGATCGACATCGGAATGACTCTCTGGTTATTCCGATGTCGATATGTCTATATCTGATGGATAGGGGAGTGATTATTCTCAGAAGATTTTCTTGAAGAACTGTTTGGTTTTCTGGAAAATGTTTTTTGAGACCTTTACTGTGCCGTCCTTAGCCTTGCCGTATATTTCGACAGACTTGTCGGCTACTTTATCGGCTGTCTCTACCGTAGCTTCCTTGGCGTTGCCGTATATCTCTACTGACTTGTCGGCTACCTTCTCGGCGGTCTCTACCGTACCTTCCTTCGCCTTTCCATATACTTCTACCGATTTGTCAGCAACTTTCTCGGCTGTTTCGACGGTACCTTCCTTGGCATCTCCGTATACCTCGACAGACTTATCGGCCACGACGTGCGCCGCATCGACCACTGCTTTCTTACCTTTCTGAAACAGACTCTCTTTCTTTACTTCACTGTTATCTTTCGCTGCCTTTGCCTTCGGAGCAGCCGAAACCGAACTACACATCATCACAACGCCGAATGCGGCGAGTGCGGTAGCAATAACTTTTGTTTTCATAGTATTTCCCAAATTAAAGTTTGAAATTTCAACGCGTTTGTAAGCAATCGGGTTCAACGACCATTTAAAAAAAGCGAATATCGGACTTTATATAAGAGTGAAAATTGTTATATAGATATGCGAACATATTAATAACCACATATATCATGAAAAAACTTCTATTACTGTCAGTTTTGATGCTTGCGGCCCTTGGCTGCCACGCACAGCAGGCACTGTGGGGATCGTCGCAGATTGTATCTCCTGAAGTCCACCCGGACAATACCGTGACTTTCCGGTTAAATGCGCCCGACGCGAAGAAGGTGCAGGTTACGGGAGATTTTCTTCCGACTGTCCGGATGGATACTCCTTATGGAAAGTTCGATGCACCGGGCGTGGCCGATCTTGTGAAGAACTCAGAAGGAGTCTGGGAATTCACAATAGAAGCGCTCTCGCCCGAACTTTATTCCTATTCATTCATCGTCGACGGCCAGAAGATGCCGGACCCATCAAATGTATTTCAGATCCGTGACACAGCCTCGATAACCAATGTGTTTCTGGTCGGTGGGGATTATGCGGATTACTATAAGATCAACGATGTGCCCCACGGTACTGTCTCCAAGGTTTGGTATGATAGCCCGACACTCGGCACCGACAGACGTATGACCATCTATACTCCGCCGGGGTATGAGAAAGGTGATAGGCGTTATCCCGTGTTTTATCTGCTACATGGAATGGGAGGCGATGAGAATGCCTGGTCGGAACTTGGCCGTGCTACTCAGATTCTCGACAATCTCATAGCGCGAGGTGAGGCGGAGCCGATGATAGTCGTGATGACAAACGGAAACGTGGATATGGAGGGAGCTCCTGGAGAGACAAGCCTTGGTTTTACACCACCAACAACCCAGCTGCCGAAGACAATGGACGGCACTTTCGAGCAGCATTTCCCCGATGTGGTGAAATATGTCGACACCTACTACCGCACTATCGCCGACAAGGAGCATCGCGCCATCGCCGGCCTTTCGATGGGAGGCTTCCACTCGCTTCATATCTCAAAGGAATACCCCGATATGTTTGACTACATAGGACTTTTCTCGGCAGCGATCCTGCCTCGCGACGGCTCCACATCCCCGATTTATGAGAAAATGGACGAGAAACTTGCGAAGCAGTTTGCCGATGCTCCGAAGCTGTACTGGATAGCCATCGGCGACAAGGACTTCCTTTACGAGGCCAACAAGGACTACCGCAAGATGCTTGACGACAAGGGATACAAGTACGTCTACCGTGAAAGTCCGGCGGGCCACATATGGAAGAATTGGCGTATTTACCTCACCGAATTCGTCCCGCAACTTTTTAAAAACTAATACCAGATGAAAAAACTTTTAGGAATGGCAGTTATGGCTACTTTAATCGCATCGTGCGGCACAAAAGCACCTCAACTTACGGCCGACAATATAGACGAGGTCATCGCGGCGATGACTCCTGAGGAGAAGGTAAAACTGGTGATCGGCACCGGAATGACAGGTTTCTCCGGCGACAGTGCCGTTGTCGGGGCTGTCAAAGGAAAAGTGCCCGGAGCGGCAGGCACCACATACCCGATTCCTCGTCTTGGAATCCCTTCGATAGTCCTTGCAGACGGTCCCGCCGGACTGCGTATAGATCCAACCCGTCCGGACGACTCCGAGACTTATTACTGCACGCATTTTCCTATAGGCACCTTGCTGGCCTGCACATGGGACACTACACTTGTGGCAAAGGTAGGCAGGGCCATAGGCGAGGAAGTGCTGGAATACGGAGCAGATGTGCTGCTTGCCCCGGCGCTCAACATCCACCGTAATCCGCTTTGCGGAAGAAACTTCGAATACTATTCGGAAGATCCTGTCGTAAGCGGCAACATAGCGTCAGCCTATGTCAAGGGCGTGCAGTCGAACGGAGTGGGTACGAGTGTCAAGCACTTCGCCGGAAACAACCAGGAGACCAACCGTATGGGCAACGATGCCAGGATGTCGGAACGCGCGCTGCGTGAGATCTATCTCAAAGGTTTTGAGATAGCAGTCAAGGATGCCTATCCCTGGACAGTAATGTCTTCCTACAATTACATAAACGGCGACTATACCTCAGAATCGCCCGAACTGCTCACTACGATACTTCGTGACGAATGGGGCTACGGGGGCACCGTGATGACAGATTGGTTCGGTGGAAAGGACGGCGTCATGCAGATGAAGGCGGGCAACGATATGCTGCAGCCCGGAACAGACCGCCAGTACGAGCAGATTATGGCCGGACTTGAGAACGGATCACTCGACGAGGAGATACTCGACCGTAACGTGAGGCGTATCCTTGAACTGATCGTCAGGACGCCGTCGTTTAAGGGTTATAAGTATTCCAACAAGCCTGACCTGAAAGCACATGCCGCCATCACGCGGCAGAGCGCGACCGAAGGTATGGTGCTCCTTAAGAACGATAACGGAACGCTGCCCTTGGCTAAAGAGATCAAGAACGTTGCTGTTTACGGCAACGGTTCCTATGATTTCATTGCAGGTGGTACGGGTTCGGGCAATGTGAACAGAGCCTATACGGTGTCGCTTCTCGATGGTCTTGGCAATGCAGGCTATAAGACCGACAAAAAACTCGAGGAGGCATACCGTGCTTATCTAAAGAATTATTACGATAACCTTAAGAAGAGTGATGATCCGATGAGCGCTTTCCTTCCCACGGAGCTGCCCGACGAGATGCCTGTGGATCCGAAGGAAATAGCGCGTCAGGCCGAGGACCTTGACATGGCTCTGATCACGATAGGACGCCAGTCGGGAGAATTCCTCGACCGTACGTCTTCTGATTTCTCCTTGTCTGCCGCCAACAAAAAGCTGATAAGTGACGTAACAAAAGCGTTCCATGCAAAAGGGAAGAAGGTGGTTGTCATAATGAATATAGGAGGTGTCATCGAGACAGCTTCCTGGAAAGATATGCCCGATGCTATCCTTTGCGCGTGGCAGGCCGGACAGGAAGGGGGCAACAGTGTTGCAGATATACTTACCGGCAAGTCCTATCCCAGCGGTAGACTGACCATGACTTTCCCTAAAAGTTTCCGCGACCACGCATCGACATCCAACTTCCCTGTGGATCTCAAGGCCAACATGGACATCACCAACAATCAGGCGCGTGCTGACCTGGAGAAGGAGAAGAACATTGACTTCACGAACTATGAGGAGGATGTATATGTCGGCTACCGATATTTCGACACATTCGGTAAGGATGTCTCCTATCCGTTCGGCTATGGCCTCTCCTACACCGAGTTCGAGTATGGCGAGCCATCTGTCGAGAAGTCCGGCAACCGGTTTGTGGTTAAGGTGGATGTCAGGAATGTAGGTTCCATGCCAGGTAAGGAAGTGGTGCAGCTCTACGTCTCCGCTCCGGATGCAAAGACAGCCAACAAGCCTGATAAGGAACTGAAGGCATTTGCAAAGACATCGGAGCTTGCGCCGGGTGCAGTGGAGAAAGTGACTCTCGTGTTCAATGAGGATGACCTGGCCTCCTTCGATGCAGACGGTTCTAAGTGGGTAGTGACCCCCGGTGAGTATTCATTGCTCTTAGGCTCTTCTTCGCGTGACATCCGCAGGAAACTCAATGTCTCTGCCTCAGGCTCGGAGAGAAAGGTCAACAAGGTGCTTTCGCCGGCCACGCCCATAAATACACTGAGTAGAAAATAAATCGTGAAGATAAGGATAAAGAATATGGTCTGCCGCCATTGTGTGGCGAAGGTGGCGGAGGTCACATCCCGCATCCAGTCGCTTGACTTGCTCGGAGTCGAGTTAGGTTCAGTGACCGTGGAGGGGAATCCTTCAGATGAGGTCATAGACCGTCTTGATGATGAACTGCGTAAGGAAGGATTCGAGGTGATCCGTTCTCGGGAAGAGGCAATCGTTTCGGAAATCAAAGCCAAGCTTATGGAGCTGTCGCGTGAGGGAGACGGAATGCATGCAGACATCGCAGCCATCCTTCAGGACTCGCTGCATATGTCTTACCGCAATCTTTCGAGGATTTTCGCTTCTACGGAGGGACGGACAATCGAAAACTATTTCACTGCCTTACGAATAGAGCGTATCAAGGAACTGTTGCTTGACGGTCAGATGTCTTTGAGTGAGATCGCCTATGTGACGGGCTTCTCATCGGTGCCGCATCTGAGCACCCGATTCAAGCAGGCCACGGGTATGACTCCGACGCAGTTCCGGGACATAGGAGTGCGGAAGCCTCTGAATGATGTATAACGGTTTGGCAAGAATTTATAACATATTTCAGGAAACTCCATAGTAACTTTGCGGATGTAATTCAAATATCGCATTGTCACTATGGATTTTCTTGATTCGCTTCTGTATATGCTCAACGAGATGTCGCCCTACATTCTGTTGGGTTTCCTTATCGCCGGCCTGCTTCATGCCTTCGTCTCCCGCGAGACGTTTGCCCGGCATCTTTCAGGCAATTCCCTCGGTACCGTGGTCAAGGCCGCTCTCATAGGCGTGCCGTTGCCGCTTTGCTCCTGCGGTGTGCTTCCGACTGCTATCGCGATGCGTAGAAACGGAGCATCGAGGGCATCCTCATCGGCATTTCTCATCTCGACGCCGCAGACGGGTGTAGACTCGATAGCGGCCACCTGGTCGCTGCTCGGACCGGCATTTGCGGTTCTGCGCCCCGTAGCGGCTCTTTTGACGGCGGTTTTCGGCGGTGTGGCTGTTGGCACTACGGAACGTGGAACAGTGGCGGAGGAGAGCTGTAAGGTGGCTCCTGACGCCGTAGAACAACGTCCTTCGACATTCATGGGAAAGATCGTCGCATCACTTCGCTACGGTTTCATCGATCTGGTAGGGAGCATTGGCCTATGGCTTACCATAGGGCTCGTGATAGCCGCTTTGATTACGGTATATGTGCCTGCAGATTTCTTTGCTGTCTTAGGAAATAAGCCTATAGTATCGATGGTCATAGCGCTGCTTGTGGCGGTTCCGATGTATGTATGCGCTACAGGGTCGATACCCATCGCCCTCTCGCTGATCTTGAAGGGACTCTCGCCAGGAACGGCCTTTGTGCTCCTTATGGCGGGGCCGGCAGCCAACTTCGCTTCCTTCACGCTGATCTCGCGTGAGATGGGACGCCGGGCGGCTGCCGTCTATCTTGGCTCCATCATCGTCGGAGCGATGGCCATGGGGCTTGCCATTGACTATCTGATGCCCTCGCACTGGTTTGCTATTGGACATGAAGCCGCCATGCATGGAGCGTGCCATCATGAGTTCAGCACTTTCTCCACGATATGCTCGGCGATACTTGCCGGATTGTTGATTTTCTCGCTAATACGTAGATTCTATAACCCTAAAACCAATATTCATACAGACATGACACAGGAATATATCATCACGGGGATGAACTGCCCCCACTGCCAGAATGCCGTAAAGAAGGCCATAGCCGCTGTAGAAGGCGTGGATACTGTCGAGGTTGACCTTCACGCAGGTCTGGCCACTGTAGACGGCAGCGTCGACCATGCAGCCGTAATCGAAGCCGTCCATGCAGCGGGTTTCGAGGCAAGTCTGAAGTGACGTTGTACGTTTTACGTCGTACGTTGTATGATGTGCTCGGTATAAAAAAACGCTCCCGTCTTCTACCGAAGACGGGAGCATTTTTTTCATAGTATTATATTGTATTAGGATTAAGGTCTTTAGGTGTCTTTTCAAGTATCAATCAGATTAAAGGTTCTTTTCGTGTGTCTTTTCAAGTATCAGATTTCGATTAAGGCGGTGTGTTTTTCAGGTATCTTCTTTAGATATAGCTTATAGTGTGTTTCGTGTGTATTTCTTTTTTAAGGCATCCGTAGAGAATTCTCAATTCTCCATTATTTCAGCAAGCGTAGGCTGAGAGCTGCTCGCGGAGACGCTTGCGGGCGAAGAAGATGCGGCTCTTCACTGTTCCTACGGGGAGGTCGAGCTCCTCAGCGATCTCGCTGTATTTGTATCCTGCGACGTGCATGTTGAAGGGAACGCGGAAGTCATCGTCGAAGGTATTGATGACAGCTGTGATCTCCTTTACGGAAAGGCTTCCTTCCGGAGTCTCGAGGGCTGATTCCTGCGAAGTGTTGAGGTGGTAGAGGTCGTCGGTGGTGTCGACGATTGTAGCCTGACGTACGTTGCGACGGTAGTTGTTGATGAAGATGTTGCGCATGATCGTCATGACCCAACCCTTGAAGTTTGTGTCGGCGGTAAACTTCTCCTCGTTGTCAAGGGCCTTGAGGGTTGTATCCTGGAGGAGGTCGGCTGCAGCCTCGCGGTCTGAAGTGAGCTGGTATGCGAAGCTCATGAGGTTTGACTGGAGGTTGAGGAGGTTTGTGCGGAAGTTGCTGTTGGATGCCATATCGTTGTCGTTTTTGATAAATCTGCTGATGCAAATTCAGGGGTTGTTAAAAAAATTGAAAGTTTAAAAGAACTGGTCTTTGTCTGTATAACGTTAGCAATTTTTTAAATGTTTCGACAAAATTTTGCAATATCCGCAACATTCATTAAACATTTTTGTAATGCATTATAATATAGCGTATTATGCGCAGTTAAATTAATATATCATTATTGAAACAGGCTGTAACGGACATGCAACAATTCTGTAACAGAAAGGTTCATGACAATTTTTCATCTTGGCCTTAACAAGCTGATATGAGCGTAAATATCAGACTTACATTTTGTAAATTTCTTAACAATTCATACTTTTTTTAAGTAAATCTCCTGAAAGCAAAATGAAAGATGATTTATGCCATCGCGTAGGCGGAGTAGGGGGCGGAAATTATGTAGTGGGGGCAGGAAGGGGAGGCGTAGCGGTCGAATGCTGCAGCATCGCGATGGAGACGGGCTATGGAGGTAGGATCTTCGCCGAGTTCGTAGTGCATGGGGAAGAAGTTTTCAATCTTGAAGCGATTCAGGAAGATTTTGGCTCCGGTGAAGTAATCTGTTCCGATACGAGAATCTACAGGGAAGAAACAGATGTCAAATTTTTCATAGGAAGCGGCTATAATAGCTATGATGGCGTTGAACCTATCAAGGGCTTCGCGGATTTCCTCCTCGGTAGATTCATCCTTCCATATCCAGGCGTTGAGGTCACCGGCATGGAATATAGTGCGGCCACCTATAGTCACTGCGTAGGAATTGCCGGTATCCGTAGATGGAAAGGACCGCACGCCTATAAGATTGTCCTTGTAACTGTCATGGTCAGATAGGGCTGTAATCTTCGTAGAATCCACCTTATCGCCTTTGTAGGAGCTTCCCGGGGTTATGATATGGTTGATGCGTTTGCGGACGTCTCTGCTGACTATGTAGCGTATATTCGGGAAGTATTTCGCCCAGCCGAAAATCGCGGGATTGTAGTGGTCCTTATGTCCGTGGCTCACGAACACATATATAGGAATCTCCCGGTCTACTTCCATCAGCGGATTAGGCAGCGGGCCGTGCTGATAGGGGTCTTTCCAGAAATCAAATACGAGGACTGCTCCGGCAGTCTTGACCACGAAGCAGTCGTGGTATATGTAGATAGTCTTGATGATATTCATATACATTGTATCAGGTTGTCTAATTATATAACGACTGACTGGGCGCTTATGTATGCACGCGGAGCGCGCTCCATTACTAAAAAACACTCCCGTCTTCGGAGGAAGGCGGGAGCGTTTTTTTCACAGTATTATTTTTGATTAAGGTGAATAAATATATTGTAAATCAGATTAAGGACATTGCGTGTTTTTCAGTATTTCTTTTCGTGTGTCTTTTCAAGTATCAGATTTCGATCAAGGTCTTTGTGTGTCTTTCATGTATTTCTTTAGGATTGTGCTAATGATGTGCTCACTGCGTTCGCACCACAATCTTTTATAGTTTATAGTGTCGTGTATAGTGTGATGTGTTTTTCTTATTTTGTGGGCATCCTGAGTTAATTGATCATTGATCATTTATAATTGATCATTATGATCAGTAAGCGAAGTCAGCGAGCTGCTCGCGGAGACGCTTGCGGGCGAAGAA
>JAIDSM010000045.1 GCA_029061225.1 Muribaculaceae bacterium
TCTGTCAGGTCGCGGACTTTCTCCGGAGTGATGTCCTTCCCCTCCACCACCGAGCACCCCGGTCTGCGTGGGAACATTGGCACGAGGCAGACATGCCCCTCGAGCCATGAGAGTATATCCTCATCGTGGATGGTCTCAATACGCTCCGGCCAGTAGTGACCGTCATAGTAATGCCGTGAGAGCCCTGATATGCATATCCCGATTGCATCCTGAGCCCCCGACACATGTCCCTTGTTCTCAGGGTCGTTCTCGAAGCAGAACACCAGCCTTGCCAGCATCTCCTCGTTGTAGGCAGGGAGCTCGAACGGCCATATTTTCTTGGCTGCATTGCGAGTGGATGTCGACATCCCGCCGCGCTCCATGAACTCGTGTGTCGGCTCAATTGAGGCTGTTATCGCCCAGCCTGCGCCATACTTCGACACATACGGCTGGTCGATCCAAGTGCCTGCAATGTCAATGCGGTAAGGAAGGCGGCATGATGGAAGTATCGGAGCTTCGCTCAGTATCGGAGCAGTGGGCTCAGTATTGGCGCTTCGCGCAGTATCGGCACTTCGTGCAGTATTTGCTTCGCTATATTGGTCTTGACCGAGAACGATGTAACGAATACCTCTTTCTTCGCAGGCCTTTCGTTTCAGGTCGTTGCCACCATCGGAATTGACCACGAGGATATCGGGCCTTACCCGGTCCATGACCTCAAGGAAATTGAGGATACCGGAGCCGGAATTGATGAATGCGTCCTTCACGTGTCGGATGGCCTTGACCATGTAGAGTCGCTCCTGCTCGGAACAGATGGGACTACGGCCCTTCAGCTCGATGAATGTCCTGTCGGAGCCGACTCCCACATACAGCTCCCCGTGCTCCGCAGCCTCCTTCAGGAACTGAACATGCCCCGAATTCAGCATATCAAAGAAACCGGTTACAAAAACCTTGCGGCTTTTGCCGCAAAGTATCGGCGCTTCGCGCAGTATCGGAGCCTGCGGCTCAGTATCGGCATTAAATGCAGTATTTTTTTTATGTTTGCCTTTCAAAACTTTGAAAAATCTTTTTTCTTTTATAATTTTGAAGAAATCTTAAAATATGAGATATGCAAGACGATAACAAAGACAAGAAATATATCCTCGCCGAATCTTTTGCTATCAAGATAATTGGACTGGAGAGATATTTAAGGGAGGAATGTAAGGAAAGGCGTATGAGTGATCAGATATTCAGATCTGCCACCTCTATAGGAGCCAACATATCCGAAGCAAAGTACGCAGAGAGTACCTCTGACTATATACACAAACTATCTATATCTCAAAAGGAAACCAATGAAACCCTTTATTGGCTCAGACTTCTATTCAAGACAAGATACATTGACGATGTCAGATTTTCCGAACTATATAGTGATTGTCAAGAACTTCTTCGGGTCATCACCGATGTCATACTAAAAGTCAAGAGGAATCAGAATAAATGAATAGTCAGCGTTAGCCATACTGTGGGTCTGCCTTGCCGATACTGGTGGATTATACTGCGGCTCTGCCGCCGATACTGAAGCGTAGCTTCCGATACTGCAAGGCACTGCCTTGCCGATACTGGTGGATTATACTGCGGCTCTGCCGCCGATACTGAAGCGTAGCATCCGATACTGCAAGGCTTTGCCTTGCCGATACTTGTTAAGTGATTCACTGGGTGAATCACTTAACTATGCCTTTCTCAAGATATTCCTCAAGATTCAGCTTTACTTGCTCACCCGCACGTTCGACGGCCACCTTCGCCATGTCGGCATCCACCATCAAGTTTACGAGCTGTTCGAACGATGTTTTCTTCGTCGGATCCCAGCCCAGTTTCTTCTTTGCCTTTGTCGGGTCACCCCACAGGTTTACCACATCAGTCGGGCGGTAGAAATCCGGTGATACCTCAATCACCACCTTGCCTGTCGCCTTGTCGATGCCCTTCTCTTCAACACCTTCCCCGACAAACTCCAGCTCGATGCCTGCGCGACGGAACGCATAGAGGCAGAACTCGCGCACCGAGTGTTGCTCACCGGTCGCTATCACATAGTCCTCCGGCTCCGGCTGCTGCAGTATCAGCCACATGCACTCCACATAGTCCTTCGCATAACCCCAGTCTCGCAGCGAGTCAAGGTTGCCGAGATAGAGCTTCTCCTGCTTCCCCTGCGTGATACGGGCAGCTGCAAGCGTTATCTTTCGGGTAACGAACGTCTCGCCGCGACGCTCGCTCTCATGGTTGAAGAGGATGCCTGAGCATGCAAACATGTTGTAAGCCTCACGGTATTCCTTCACAATCCAGAAACCGTATAGCTTAGCCACAGCGTAAGGGGAGTAGGGATGGAACGGCGTATTCTCATTCTGAGGCACCTCCTCCACCTTCCCGTAGAGTTCCGATGTCGATGCCTGGTAGAAGCGGCAAGTCTCCGCGAGACCGCACTGCCGTATCCCCTCCAATAGCCGGAGCACGCCTGTCGCGTCCACGTCAGCCGTGAACTCCGGTGAGTCAAACGATACTTGCACGTGGCTTTGCGCTGCAAGGTTGTAGACCTCGTCAGGGCGCACCTTGTTGAGCACCTGTATAATCGACATAGAGTCGCCGAGGTCAGCGTAGTGCAGATGGAAATGAGGATCCCCCTCAAGATGCGCGATACGCTCGCGGAAATCCACTGAAGAGCGACGTATGGTCCCGTGCACGTCATATCCCTTGGATATGAGCAGTTCGGCAAGATACGACCCATCTTGGCCCGTAATGCCTGTGATCAAAGCAGTTTTCATATGATTTTAGTAGTTTTCTTCGTTGTCGTAGTTTTCTTCGTTGTCAGTTGTCAGGGTGAGGACAAGCCGCTTGGGGGGGAGGCTGGGAAGCCTCCCTTCCATAAAAAAAAGGCATACGCCGGGTGTCGTGGGACACTCGGGCGTATGCCTTTGATATGTAGGGATGTGGTATGTGAGCATAATATAGGGGCGCAGGCTGGAAAGCCTGCTTTCCATGCCCCGCCACCTTTGGCGGGGAGAGTATAGAGCGGCGAATGCGGTCATGTCGCGGCTGTCAGGG
>JAIDSM010000046.1 GCA_029061225.1 Muribaculaceae bacterium
AACTGACAAAGACAAAATATAATAAGTAGTAAACTATGGTTATTGGTTATCTATTGGTTATCTGGGTAATAACTTGTTAACCGAGAAATAACCTATGAACTTTGCGGCACGATTTCAAAAATTAATCGTTCCGCTTTATGAACAATAAAACTTCATTCGAGGCAGTGCCTCAGATTGTGGCTCGACTTGAAAACAAGCTCGATGCCCTGACCGAAACAGTCTCTAAAATATTTCAACGGCTATATACGCCGACACCGGAAGAGCAGGAGGAAATGGTGACTATAAAAGTAGCCGCCAGTATTCTTCATCTATCTGTATCAAGAGTTCGTGCTCTGGTTCAGGAAGGACGTGTACCATGCTATAAACCGGGCAGAAATCTTATGTTCCTCCCTTCCGAGCTGCGCCGGTGGCTCTCAGACAGTAAGCGCAGAGGACAATCCTCTATCGAGGAACAAATGGCTATGATGACCAAAGGTATGCGCAATAGCGCAAAAGGAAGGAGGTTTTCATGAGCAAGTACAAGCGTCCATCTGAAAAGAAGGATATTGTAGGCATCTTCTGTCGAACCTACTCGTGTAGTCAGGCAATTGAGAAATTCCTTTCAGAATTCTTTTCCTTTGATAAGGAAAGTGGACTTTATGTATCTGACATCAACGGTTCGTTCACTCTTGAAGTTGATGATGATCAGCAGATTGTTTGGCCGAAGGACAGTAACACGCCTTATAATGCTTTTGATACCGTTAGAGTCTATAAGTTCGGAGAATCAGATCTCAATGCAAAAGCGGACACTCCTCCTAACCGTATGCCTTCGTATAAGTCGATGCTGCAACTTTGCAAGGAGGATCCAGGAGTTCGTCTTACCATCATCCGGGAGAAGAATCGTCCAAAGTCTAATGACTTGGATGACTGGCAAGCCGCTCTGACACTCAATGACAAGAACGAGATAGAAAAGACGGGCCAGAATATTAGGCTGATTCTACTCAACGACAGTGAGCTTTCCAAAGTTCGATTTGACCGCTTCACAAAGCAGGATATTACAGAATCTCCTGATTTCTGTAATGAGCGCGATAACCGTATTGATGATGAATCAATCGGCAAGATTGCTCTGTATATAGAAAGCACCTATGGCTTGCAACTATCCCAGCCTCGTATCCTTGAAATGCTCAAGACCACTTCTAAAGAACGTGGCTTTAATCCGGTGCAAGAATTTATCACAGCCCAGGACTGGGACGAGAAGGAGCGTCTTGAGACTGTGGTGATACGCTATTTGGGTGCGGAAGATACACCGCTGACAAGAGCGCAGACGCGCAAATGGATGGTCGGAGCTGTAGCACGTGCTTTCAGTCCCGGTTGCAAATTCGACCACATACTGACATTTACCGGTCCGCAAGGGGTCGGAAAAAGTACATTTCTGAGCACGATCGCCGGAGAATGGTTTTCTGATTCATTTTCATTCGCACATGATGACAAGGCGAAAATCGAGGACATTACAGGTGCATGGATTGTGGAAATATCAGAGTTGAATGGGATGAAGCGTGCTCATGATGCTGAGGCAGCCAAGGCTTTTCTGAGTCGTGTCCGTGATGACGTGCGTCCGGCTTATGCCAGGAAAAGTGAATCCATCCCTCGGAGCAATGTATTTGCTGCTACCACTAACGAAACTGAGTTTCTACAGAGTTGCAACGGCAACCGTCGCTGGTGGATAATTCCAATAAAGGGTATCGGTCAACCACGTGAATGGATTGAGCAACTAAAAACAGAGGTACCCCAACTTTGGGCGGAAGCATATCACTATTACCGTAATGACGAGCCTCTTTATCTCCCGCCAGAATTGGAATCGGAGGCCAATCAGCGACAGGCGGAGTATACTACTGCCGCCGGTGATGAACTTCTTGAGGATATTGAGGCATTCCTTAACCGGCTTGTGCCGTCCGGCTACGACTCATGGCCGATAGCCCGACGTGCGCAGTGGTAGGAATGGGCAGTTGATAATCAGAAATACATTGATGAAGATTACCGCTGTGTTGGGACTAAACCGCTGACGATAGTATCTCCGAAGATGATAAAACAAGAATTGCCGAATGATATGATACGCACCTCATTCCGCTATTCATCTCAATATATCAACTTTTTATTGGAACACATATCCGGCTGGGAACGATCAGAAAGAGAGAAACTACCTGGTATGCACCCGGATTATTGTGGCGCCGACGGTCGGGTGAAACGTCCGTGGATCCGCACCGATATTCCATCCACCAATCAGAAGCCGCCAACTTTTGATCTCTTTCAATCCGAAGAAGCTCCATTCTGACCCAAACGACCCTAAGTCCTTTCCTTACAATCCAAATCCTTTTTTACAAAAGGGAGAATAGTGTTGCCCCGCTAATCGCCAAAAAAGAAAAAATAAAGATAATGTTAGGGGGATTTTTAAGGGGCAAAAGGTCTTTTGGGACAATAAACTTTAATCACTATTAGAAAAAATTAGATATGAATCATTCAAAGAAAATGACTTCGATGGAGTTTGACTCCATCGTGCCGGTTGATGACCTATGTATGGCTGCCGGACTAATCTGCGTTTCGCAAAAACGTGCGCTTCGACATTATGTCTTCAGCGATGGTCGGGAACTGACCGTGAACACCGCCCGTAACGAATGGGCTATGAAAAATCCGGATGAATTTGGTTCTGCATCCTCGCTTGCTGAAAAACTCGGTCTTGTGGAGAACGGCTCTTTCTCAAAGGCTATGGAGGTAGTGGAAGCACTATATACCGAGCGAGATAGTATTCCGGCAACCTTCGGCTATACAGCACTCAGTAGACCGACCTGGGATTTCACGGATACTTGCCATCCTGAAAATCGGGAACTTGGAAGACTGGTTACCCGATACGGTCTGTCAATGGATAACGTAAAATTCCACACTCTCGAAGGCTCGTTACCTCATGTTAAGAGTCAGAAACCAGAGCGTGTCTTAGCTATGTCGGTTGGTGAGGACAGAGAAAGTTTCATGGCTTTCAACGGACAGGTGTTTCGACAAATCGGTGAAGCCGGAATGAGCATTGTAGGACAACGCAGGAAAGACCAGACCTGTATGGTCTATGAAAATCTGCTCGACTTCCTTACCCTTATGGAATCGGTGATACGCAATAATGTTTACCCGATTATGGCTCGACGTTATCACATTATCCTAAATGGGAAGCGAGGGCTCGCCGAGGCTTGCGAATACCTGAAGTCTAATCCTGATTTTCTTGAGGTTCGTTGTTTTATGCCTCAAAATGAGTTTGGGCAGATAGCCTTCGCTGCCATAAATGATGCTGTGAAAGGGACTGCCATCGACCGCTCAGACCTGTTG
>JAIDSM010000047.1 GCA_029061225.1 Muribaculaceae bacterium
TTGCCGTCGGCACTGAAAACGGATGTCATTCCGATTTTTTTTCCTAATAATCCTGGCATTTCTTTGAAAAAATTATTGAATTTAACCTGGTGGGAAGCTGAAGCTTCCCACCGGTAAAAGAGTAGTTATGAGAATGGTCAAATAACTTAGACCTTGATGCTTACGTCAACGCCGCTGGGGAGTTCGAGCTTCATGAGAGCATCGACAGTCTTGGTAGTGCTGCCGTCGATGTCGATGAGGCGCTGATAGCTGCTGAGCTGGAACTGCTCACGGGATTTCTTGTTGACGAAAGTAGAACGGTTGACTGTGAAGATGCGTTTGTGGGTAGGCAGGGGAATCGGGCCCTTAACTACTGCGCCGGTAGCCTTCACTGTCTTTACGATCTTCTCAGCCGACTTGTCGACGAGGTTGTGATCGTAGCTCTTCAGTTTGATTCTGATTTTTTGGCTCATATTGTTGAAGATTCTTTAATTACTTGATGAGGTCTACACGGCCGTTGCATTCAGTGAGCACAGCCTTGGCGATTGAGTTGGAAACTTCAGCGTAGTGGCTGAAGGACATAGTGGAGGTAGCGCGACCGGAAGTGATGGTACGGAGTGCAGTCACATAGCCGAACATTTCGGCGAGGGGAGCCTTAGCCTTCACGATGCGGGCACCTGAGCGGCTTGTCTCCATGCCTTCCACCTGACCGCGACGCTTGTTAAGGTCGCCGATCACGTCGCCCATCGACTCTTCAGGAGTAACAACTTCTACAGACATGATAGGCTCCATGAGCACCGGACCTGCCTTTTCGCTGCCTTTCTTGAAGCCCTGGATAGCCACGAGCTCGAAAGAGAGCTGGTCGGAGTCGACGGGGTGGAACGAACCATCGAGAAGAGTCACCTTAAGACGCTCTACGGGATATCCGGCGAGCACACCGTTCTTCATAGCGGTCTGGAAGCCCTTCTGAACAGAAGGAATGTATTCCTTAGGAACGTTACCACCCTTCACCTCATCCACGAACTGGAGAGAACCGACGAAATCCTCGTCAGCGGGCTCCATACGGAAGATGATGTCGGCAAACTTACCGCGACCACCGGTCTGCTTCTTGAAGACCTCACGGCCCTCGTAGGGCTTGGTGATAGCCTCCTTGTAAGTAACCTGAGGACGGCCCTGGTTACATTCTACCTTGAACTCACGGCGGAGACGGTCGATGATGATGTCGAGGTGAAGCTCACCCATACCGCTGATGACGGTCTGGCCAGTCTCCTCATTGGTCTCAACCTTGAATGTCGGGTCTTCCTCAGCAAGCTTCTGAAGGCCGACACCGAGTTTGTCGAGGTCTTTCTGAGTCTTAGGCTCCACAGCGATACCGATAACGGGATCGGGGAATTCCATAGCCTCGAGCACGATAGGAGCATTCTCGTCGCAGAGGGTATCGCCGGTGCGGATATCCTTGAAGCCAACGCCAGCGCCGATATCACCGCAGCCGATGCGCTCCATCGGGTTCTGCTTGTTGGAGTGCATCTGGAACAGACGGGAGATACGCTCCTTCTTGCCGCTGCGGCTGTTGAGGCAGTAGCTACCTGCGTCGATGTTGCCTGAATAAACGCGGAAGAACACGAGACGACCAACATAGGGGTCGGTAGCGATCTTGAACGCGAGGGCGCACATCGGAGCCTCGGGAGAGGGTTCGCGGGTGAGGATCTCGTCCGGATCATCAACTGCGTGGCCTTCCACAGCGCCGCTGTCTTCGGGAGAAGGCAGGTAAGCGCAGACAGCGTCAAGCAGAGTCTGAACGCCCTTATTCTTGAATGAAGAACCGCAGATCATGGGGTTGATCTCCATAGCGAGAGTACCCTTGCGGATAGCGGCCTTGATTTCATCTACTGTGATAGTGGAGGGGTCGTCGAAGTATTTCTCCATGAGTGCGTCGTCGAGCTCAGCGAGAGTCTCGAGCATCTTGTCGCGATACTGCTCAGCCTCGTCGCGGAGGTTGGCGGGTATCTCCTCAACGGAGTATTCGGCACCCATGCTCTCATCGTGCCAGAAGATAGCCTTCATGAGCACGAGGTCGATGACGCCCTTGAAAGTCTCCTCAGCGCCGATAGGGAGCTGGATGGGGAGAGGGTTTGCACCGAGCACGTCCTTCACCTGGCGGCAAACCTCGAGGAAGTTTGCGCCGGAGCGGTCCATCTTGTTGACATATCCGATACGGGGCACGTTGTACTTGTCGGCCTGGCGCCAAACGGTCTCAGACTGGGGCTCAACGCCGCCTACGGCGCAGAAAGTAGCCACAGCGCCGTCGAGGACGCGGAGCGAACGTTCCACCTCGACAGTGAAGTCGACGTGTCCCGGAGTGTCGATAAGGTTGATCTTATACTTATTGCCCTGATAGTTCCAGAACGTAGTGGTAGCGGCAGAAGTGATAGTGATACCGCGTTCCTGCTCCTGCTCCATCCAGTCCATGGTGGCAGCGCCGTCATGCACCTCACCGATCTTGTGCGTAAGGCCGGTATAGAAGAGGATACGTTCGGAAGTTGTGGTCTTACCGGCGTCGATGTGGGCCATGATGCCGATATTGCGGGTTAACTGGAGATTGTCGTGTTTAGCCATTTGTTAAATCCGAATTAGAATCTGAAATGAGCGAATGCACGGTTGGCCTCAGCCATGCGGTGCATATCTTCCTTACGCTTGAAAGCGCCACCCTGGTCGTTGAATGCGTCGACGATTTCGGCAGCGAGTTTATCGGCCATAGTCTTACCGCCACGCTTGCGGGCATATATGATGAGATTCTTCATGGAGATAGACTCCTTGCGGTCAGCGCGGATCTCGGTAGGCACCTGGAAAGTGGCGCCGCCGACACGGCGGGACTTAACCTCCACCTGAGGAGTAACATTTTCGAGAGCCTTCTTCCAGATTTCGAGGGCGCTCTTCTCCTCGTTGGGGAGCTTAGACTTCACGATTTCGAGGGCGGTGTAGAAGATAGTGTAGGATGTGTTCTTCTTTCCGTCATACATGAGGTGGTTGACAAATTTTGTCACTCTCACGTCGTGAAAAACGGGATCGGGGAGGATCACACGTTTTTTCGGTTTAGCTTTTCTCATTGCTTGATGTTTAAGTTTTGATTTTGGCTGCTTTGATGAAAACTTCAACGCACTTTGGGAACTCCTCTCGGAGCGCCGGATGGGCGTTTACTCAACCACATAGCTGTCAAAAAATCAAAAACCGGTTAAAGATAAATGATTTCTTACAGACAGCTATTATTTCTTACCCTTAGCTGCCTTAGGACGCTTAGCACCGTACTTGGAACGACGCTGAGTGCGGCCCTGCACGCCGGCTGTATCGAGAGTACCGCGCACGATGTGGTAACGCACACCGGGGAGGTCTTTCACACGGCCGCCGCGTACCATGACGATGGAGTGCTCCTGGAGGTTGTGACCTTCACCCGGGATGTAGGAGTTGACTTCCTTACCGTTGGTGAGGCGCACACGAGCCACCTTACGCATAGCCGAGTTAGGCTTCTTAGGGGTCGTGGTGTACACACGCACGCAGACACCGCGACGCTGCGGACATGAGTCCAAAGCCGGCGACTTGCTCTTGTCGACGAGGGCAACGCGTCCTTTTCTTACTAATTGCTGAATTGTAGGCATTTTAGTTTGTTAAAAATTAAAAAATATCTAAAAACTTATGATGTTTCTTCATTTTGGGTCGTGCCGATAGGCGTTTATGAGCCTCCGGACACATCCTAAGGAATAAAGGCCACATACTGCAAATAGACGCTAACCGATTATATTTTAATCCGTTAGCGAAGCAGGTGGGCGTTTTATGCCCTAAGACGATGCAAAGTTACAAAATTTCAATGAATTATGCAAATTTTTTTTGAGGATTGAGGGATGAGTCTTGAGTCTTGAGTCTTCAGTCTTGAGTCTTAAGTCTTGAGGCTTGAGGCTTGAGGCTTGAGGCTTCAGAGGGGGCGAGCATGCTCGCGGGCTATCACAGACCCTGGCAACTGACATGATGCCGGCCATGACCGGCGGCTATCACAGAGACTGACAATGGGAATGACCGGGGGTGGCGGTTTCGGACGCACGGGCCGTGCGTCCCTACTTCAGGGATTTGCGGAATGCGAGGAAATGGAAAGCGGCTCCCGGGTGGGGAGCACAATAAAAGAAGGCATGCAGACGTGTCACCACTTAGCCGGTCTGCATGCCTTGAAAGACGTTGGACGTTTTTCGTTTTTCGAGTTGATCCCGGAGGACATCCGGGTTGCGTATAGAGCCACGAATGCGGTCATGTCGCGGCTGTCAGGGTCGATACGCTGCCGATGCGAGGGCCCCCGAAGCCCCCTCCCCCTAAAGGGGGAGAATTGAGTCTTGGAGCTTTTTCGTGAGTGAGCAGGCATTTCAGAGGGCGACGTTTGGGCCTCAATCCTGCAATGGCTGCGTCTCATATAGCATCGGTTGGCGGTTTTGCTCTCCCCTTCCGCCGTCGGGGTGTTGCAGTAAAAAATAAACCTTATTCTGACTCAGGGCAGCCATGGCCACGCCGTGGTGGGCGACGTGTGGCTGACCCAGGACAGCACATGCCTGGCAACGTATGGGCCTCTGTTCACACATGAGGAACGTCCGTCAACGCTACGGAGGAGGATGGGTATCGACTGTTGGCTGTGAAGCGGAGGGGGTTCTTTTTAAAGATTAAATATAAATTATTAAAGATTAAATATTTATCTTTGTCGGTTACTTAGGAGGGTTCCCTGCTAATGATAAATGATTAATTATTAATGATTAATTATCAATCTATCAAAGGGGCTCTTATTCGCCTGGAACACCGGATACTTCGTGAGTCATAGTCTCAATCATACTCGGCTTTCGCTGTTGAGTTGTTTTCCGATGCAAAGTTAAT
>JAIDSM010000048.1 GCA_029061225.1 Muribaculaceae bacterium
AGATGTGCTCAAGAGACAGACATATCCTACATAGAACATGGCGAAAAGGGTGCCGGGACCCACTACTGTCCAGGGCCAGGATCCGAAAAAGCAGAAACCGGAGATGACAGCCAGGACTACAAGGGTGGTATCAACCATTATCTTTACGATAGGAAACGGTTTGCCGGTAACGCATGCGATAGCCACTTGTATTCCTTCTCCAGGCATTGTCACTGAGCCGCAGCGGATCTCGGCGGCTACCGCACACCCGAGAATGGTTGCTCCCATCAACTGCGCTAAGATCTGATAGACGAGGTTGTCGTATGGAAGAAAGGAGGTAAGCCACATGTTTATATCGAGGAAACATCCGAATACGAAGCCAACGAGGAGTTGAAACAGCTGCATCGGCTCGAATCTGCGCCTCAGGATAAGGATCTGAGCCATGACGAGAATAACGTTCATTATATTGGTATATCCACCGATCGTCCATCCGGGAGTGATACCTGCCTCTCCGGCAAGTGTGAACGACATCGGGATGGATGAAATGACACCACTGCCGAGATTAGACCTGACGCACAAAGCAACGCCTAAAGTCATGAAAAACATTGAAAGAAGCAGCAAAATGTGCTGCCAGATGAATCCAATCACCTGATCCTTCGTAATCTTCATTTTTACCGATATCCTTTAGAAACTCAAAAATCAAGTACAAAATTAATAAATTCCAAGCAGATTTCATAATTTTTATGGATTTTAGAGATTCAATTTAAAGGACAACAGAAACAGTTCGTTATGCTGCCGATGACACTTTAAGTTCCTTTCTCGGCTTGATAACTTTCATATTTAGCTAATGCAGTGATGCAATTGACAAAAGTGGTTTTTGCTTGGGTATAGCCGTCGCGGTTATGCTTGAATTTTGGGAGAAGACTAAGTTTCAGACGTTCATATTCCTTGGCTACGTCAGGATTAGCTATGAGATAATCACGGAAAAAGATTTCATCATTGTCTCCAATATTGTGAAAATGTATGTGGAAGACCTTCTCTGAACATCCATTAGGAGTGTATCCTTTGTTGAAACTCATTCGATTGTCTGAAACCGACATACATATATAGCCTGCGGCTTCCATTATCTTAATGATATCTTCCTTATTGGTTTCAGCTGGAATCTCGACAAGTATATCCACTATAGGCTTTGCCATGATACCGGGTATGGCGGTGCTTCCGATATGGGTAATCGTTTTGTCGAAATCAGAGAGTAAGGTTGTAAGGATCGATATTTCCTCTTTGGCCCACTCCGCCCAGAGTGGGGCATGTGAAGAAAGAACTATGGGAAAGAGTTCCCATAGTTCTTCAAGTGTCATGTCTTTAAGCTCTTTAGCCATTATTATTTTAGTTCCATCAGTTCGCCGGTATAGGTATCCATCACGAAGCCCTGCACGTTCACGCCGGTCGGTGGCATGAGAGGATGGTTGGCGATAAGGTCGACGGTCTCTTTTACAGCTTCGTCTGTATCGTCGAATCCATGAAGCCACTCCTTGAGGTTGATACCGCAGTGCTTCATGAGAGTGATATGCTCTTCACTTACCCCGCGTTCTTTCATGAGATGAAGCATTTCTTCAGCATCCATGCCTTGGACCCCGCATCCGGTATGTCCTATCACCATGATTTCATTTACGCCCAGCTCGTAGATAGCTACAAGTATGGATCTCATAGTCGAGTCAAATGGATTCGTGATGGTTGCTCCCGCGTTCTTTATTATCTTCACGTCGCCGTTTCGAATGCCGAGGGCAGCCGGTAGGAGTTCTACCAGGCGAGTGTCCATGCATGTCACAATCGCGATTTTCTTATCGGGATACTTGCTTGTGGCGAAACGCTCATACCCTTTTTCTTCCACAAACTTTCGGTTGAATTCTCTGAGTTCCTGTATCATGATTTTCTAATTAGACGTTATACTCAACTTCATCTACAAAGGTAAATAAAATTTTTGAGAAACGACCTTTATTTTTAAGGTTCTATTGCTTGTTAGACATCTGTCGATTACTTGCGGACTACCTTGCCTTTTGTGACGTAATATCCGGGAGCAAGTCTTTCAAGGG
>JAIDSM010000049.1 GCA_029061225.1 Muribaculaceae bacterium
TCCTGCGTGAACTTGCTCTCCGTGATGTCGGCATTGAGGATTTGTTTCTTCGCGTCCTCAATCGTGCGCTCCATTGCTATTTCCTTGTTGCGCTTGTCCTTCGCCTCCAACTTGGCTATCTCGGCTTGTGGCGTGTTCTCCTGCGCTCCGTTGGGCTTGGTGGTGTCGGAAGTGGTGGCGTTATTCATATAGGCGAGATACGCCTCATGGTTGTTGAAGTAGACGTATAGGGAGATTGCCCCTGCTTCAAGTCGGGCGTTCACCTTTTCAACCTCGGTGTTGTAGCGGTTGAGTGCGTTCTCGTATCTTTCCCTTATGTTGTTGTAATCCTCGGGGTTGTCGTGGTCTGCCTCGTTGGGTGCGACAGGCTCTACAGGATACTTTGCAGGAGTTCCGTTTCTCTCCGCGATGTCATAACCTCTTTCGGCTATCCACTCTGCCACTGCCTCGTTCTTGTTGTACTGGCTTTGCAGGAATACTGCGGTCGGGTGTTGTTGGATAAGGTAGAGAGCGGTGTCCAGGATATGGGCGTTGTGCTTCTCGGTGAGGCATTGGCGGTTGGCGCAATTACCCTCGTCTCCGTGCTCGGTAAATAGAAGGAGGTTGCGGGTGTTGTGGGGGCATAGGGCACAAGCGGATTTGTCGAACTTGTAACGGCATAGGCTTGTGGTGTATTCGTTCTCAATCCTCTGCGCAAGTTCGGAGGCTTTGAGACCTCTCCAAGTGCCATAATTGGCGTTTTCAAAGTGAGATGTGTAGACCTCACGCTGAATGTCCTCTGAGTAACGGCATATCTCGGTTGCCACGCTGACGGTGATTTCGTCCGCGTCAAGCATTCGGGCGATTTCGGGAATGAGGGTTGCGAGTTTGAGGCGCGTGCGGATATAAGCCACTGACTTGCCGAACTGAACCGAAAGTGACTGCACGTCATGGCGTCCGGTGTCGATAAGTCGCTGAAAGGCGTTTGCTTCCTCGGTGGGCGTGATGTTCTCACGTTGCAGGTTCTCGGCTATTGACATTTCCTCGGCTTCTACCTCGTCAACGTCATAGACCACTGCCGGAATGGTCTCCTTGTCGGCAATGAGGGAGGCGCGGTAGCGTCTTTCTCCGTAGATGATTTCGTAGCGGTCGGTGTCAGCGATGGGTCGGAGTGCGATAGGCTGTATTACTCCCTGCTGACGTATGCTGTCGGCGAGTTCGCCGAGGCTCACGTCGTTGAAGTCACGACGGGGGTTGAAGGAGTTGGGCTGAATGTTGGCGAGTGCCACGATTGAGGCGTTGACTGCGGTTGCAGACTGAATTGCGGTTGTTTCCATGCTTGTAATTTTTAAGTTCTTTGAAATGTTTGGGTTCTGGTTCTTTTCCCTTTTGTGAAAGCTCCATCGAGCTTCTCCGGCAGGGCTGGCCGTTTTTCGTGCAGTTTCACAACTGCGTCCAAAAGGGAGAGATAAGGCAAGTGTGCAGTCAGAGGGTGAAGACGGAATACCCAATTTTTAGGATAAAAATTGTGGAAGGCTGCCGGCAAGCACTCCGACCGCAAGCGTAGCGACACTTGACGTTCCTCCCGGACGCAGTAACTTTGCACGGAAAAACGCCACGCTGCCGAGGCTCAATCATCACAAAGGAAATGTCTCTATTCAGGTCTACTGGTTTTCGTTGCAGGCATGTCATCTTTTTAGGCTGGTGTTCGATGCAGACTTGGTTTCAAGGACAGGCATTGACACGAAAGACATTGAAGAGCAGCCCCAGGCAAACCTCGATGTCTTTGGCGTGTATGCCGTCATTCGGCAATGCCGGGATAGTCATAAAAAGAATCGGCTGGGTATACTCGGTGTTATAGACACGGAGTATTTCAGCCGGTGTAATCATCTAAGGTAGGCACGAAGACGCACGGCACCACATGTAATATGGCTCGTCGTGAGTCCGTGTCATCACTATGTGACCAGAATATTCAAATATTTCGGTTGATCAGCCATAAGCTTTAGCCTATGGCCGATAAAGACCGGGCAAGTATTCGTTGCAGAAAAGTCATCGTTATAGGCTGGTATTCAATACAGATTAGTTTACATAGACAGGCACAGACGCGAAAGACATTGAAGTGTGCTCATGGCATCACATCAATGGCTCTGGCGTTTGTGCCGTCATAGGCGACCCCGTCGACACTTTCATAGAATATCGTCTGAATCTTACTCGGTGTTACAGACACGGAGTAAGTCAGACGGCCTGGTTTTCATAAGTAGGTACACAAGTAACCGGCGCCAAATATGGCTCGTAGGGTACGTGTGCCGTCATGCGCAGCCCAGGTATTCAAGACATTCTTCCGAATAGTATTCCATACAGGCGGTTGTGCGAGGTGACGAAGCAAACCGCCCGACTTCTACCGAGAGAAGCCGGGCGGCGTCCTTTTTAACGTATTCAGTTGTGATAGCCCAAAACTGAGCCGACATAGAGAACATCACCTTTTTTGAGACCTTCAACCATACGCATAAAGGCAATGGATTGTTGCGGTGAACCTGCTCCACACTTGAAGAGCCGGACAGTATTGAGCGGATTGTAAAATGCCTTGTTAAGATTCCGGAGTGCGTTACCGCTTCCCATAATGTTGGCAGGAGTGAGAGCTTTGCTACAGGATTTTATGTTGTCATAATATGACTTTCGCCATACCTTGAATCCACCTTGATAAATAAGATTGTCGTCCGTGTCTGTAACGAACATACCTGCCGGAAGTATCGTGTCTACAAGAATACGGATATTTATTGCTCTTGATTTTTCGTCAATATCATATGTATAGTCAAAAAGAGACATATCTCCGACTTCAATTTTGTCAGAGGTGAGTAATCTTTCCTCAGAGAACGGCTTTAAGCCGATTTGATAGATGTAACTGTGCATAGTCTTTATATGTTATATAGTTATTCTGATTATCTTATATGGTACTCCACGTTTATCGGCATAGTCCGTTGTGAACTTGGTGCCTCGGCTTGTGCCGTTCCAAAAAGCGAGAAGGAAATCGCAATTATCAACTATCTGCATATTCCTTATGATAGGTGCGCTCTTGCCGTATTTCTTGTAGTCCGGAAGAAACTCCACAATGGGGATATTGTGTTTTACTGCATACTCTCTTGCATAAGTGTCCGCTCCTAATGCTCCGCCACTAACTATAGTGTCGGGAACAAAAGGGAGAAAGGAAGCGATGTCAATGGGTGGGCAGGTACGACTGCCTACGATAGCCAATCTCTTGTCCATATTATTTTTTCATTAGTTCAGCCAGTTGCTTGTGGCACTGATAGCTAAAAGCGACGGCTCAATCTTGATATATTTTCTCAATGCCTTTCTTGCTCGGTTAAAGGTGAAGCCGGTGTTCACCACGTTGTCAAGAAGAAAGATGTCGGAATGTGCTTGCAGTGTCTCCTTGCAGTCGGCACTCTCCTTAACCTTTAGTCCTGTCCTCACTCCTTTGAGGGAGGTCTTGATTTTCTTGATGTCATATAACTTCTTGCGAGGTGTGCCCGAAAGAATATCTACTACCTCACAGTCCTGACGTATAACCCTTATTGTGTTGGCGAGTTCAAGAGTATAGTCCGCTTTGCCGGAAGACTGCGGAACGGGTATCAACACTGCGTTGGGTGTGAGGATTTGGGAGAGAAGGAGGGCAGCGATTGCGATGGCGGTCGTATCGCTTTTCTTCACGTCCTTTGATAGTTTCCTCAACGAATGGGGATAGACCTCTGCGTTGTGGTACATCTTTCCGTAAGAGCCTAACACCCTCAATTCCTTAATCGTAACCTTTTCCTTTGTCCGTTTCATAAGCAACTCAAATTTTATTCCCTTTGGTTTGAAGCCATTTGGCTTCTCGCGTCCGGGTTGTTTTTTCGCTGCATCCAAAAACGGAGGACAAAGGTGGCGTAAGGCAAGCGTGGCAAATGAAAAAATACGGAATACCCAATTTTGAGGTAGGAAAAATTGTGGAAGGCTGCCGGATTTTTTCATGCAGACAAGCCGTAGGCGATCGCTTGCCGTCGGTATCCGCCTCCGTAACTTTGTGGCGAAAAACTCACGGACGCGGACAGCCTTCGATTCAAGGGTGTAGTCAGAAAAGACATGCCCCGGCTCTCACGAGTCAGGGCAGTCAGGTTTAGATAGCAATGAGAAAAGCTGTCTTATTATTATGGTAGTAAGAAAAGCAGTAAGTTAGATGGTCGAGTAGTCAGGTTCAAGAAGGTTCCTGATATTTGATAGTGCATTTCCCGGCATAAGTCTTTCGACAGTGGCAAGTTTCATCTTCAACTCAGGCAATAGCTTAACACCGGGAAGAATAACCGCATGGTTAGCGATATGATCTTCTGTCTCTGTCAAGCCTCTCCGGAGTTTCATCGACTTGGCTTTCGGCATCAGAAAACCTGTGAATTTTCGGAGAGAGGTCACTACGCAACGTCCGTCAGAAGTTATCCAGTGTCGGCATACCTCACGCGCCGAAGCATCCTTCAGTCGGTTTATAGCCGAGTATCGCAGAATCACCTCGTAAGTCCGCATGAGCTGTATTCCATCGACCACTTCAAGAGAGGCAAAGTATCGTGACATCATACGCTTGGATTCAAGCCAGTCCTGTTCCTCGATAATCTCCACGGTGCGTCCGCAGTCAACACACTTGACGTATCTATCCTTTCCGGCATACACCATAGTGTTGCCGCAACAGAAACATACCGTCACCAGATTATTCTGCCTAATGGCGATGTTAGGACGAGCATTGTCGATTACCCACGCGGCAACCTCCTTTTCCTTTTGAGCGAGGGTTCTGTCAAGACGCCTCACCGTCTCCTGAAGTGGTGTCATCTTCATATCCGGATCAATGAGCGAGGTTTGGACTTGATGCCTCCAGCGACAGCTTGCGGAAGCGTTTGAGTAATGGTTCGAGATCGAGCGAGGCACGACGGGCACGGATTCCGGCAGACTTGTTACCCTTGTCGAGCTGAGACTTGGCGTTTTCACGAAATGTCTCCATCTGCGCGGAGATTTCTTCTAAAAGTTCTTTCATTGAAGTCAGTGGTTAAATTATTTATAAAAGAGGGATTTCAAAAGACTTGATAACACAGTCGGCGTTCTTGTCAATGATGAACCAGTATTCGGAATGATACGGTTTTCCGTCGGCAGTCTTAGCCTCATACTCGACCTTGACTTTCCAACCTGTAAATGGCTTCGGCTTATCGCTATTGTCCGGGACCAGACCAGTAAGACTTCTCAAAGCAGACATGGCGGACATCTGGCGTTCCATAAGACCAGCAAGTTCAACATCCTCGAAGTCGATATTCTCCATACTGTCGGTTTGCTCCATGACACGGGAGCTTATCTTCTTCATTGAGGTGGCGATTGCAACACGCTCGTCAAGTGTGATATACTCACGTCCGAAAACGGAGTCAGCATCGCTGAACGCCTTTATCTCCACGGTCTCAGGGCAGTCAACACACGCCATAAGTGACTTTTCTGCTACAAGTCTTGCTCGTTCCTTGGTGTTGTTGGAACTACAAGCGAAGAAAAAGATGCCGCCCCATATCAGCACCCCGCTTATCAGCAGGATTGCGAGTTTCATTCCCGGCTTCATATCTTAACGACTTGGAGTTTATCGGGAGAGAGGCCAAGACGCTTGTTATATATGGACCCGTCATCGCGGAACATCTCCAGTTCTGATGAAGTGATACCGTTCCCGCAGATCTCCTGTGCTTCAGTGAGCGTGAGCTGGTGTCCGCCGATGTTGCGCCAGATCGAGAACTCGCACTTGTAGGTAGGACTGTTGAAGTTCGAGCAGTTGAAGGCGCGGCTTCCGACACGGATATCCCCTCCGCAGTGAGGACACTTGCCGATGACCGACTGCATAAGGACTTCACCGTTGTCGGTAAGTTCCAGAACCGTCGGGAACGCCTTGCCCTCTTTAGACATGAATCCGTCAAGCATGATACGACGGGCTGAAAGCAGTTCCAAGATTTCCTCGTCCGACATCTTGCGGTTGCCGAGGATGCCGTTGATCACCACATTGCAAGAAGGATTGTCACCGATATTATTCTCACATCGGTAGCCCTTACAGGTCTTGATGATGTTGCCGCCACACTTGGGACAGCGGCCTACGATTTTCTTTTCAGATTCCATTAATTGATATAGTTTTTTGTAAGTTGTTTTCAATAATACTTGATATTGTTCCAGTCGGTCACAAGACCGTTCACGATATTCTTCCCTGCCATTACCGAAGCCCAGCCCTCCGGATCGAGCGAGAACCACAGGTCATTCCATGAGAGGGTACGAACCTGCCATGCGAGAATGAACAGGTCAGTGTTTATCCTCTCCAACCGCGTCACAACCTCATTGGCCACATAGTAGCGTTCAGCAGAATCGAGAAGATTCACCTTGTGCTTCTCCGTATTACCCTCGGCATTGGTGACATTGTAGCTTCCGGAAGTGACGAGCTGCTGCATGAAAGGATATAGAGCCGCCATCTGAGTGGCCGCATCTGTTATCTCATCTGAGACAAGAGCGGCGATAGCCGTTCCTTTAAGGTTGCCCTTTACAGAGTTCTTCAGGAGAGTCGTATTCTTAGGAATCTCTGTTGTCACAAGTTCGGCAGCACGTTTGATCTGGTATAGATTCTGCATCGCACCCTGGGCATTCGACAGGTATTCCAGCATCTTGTTCTCGACGCTATGTACCCGGTCAAGCGCCAGGGTCACGGCAGTCTCCGCTGCGATTATCTTCTCCTGGGTTGTCTTCCGCTTCTTGTGGACGCTCTTTAGTTCCTCTGTCTGGAGGATGACGGCGGCTGTTAAAGTGGGGTCGGTCTGCTGGGCCATACATGGCAAGCCACTCGTCAATAATTTCAGAGATATGGCGAGGGT
>JAIDSM010000005.1 GCA_029061225.1 Muribaculaceae bacterium
GTTGCCGTCTGTGTCGATATCAAGGGTGGCTCCGGTGAGGCCGAACTTCTTATAGTATTCGTCGAGCTTATTCTCTACCGCTCCGGCTGCAGCTGCGCCACCGGCTTTCTTGAGGAAGTTGTCGCTCTGAAACGAGACAGCGGAACCTGTGGCTGTCCATTCTCCTGCGATATCCTTTACAGTGAGGTCGGTCTTGGTGAAGACTCCTTCGACGAGGTTTCCGAGCGCGCCGCCTGCGCCTCCGAGGATGCTTGAAAGGTCGGGAGAGGATTTAGACCCCGCGTTGGAGGCTGTGGTGCATGAGATGGTGGAGGCTGAGAGAGCAATTATGGCAATCGCCATCTTAAGGAAACTTGTCTTTTTCATTTTTTACGTTTTAGAAGGAGTTATCTTTCTAATTAGACGCTTTCAGGCCCATAAAGGTTTAAAAGTAGAGGTCGTTTAATAATCGTAGTCGAGCGATAGTTGGTCTACATACAGTACTGATGATGATGATCCGGTGAAGTAGTCACCGTACTTGGAAGATGCGCATGTGATCATTATGTATGTAGGCATTATAGAGGTGCTCCGGTATTTCAGTTCGATCTCAAACTCCTCGTAAGCGTCCATCGACGTTCCCCTCTGAAGCTCGCCGTATGCTATGACGTAGCTTGCGTTCTTGTCGAAGAGCTGTCTGTTGTTGGGGTTTGTCCTGATTTCATACGGAGCGGTCCAGTCGGTCATGGCGATGTAGATGGAGCAGGTGTCGGGCCTACCTTTAAGGTATTCCATCTCTTTGCTTGAGTAGTTGATGTCGCCGTTGGTGTATTGGTAATAGCCTCTGAGTTTTGTAGGGCGTACGGACCACGGTCGCCCGAAGTCAAGGATGCCGTTGGTGCCGTCGGTCTTCTTATAGTTTCCTGTGTAGATCGAACCTGCGGCGAGTTTACCAAGCATTCCTATGCCTTTGAATTCTGTCTTTAGCTCGGCCGACTGTCCGGTCATGCCAGCGGGGACATAATCTGAAGGCTTCACATTGCTCTCTCCGAGCGTAGCGGCTCCGGTATTGCCGGTATCCCAGAATCTGCTTCCCCCGGGCCATTCGTCCGCACCCTCGGCCCATGGACACCAGATACGTCCGTTCTTCCACCAGTTCTCGAAGTCTCCGTCGGGGAGGATCTCGGTAGCCTGAGTGGTCACTGTCATCTCGTTGCCTTTATTGTCGCCGCTGCAGGCGCGGACAGTATAGGTCGTGAGAGGTTTCAGATGTTTGATGCAGCAGCTGAAGGCTCCGTCTTTACCGGTCGTATCCTCGTCAGGCACGCGGATCCAGGAAGAGGAACCCTGTTCCTGATATTCGAAATAGTTGACGGCTTCGGCAGGTGCCTGGCCATATGCCCAGACCACCATGCTCCATGGATCGACGGAGGTAGTCGTCACAACTTGTTCGGTACGCTGTGCATAGATGGTCCAGTCTTCTGTGCGTCCCCATGCATTGACATCGATACGCAGAGGAGAGTTGAGATCAATGAAAGATCCTTGCGGCACAGCCGGGACGATGGTGGTGATATCTCGTGGGCCAAGCTTTATGGAGGTGACTTCTACCTTTGAAAGATCAGCTCTTTCGGGTACGCTGACTATGATCCGACGTCCTACGGCATCGATCACTGTCTCGCCGATCTGTCCGGCTACTGTGAAGTATCTCTCGATGTTCTGCTCAGCTGAAATCATCCACTGATAGCTTTGATAGAGGGAAAGCTCGACGGTCATCGGCACCGACAGATCCCATGAGCCTTCAAGAAGGTTCTTGTTGCATTCGGCTCCAGGAGAGTAGGTGAACTGAGTGAACTGCACGGCCTGGATGTCGACTTGCTCGTCGAGAAAGATCCTTACCGTGTAGTCGGTGGAGTCAATCTTTGCGGGACTGAGTTCCCCTTTAACAGCGATAGAAAGGATGTTCTGCGGCAGCTTGGGGTATGGGAGGTCGTTATGGATGCAGCCTCCGGCACCAATTAGCGTGAGGAGCGCAATGATGTATGTTACTGATCTTTTCATGTGTTTTTCATATTATGATTGATACTCCGAAGTTGATATTGAAGATATTGAAGCGGAAGTTTATGCCACTTGTGAAGCGGCTTCCCGACTCCTCACCGTTTTCCCATTGCTTCTCGTTTTTCAGGTGGAATCCGAAAATGCCGAACGAGAGGTTGAATGCAGCGTTTTTCATCATCATGATGCTGACGCCTGGAGAATAGTTGATGTTAAGGCTCTGTGTCTTTGTACGGGTATCGCGGAGCTCTCCGTCAAATGGGCGGATAAAATGCGAGTTTCCGGTGCCGACAGATAGTTCGGCCTCGTTGAAGACTGCAAACCTTCCACGTCGCGAGAGTCCGAAATACTGCTGCAGGAATACCGCTGCGGCGTATGAGTCGGAAGTGTATTTGATGTCGTGTAGGTTAAAGCTCATGTCTTCGTCTATGTCGACCTTAAGAGAGTTGACAGCCATGTCTCCTTTCGTGAAGGCGAGTCTCAGGCCTACGCAGAGGTTGTTGCGCAGGAAGTAGCTGACCGACGGCTTGACACTATATATTTTTCCGTGTAGGTCTATGTCGTTGACGATACTGAGAATCTCCATGTCTTCAGTGTTCAGTTCGCCATAGTTGGCTGTCAAGCCTATGTGCCATAGCCCTTTTGGATAGATGAGCCAGTTATATAGCTTGCGGTCGTATCTGCCGAGTCGTTTGGTCGGTAGAGCCATAGGTATTGAGTCTCCTCTCCAGTAGGTCAGTTCGGAGAGGTTTATGTCATTGGATGGATTCAGCTCCTTAGGTGTAGCGGTGGCTTCTCCGTTGATGAGTGCCTTAACGTCTATGACATTCTCGTCTGGCACCCACATATATCTGCCTCCCTGCTGGTTTTCGGCAGGAAGAAACCATACGGAGTCTGACGCGGCCTGGATTATGTCGGCTTCGTCGGATATGAATATACCTTTGTCGGCATTGATCGGGAATGTGGTCGTCACCGAGTCAGCAGACTGTAAGATAATGACCGGGGAGTCGGAAGGATTGGAAGAGATCTGTATGTTTTCCTTCGTGTTTATGATTTTTAATAGTGCTTCGGAGAGGTTGGAGGTTGTCTTTGAAAGTTCGTTGACGGTATTGATCAACTGAGCGTTTATTGTGTCGGCCGAGGCATGTGCAGGAGCCGTCGCTGCCTGCGACGCGAGAGTCGGGACAGCAAACAGAGTCAATGCGGATGCCGTCATTGTCAGTATGGATTTGGCTCTTGTATTCATGCTTTATAGATAGAAGGCCACTCCGAATGTGATTGAAAAGAGGTTTACTCGGAAGATGGCTGATTTAGTGTTTCTGTTTGCTATGTATATCTGGTCTGTGATGGTCTTGGTGTGGTTGTAGTCGAAACCGAGGACGCCTACGTTTACCTCAAGCGCTGAGAAGTTGTTGAGGAAGACTGCCATGCCGGGTGCCACACCTATTCCGAGGTTGAAGTTACGCTCATAATTCCCCGAGAGTTCTTCACCGAGTCCGGTCATTAGTTTCGACTGCCCCCCGCCGAGATCGAGCTGGACTTCAGTGAATAGACCGAACCGTTTCGATTTTCCGAGAGAAAAATAATTGCGGAGCACCGCCATTCCATGGTAACTGTGGGATAGGCGGTAGAGATGGTCCACATCGAAGCCCATGTCGGGATCGAGCGCGATTTCAGCGTTTTCCAGTTTTGTCAGGCTTCGGTTGTAGCCGAATTTTCCACCGGCTGCGACATCGTTTTTGAAAGAGTAGAGCAGCATGGGCGACACCTTGAAGGAATAAGTGTCACCGGTGACGCCCTGAAGCACGAGAAACTGATAGTTGTTCTGGTTAGATTGGCTGTAGGAAACACTTACTCCGGTGATCCATTGTCCCTTCGGGACAAATACAACCGATTCGAAATCCGGCGAGAACTCTTCCTCTTCTGCATGGGCCCGGAAAGATCCTGCACCGATGGTGAAAGCCAGAAGCATTAGCAATATGTGGAATCTTTTCATATTTTGGGTTTGATGGTCGGTGTTAGGGGGCGTCATAGGCTGAAGCCTTTATGAGCCTTCATAATAAAGTGCAAATTTAGCAAAATAATCCAATAAATCAGCGTATTTAGCTGAAAAAATCATTGTTTTGTGCCAATATGGCCAGAAAAGACATCCACAAACAAAAATGCAACCAATGCAATATAAGAAGAACAACGGCACCGGTGATGAGCCGATGCCGTTTGGTCTGTAGGTGTGGGTGGAATTATTCGTAAATCAGTTCGAAGTCGTCGACGTACATCACAGAATTTTTACTACCACTGAAATAGTCTCCGTATTTAGAAGCTGAGCAGACGATTACAAGGTGTGTCGGTTTAGCTTTTTTTGCCCGATCATTATATTCCAAAGGAATCTCGATTTCCTGGAGTTGACCGTCCGGGCCGAAATTGCCGGTCCAAGTCACCTGGCCATAAGCCAGAACCACTGGATCATTGGATTCGAAAAGCTTACGGTCTTTAGGGTTGGTACGGATTTCAACCTCCTCGGTGGTAAGCGCCACATATATCTGTCCGTGATCAGTGCCTCCTGCGAAGTTAGCTGGCAGGAAATCCTTGTTTTTATCATTGATAGTCACGCCAGATCCCGGACGGTAATTTGCAAACACCTTTAATTTAGCGGGGTGTGAACCATTATATGGGCGTCCTACGGAAAGCACACCGTTGGTGCCATCGGTCCTAACATATTTACCTGTGAAGATATTGCCGGCGGCGATAACACCCATGGCAGCGTTTGATCCAAGACGGGCGGAATATTGACCGCTATGCTTCATGTCTGTTGATTTGTCCGTCAGCGTCAGATTAGCTGTAGCAGAACCCTCATTTCCTGATCCCCAGAATGATGTCTCTTTGTCGCCGGTATTGCCGGGGAGTGTCACTGTTTTTGTGCCCAGCATTGTCGAAGCCTGATAAGAAGACCATTTTTCAAAACTTGCATCCGGTATCACAAACTTAGATTCTGTAGTGAAAGTCATGACCTTATCGCTGTGGAAATCGCCGCAGGCGCCCCGGTATTTGTAGTTTGTGCCGGGTTCAAGACCTGTTATGGTGACTGTATATTTCTGCTGGGCTCTTGTCACAGCGAATTTGCGCGGAGCTTTTGACGGGACGGTAGCCGGAACAAAAGTCCAATTATCCTCATCAGCCTTACTGTACTCTACACCCGGAGTACCCTCTACTTCATCCGACAGTGTGAATGGAATTGTGAAGCTGTAAGGTGTGGTGCTGAGGCAGTCGGTGTCTTGATCCACCTTATCCAAAACAATAGGATCTTCCATTTTGATCGCAATATCATTTCTGGCAATCCTTATGGTCGCGGAATGGGTCTTAGGATTGGTGTCGCCGTCTTTGATCGTAATCCTGATCTCATGCTCGGTGGTCTTCGTAGTGGAAAGACGCTCGATCATATTCTTGGGAATAGTAAGGTAAGCGGTTGACACGTCGGTCTTTCCATTGTACTCTGGGGCTGTCCAGACAAGTCCTGCATCCTTGTATGGCTGAAGGCGGCTTGCATCTGCTTCGAAGAGATTGATGGAATCAGTAGGTATACCGAGTTCGGAAGCTGAATGGCTTGTCACGGCCAGTTCTTTCAGACCTTTGAAACCGCAGAGCTGCACGTTCAATGATTCCGGAATATCTGCATCAGATGTGTAGACTTGCTGCTTATCTATTTTGAAGTCTACGCCGGTGATGGTCGGACGGGAATGTACAGTCACGCTCTGCGAATCATGGATATCCTCATCCTTAATTATGATTTTAAGGAAGACAGCTCCGGAAGTGGACGGATTCTGTCCCTGACCTTCGGGATTGTATTCAAAGTTGAGGATATAATGATGGGCACGTTGCACACCGTCGATAGATCCAGACTTGGTGAAAGGCTTGCCATCCTGGCGTGTGCCGGAGATTGTGTATTCAAGAGTGGTATCGCCGTCAGGCATCATGAAATAGGCTCGCTCAGAGGGAGCGTTGTCTTTATTGAATACAATCTCACCACGGGAATTCTTGATCGAGATGGAATAGTCATCATTCATCAGGTTGGGGTCGATGGTGGAAGTGTTGATGGAGGCAACTACGTTCTGGATCTTGCACGTGAGGGCAATATTCTGCTGGCTACCTTTTGTGACTTCGAAAGATTCGTAACCTCTGAAGAACTTTTTATCGAAAGAAGCTGCGACTGAGTCGCCGGTCCAAGCCTCAGCGGCATAGTGTCCGGTTTTCAAAGTGATCGTTTCATCGACGTTGTGAAGTCCCACTTTCTTATAGATAAGTCCTTTTTCACCCGAGATGTAGACAATACACTTATCTTTATACTCCTGCATAGGGTCTGAAGTAGATGGATCGTCGTCGGCACGGGTAGTTATGGAATTCACTACGGTGTGAAGACGGATAGTACCCTCTCCCTCGCTGTCGAAAGGATTCTC
>JAIDSM010000050.1 GCA_029061225.1 Muribaculaceae bacterium
GGCGCCATCAAGACGAAAACCTTCGAGCTGGCTCGACTGCGCTTTCCGTTCGCGAAACTTTTCTCTATCACGACCTCACTCCCCGTCATGAAACTCAATTCGAGGATGGGCTACAAGCCCGTGACTTTCTCGGAACTGACTGATGACGAGGAATTCTGGCAGGGTTGCCAGGGTTGCAAGAACTACGATATACTGCAACGTAACGGCCGACGAATGTGCCTCTGCACAGGTATGCTCTTCGACCCCAAACAGCCGCTTCCCGCCGACAAGAGGGCCAATCCCTATATGATTAAGGTGAGAAACAGAATCAAACGTCTTCTCCACCTCAAAAAATAGGTTCATGTTTTGCGTTTTACGTCTTACGTTGGACGAGAACGCTGATAAAGTTCTCACGAATAGAAATCAAAGTATACAATATGTCAGAAAAAAATAATAAGAAGAAAGTTCTGCTCGCTTTCTCAGGAGGTCTCGACACCTCTTTTGCTGTCAAATATCTCTCGGAAGACCTCGGATATGAAGTCCACACCGCAATAGCCAATACCGGCGGTTTCTCAGATAAGGAACTGGAGGAGATCGCAGACCGTTCAAAACGTCTCGGAGCTGCTTCTCACGCAACTCTTGACGTGACGAAAGACTATTATGACAAAAGCATCAAATACATGATTGCAGGAAATGTACTCCGTAACGGTACATACCCCATCTCTGTAAGTTCAGAGAGAATATTCCAAGCAATCGCAACTATCGAATATGCTAAGAAACTCGGTGTTGACGCAATTGCCCACGGATCTACCGGCGCAGGCAACGATCAGGTGCGCTTCGACCTTACATTTCAGATTCTCGCTCCCGAGATCGAGATAATCACCCCGACACGCGACCTTACTCTGACTCGGGATTATGAGATAGAATATCTCAAGAAACACGGATATGAGGCAGACTTCAAGAAAATGGAATATTCCATCAACAAAGGTCTGTGGGGAACTTCAATCGGAGGCAAAGAGACCCTCAAATCCGATCAGACTCTTCCCGAAAGCGCATATCCATCACAGATAACCGCCACAGAGCCAGAGAAACTCACGATTTCATTCAAGGAAGGTGAGATTTCCGCTGTCAATGGCAAGGAATATTCCGATAAGATCGAGGCAATAAGGGAAGTGGAGCGTATCGGATCACGCTTCGGCATTGGCCGCGACATGCATATAGGCGACACAATTATCGGCATCAAAGGCCGTGTGGGTTTCGAAGCTGCCGGTCCGATCCTTATCATTGCAGCCCACAAGATGCTCGAAAAGCATACCCTCACCAAATGGCAGCAGTATTGGAAAGATCAGGTCGGTACTTGGTACGGCATGTTCCTGCATGAGGCCCAGTATCTGGAGCCGGTGATGCGCGACATCGAAAAGATGCTTGAAAGCTCTCAACGCAATGTGACCGGAACCGTGGAACTCTTCCTACGCCCCTACTCTTATACACTCGTCGGTGTAGACTCTCCCTTCGACCTGATGAAGACTGACTTCGGTGAATACGGAGAGGTCAACAAAGCCTGGACCGCCGACGATGTCAAAGGATTCACCAAGATCCTCGGCAACCAGATGAAGATATACCACAACAACCAGGTCAAAAACGGAAAGGCAGAGTGAAAAAAATAGGTATCATCGGAGGCGCCGGCTATACGGCCGGCGAACTTCTCCGTCTGCTCATCAACCATCCGGAGGTGAGCATAGAGTTTGTTCACTCTTCAAGCAATGCAGGAAAACCGATAACAGACGTACACGAGGGACTCCTTGGAGAAACAGATATTATTTTTTCAGAATCGCACCCTCTTGACTCTGTTGACATTCTTTTTCTTTGCTCCGCACATGGGCAGAGTGCTAAGTTTTGGGAAGAAAACGATCGTCCGGCCAATCTTAAGGTCATTGACCTCGCCCAGGATTTCCGCGACGAGAGCAACGGGTATGTATATGGTCTGCCGGAACTGAACCTTGAAAGGATCGCTTCCGCAGATTCCATCGCCAATCCGGGATGCTTCGCAACGGCCCTGCAGCTATCGCTCCTTCCATTGGCTTCTGCACATCTCCTTCCTAAGGATGGAGATATAAACGTCACCGCTCTTACAGGATCAACCGGCGCCGGAGTGAAACCGGGTGCCACCACCCATTTCAGCTGGAGAAACGACAATATATCCGTCTACAAACCTTTCACCCATCAACACCTGAAAGAAATCGGAGCATCCATCAGCAAGCTTCAGCCTGAAAATACTTCCGAGATCAGTTTCATACCGATGCGTGGTGATTTCGCACGTGGAATCTTCGCTGTGACTGTCCTGGACTGCCCGTTGACCATTGAAGATGCCGTTACGCTTTATAAGGATTTCTATAAGGATGCGCCATTTACTGTCGTCAGCGACAATCCAATCAACCTGAAACAGGCTGTCAACACCAACAAGGCAATACTCCATCTTGACAAGAACGGTAAGAAACTCCTTGTCACATGCGCTATCGATAACCTCCTTAAAGGTGCGTCCGGACAGGCGGTGCAGAACATGAATATCATGCTCGGAATCGACCAGACAACCGGGCTTCGTCTTAAACCATCAGCATTCTAAGAGCATGAAACTTTTTGATGTATATTCTCTCTATGACATAGAGCCTGTAAAAGGTTCCGGCAACTATGTGTATACCGAAGACGGTACGGAATACCTTGACCTTTACGGTGGTCATGCAGTGATTTCCATCGGACACGCACATCCCCGCTATGTGGAGGCGGTTGCCGATCAGGTTGCCAATCTCGGATTCTACTCGAACTCAGTCATCAACTCCCTGCAAACCCGTCTTGCTGAAAAGCTCGGCAAGGCATCGGGATATGATGATTATGCCCTCTTCCTCTGCAATTCCGGTGCTGAGGCGAACGAGAACGCGATGAAACTCGCTTCTTTCGCTACAGGAAGAAGCAAGATACTTGCGTTCAACCATGCCTTCCATGGACGTACTTCCGGAGCTGTCGCAGCGACAGACAATCCCAACATACAAGCTCCTTTCAACAAAACGCCAAACGTCGATTTCGTTCCTCTCAACGACATTGAATCCGTAAAGAAAGCCCTTTCATCCAAGGAGTACGCAGCCGTAATCATCGAAGGCATTCAAGGCGTAGCAGGAATCTACGAACCGACTACTGAATTCATGCAGGCTCTTTCCGAGGTATGTAAGGAGACGGATACTCTTCTCATCCTTGACGAGATACAGTCTGGTTACGGCCGATCCGGAAAATTCTTCGCTCATCAGCACCATGACGTAAAGCCCGATATCATAACATGCGCGAAGGGTATCGCTAATGGTTTTCCTATGGGTGCTGTATTGATTTCCCCGGGAATTGAAGCCAAGAAAGGAATGCTCGGCACTACTTTCGGTGGCAACCACCTCGCATGTGCCGCCGCAATCGCTGTCCTTGATATCATGGAGGATGAAAAACTCGTGGAAAATGCAGCCGAAACCGGCGCATTTCTCATCGAAGAACTGAAGAAGATTCCGCAGATAACTGATGTACGTGGACGTGGACTTATGATTGGGTTTGAGGTAGATGGCTTCACCGGAGGTGAACTGCGCAAGAAATTGCTTTTCGAGCATCATATCTTCACAGGAGGTGCTGGAAAGATGACCGTGCGTCTGCTGCCTGCCCTCAATCTATCCAAAAAAGATGCAGAGAAATTCATCTCCGAGTTAAAGAAAGCAATCAACTGAACCATTCAAACCAGACGATATGAAAAAATTCACCTGTGTGCAGGATATAGGGCCGCTTGACAAGGCCCTCGCAGAGGCCGCTCTCATTAAGAAAGACAGATTCGCATTCACAGGGCTTGGCCGTAACAAGACCCTGCTGATGATATTCTTCAATTCATCACTCAGAACTCGCCTCTCGACACAGAAAGCGGCTATGAACCTCGGAATGAACGTAATCGTTCTCGATGTCAACCAAGGAGCATGGAAACTCGAGACCGAGCGCGGCGTCATAATGGACGGTGACAAAGCAGAGCATCTTCTTGAGGCAATTCCCGTGATGGGGTGCTATTGCGACATCATCGGAGTCCGCTCTTTCGCAAGCCTTACCAACAAGAAGGATGACTACGAGGAAAAAGTGATATCCCAGTTCATAAAGTATTCAGGCAAACCAGTATTCAGCATGGAGGCGGCCACGCGTCACCCCTTACAGAGTTTCGCAGACCTCATCACTATCGAGGAATACAAAACTAAGGAGCGTCCGAAAGTGGTCATGACGTGGGCTCCTCATCCCAAAGCACTCCCCCAGGCCGTTCCTAACTCATTCGCCGAATGGATGATAGCGGCTGGATATGACTTCGTCATCACCCATCCTCACGGATACGAGCTGGATCCTGCCTTCACCAAAGGCGCGAAAATAGAATACGACCAGCGTAAGGCATTTGAGGGCGCTGACTTCATATACGCTAAGAACTGGTCGGCATATACTGATCCAAACTACGGCAAGGTGCTCTCGACCGACCGTGACTGGACAGTGGATGCCGAGAAGATGTCCCTGACTGATAATGCATTCTTCATGCACTGCCTCCCCGTAAGAAGAAACATGATTGTGACCGACGACGTGATTGAATCGGAAAGAAGCATCGTGATTCCGGAAGCAGCCAACCGCGAGATCTCGGCTCAGGTAGTCATCAAACGTCTGCTTGAAAACCTCTGACCATTATGGATATTCAGAAAATAAATGTAGTGAAGATTGGCGGGAACGTTATTGACGATCCCGCCGCTCTCTCTGAGTTCGTAGATATCTTCTCAAAAATGGAGGGTCCAAAGGTTCTCGTGCATGGAGGCGGAAAGGAAGCTACTCGCCTGAGTAAATCCATGGGAATCGAAACAACAATGATCGATGGACGGCGTGTAACCGACCGAGACACCCTCGACATCGTAGTGATGACATATGCAGGACTGATCAATAAAAGGATTGTTGCTTTACTCCAGGCAGCCGGCTGCGACGCACTGGGATTCTCCGGCGCGGACGGCAACATTATAAAGGCTTCCCGCCGACCGGCAAATCCCATTGACTACGGATTCGTCGGCGATATCGATCCTAATGATGTCAACGACTCATTAATCAGGATTCTCCTGAATGCCGGAATAACCCCGGTGATATGCGCTATATGCCATGACGGCAAAGGAACCCTACTGAACTGCAACGCAGACTCCGTTGCCGCAGCTGTAGCCGTAGGTTGTTCACGGATAGCTCCTACGTTCCTCACTTATTGCTTTGAAAAGGCAGGAGTGCTTGCTGATGTGGATGATGACAGTTCGGTAATCCCCCTGATCACGAATGAAAGTTTCAAGGATCTGAAGGAAAAAGGAATTATCATCAAGGGTATGATTCCGAAACTGACCAACGCACTCGACTCCGCAGCCAAAGGTGTTTCCGAGGTGAGAATATGCAAAGCCGAAGCTCTGTGTTCGGAATCAGGTACGATTATTCGCCTGTCATAAAAAACGGAATATGACTCCCGATTACATTTCACATCTCAGAA
Organism: Muribaculaceae bacterium; assembly: GCA_029061225.1. GTDB lineage: Bacteria > Bacteroidota > Bacteroidia > Bacteroidales > Muribaculaceae > Lepagella. The sequence continues at coordinate 5,540 of JAIDSM010000050.1, forward strand.
ACCTTATAGCTACACCGTCTTTCTCCAGAGATGAAGCCGCTACTGCAGATATATGGGAGAAGTGGCTGATAGAGAAGCAAGGGGGAGAAGTGAAAAGACTGCACAACAACGTGCATGTACTCGCATCCGGTTTCGATCCTTCCAAACCGATACTGATGCTCAACTCCCACCATGACACTGTAAGGCCTTCTCCCTCTTATTCCCGAGACCCTTTCAGTCCGGACATAGAAGGAGACAGGCTCTACGGGCTCGGGAGCAATGACGCTGGTGGTTCAGGAGTAGCTCTAGCAATGGCATTTCTCGCCCTCAAGGATGACAAGACACTTCCCGTCAATCTTCTGCTCGCTATTACTGCAGCGGAGGAAGTGATGGGCGAACACGGCATGAGGGCATTTCTCCCTTATCTGTTAGAAAGAGGTCTCTATCCGGATATGGTCATTGTTGGGGAACCGACAGGTATGCAACCTGCCATTGCTGAACGCGGGCTGCTCGTTCTTGACTGTGTGGCAAAAGGCAAGGCGGGACATGCCGCACGAAACGAAGGAATAAACGCCCTTTACCGTGCTATGGAGGATATTGAATCCCTACGCTGCTTCAACCCGGCAAAGACGAGCGAGATTCTTGGTCCAATCAAAGTCAACGTAACTATGATTCAATGCGGTACTCAACATAACGTCGTGCCTGACACATGCACATATGTTGCCGATATCCGTACCACTGATGCCTATAGCAATGAGGATACCGTCAAGCTGCTCAAGGAAAGTGTAAAATGGAGCGAAATAACACCACGATCTACCCGCGTGCACGCTTCAGTCATTGACAGCGGCCACCCTCTTGTCAAAGCTGCCGTAAATCTGGGTAAGACTCCCTTCATATCTCCTACCACTTCGGACATGGCTCTTATGCACGACATTCCATCGCTGAAAATAGGACCTGGAGAATCGGCTCGTTCCCATTCAGCAGACGAATTCATATGCCTTTCCGAGATTGAGGACGCGATACATACTTATATAAAACTCATCAAGTCATTGAAAATATAATATTCATGAGTGACATCTCATGACAATGACTCCAATAACATCTGAATATGAAATTATGGAATAAAGGCTTCGAGCCTGACAAAGCAATAGAAAAATTCACTGTCGGACAAGACCGTGAACTCGATCTCAGACTTGCGAGATACGATGTACAGGGATCTATGGCACACATCAGAATGCTTGAATCCATTGGTCTTCTCACCAAGGATGAACTGAACCTTTTACTTCCTGCCCTACAACAGATAGCTGAAGATATAGAACGTGGAGAATTCACAATTGAGGAGGGCGTGGAAGACGTACACTCCCAGGTGGAGTTTCTACTCACTGAAAGACTTGGAGACATCGGGAAAAAAATCCACTCAGGCCGCTCGCGCAACGATCAGGTGCTCGTAGACCTGAAACTATTCTTCCGTGATGAACTGAAGCATATATCGGAAAGTATCAAGCATCTTTTTGACCGACTGATCGAACTTTCCGAGAAATATAAAGACAAGCTTATGCCGGGTTATACCCATCTCCAGGTTGCCATGCCCTCTTCTTTCGGACTCTGGTTTGGAGCATATGCAGAGTCATTCACTGACGATATGCAGATGCTGACTGCAGCCTACAACATAGCAAACCAAAATCCGCTCGGATCAGCTGCCGGTTATGGAAGCTCCTTCCCTCTTGACCGGGAGATGACTACGGAACTTCTGAATTTCACTAATCCGCACTACAATGTCGTAGCCGCACAGATGAGCCGAGGAAAGACCGAGAGAGCCGTTGCTGCCGCAATAGGAGCGGTAGCATCTACGCTCGGACATCTCGCGATGGACGTATGCATGTGGATGTGCAATAACTTTGGTTTCGTGTCCTTCCCGGATGAACTGACAACAGGCTCAAGCATCATGCCCCATAAGAAGAATCCCGACGTATTCGAGATCATGAGAGGTAAGTGCAACCGCTTACAGTCTATCCAGAACGAGATCGCCCTGCTGACGGCAAATCTTCCACTTGGTTACAACCGCGATCTCCAGCTAATGAAGGATATCCTTTTCCCAGCATCAACAGAACTTATAGAGTGCCTTGATATGGCCACCTACATGCTCGGTGAAATCCGCATCAAGGATAATATTCTTGACGACAGCAAATATGACTATATATTCACGGTAGAAGACGTGAACCGTCTCGTGCTCGAAGGAATGCCTTTTAGAGACGCCTACAAGAAAATCGGCATGGAAGTACAGAACGGAACCTACAAGCCTCACCGCGGAGTGCACCATACCCATCTCGGCAGCATCGGCAATCTCGCCAACGACCGAATCGTTGCGAAGATGGAATCTTTGCAAAAGAATATGATTTAATGTTCATTTTTGAAACGGTAAAGGTCGGAACGCATGCTCCGGCCTTTCTTGATTATCTGATAGCAAGTGTTTGTAACTATATAATAACAAAAAAGGCTGTCGTTAAGACAGCCTTTCGTGTGATTCGCACAGGATTCAAACCTGTAACCTTCTGATCCGTAGTCAGATGCTCTATTCAGTTGAGCTAGCGAACCTCCTTCGTTGTGACCCCTCTCAGAATCACGATGCAAAATTACTGCTTTTTTTTGAACTGTGCAAATTTTTCAGCTACTTTTTTTATCCGAGATGCAATTTTTTCAAAAATCATATCTGACACCGGCCTCTCCAATCATATGTGGTATCGGTGGTACCGTCTTTACTATCTCGATCCAACCACTCTTAATAACCGGCCAACGATCTCTAACCTCTTGAGCAAACTTAACCGCTACGGTCTCCAGAAGCGCGACTCTTACGGACATGACTGAACGCAGCACATCAAACACGTCAGCATAAGATACAGTCGCTCCGAGATCATCCTTTGCTGCCTCGAAAGAAGCGGCGTCAATGCGCAGACGCACATTGACGCGATATTGATTTCCTGTCACACCCTCCTCCGGCATTACGCCATGATTGGCGAAGAGCAATACGTCTCGGAGCTGAATCTCAAACTCAGGCATCACAGACAGGTATTTTTGCTATACGTTTTGCATGACGACCACCTTCGAATTCTGCATAAAGATATGCGTCTACAATCTCTCGAGCGTCCTCTACCGAGATGAAGCGAGCAGGAAGCACAAGGAAATTGGCGTCGTTGTGCTGACGAGCCAACGCGGCCAGTTCCGGTAGCCAACATAGAGCCGCACGAATCTTCTGGTGTTTGTTGAGCGTCATCTGGATTCCATTGCCACTGCCACACATTGCAATGCCAAAGTCGCAGTCTCCGTTCTCTACAGCCTTGGCTGCAGGATGGGCATAGTCAGCATAATCACAGGATTCGGGACTGAACGTGCCGAAATCTACAGTTTCGTAACCTTTTTCCTCTACATAAGGCTTGATGACCTGCTTGAGGTCATAGGCCGCATGATCGGATGCAAATGCTATCTTCATGATATTATTGGTTTTATAATGACTAATTGAAAAATAAGATTTAAGTTTTATTTCTTATATTATTATATCTCAACCTTCATGCTTTTCGTCTTGAATTTCTTGGCTCACTTCAGGATTTGCTAAATCTTCGGAATCCTCATCATCAGGACTGACTTCTTCTTGACTTTCAGACCATATGGCATTAGTACGCTCTATGAAGTCAAGAATTTCGTCGCGTCCATGCTTTTTCTCAGAAGACGTAAGGAATATTGGGGGAAGTTCTTCCCACCGCTGAAGCAATTCCTTCCTGAAAAGTGCCATATTGTGGTCTGCAACCGCACGACTGACCTTATCAGCTTTCGTGAAGACGATAGCGATAGGCACACCGTTCTCCCCGCAGAAATCCACAAACTCAAGATCAATCTTCTGGGGTTCATGGCGGACATCAATCAAGATAAAGAGACACGCCATCTGGCTGCGACCAAGAGCATAACCCTTTATCATACGGGCAAACGACTCTCTCTGATCCTTGCCTCGTGCTGCATATCCATATCCTGGAAGGTCAACGATATACCACTGACCGTTATTAATCTTGAAATGATTTATTAGTAGGGTCTTACCCGGTTTCTGAGAAGTCTTTGCCAAGGAACCGTTGTTTGTAAGCATGTTTATGAGGGAAGACTTACCTACATTCGAACGTCCGATAAAGGCATACTCCGGAACATCCGTCGCAGGGCATTGACTCACTTTGGCACTGCTTATCTCATATTTAGCGTTTTTAATTTCCATAGATTAAGATTTTTGGTTATACTAAAAAAACAATCCATGGATGGCTTTGATTGCCCCTACCGTATCTTTTTCTTCAACCACGAAGGAGAAAGTTGTATCCGAATTACCCTCCGAACATGCGAGAGGCTTGATACCAAACCGCATAAGGGTATTGAGGATTCGTCCGTTAACCCCTTTAAGGTGCCTGATGCCCTCTCCTACCACCGCGATGGTCGAGAGCCCATCTTCGAAAGAGATACTGTCAAGTGCCCCGTCTATAAGCTCCGGAGCAAATTCCTCATTTAATGCCCGAGTGGCTACCTGACGGTCTGCTGACGCTATAGCGAACGAGAACTCATGATTTTCTCCCGGTTGAGCAAGCAGGAAAACACTCACACCATTGCGGGCAAGAGCATTATAGGCGCGTGTATTTATACCTGCCACATTCTCGGTAAGATTACCCGAAAGACGCACCAGACAGGTATTCCTTATGGCAGTAACCCCCTTGACGGGATACTCCTTGGCACAGGAGGCGTCGGAAATCAGGGTTCCGGGAGCTGTAGGATTAAAGGTATTGAGTATGCGGATAGGTATATTCTTATGGAATACAGGATATATAGTAGGTGGATAAATCACTTTTGCACCGAATGTGCATAACTCCATACTTTCTATAAAAGACATGGCGGGCAACACGATCGCATCCTTGATGATACGTGGATCAGCAGTCATAAATCCATCGACATCCGTCCATATATCCAGCATATCGGCATCCAGAGCAGCGGCAATGAGAGCGGCTGTATAGTCGCTGCCACCTCTACCGAGATTAGTGATCTCGCCTGTATCACGGTCCTGAGAAATAAAACCTCCGGTTACGTGAGGACCTTTTTCAATGTCGACAAACTCCTTGATTATGAGATCACGTGTCAGCGAAGCATCCGCAATATTCTTGTCAAACCATTTCTCGGTCTTTATAAAATCAAGTGAATTATGCAGGTGCCCATTTTTAATTATTCCGGCCACAATCGGAGCTGACATTCTCTCGCCGAGACTCACAATGACGTCAAGCGTCTTTGCAGGTAGATCTCCGATCAGAGACACTCCTTCATAAGTTCGACGCAATTCGTCAAGCAGAGATCCGACAACAGTAAGAGTGGACTGTTTCCTATCCGGTCTTACAAGCTCCTCTATAATAATATAATGTCTTTCAGCGATAGCATCGGCTTCGGTTCTCCAGTCACCGCCTTCCGCAGCAAGACGGGCGGTAGCTATGAGTCTATCGGTCAACCCACCAAGGGCCGACACTACCACCACCGTATCAGACGGCAAGGCCTCCACTATGCTTCTAACGTTTTTAAGGCTTTCGACGGTTCCTACCGAAGTGCCTCCGAATTTCAATACATTCATGAGTTCAAAAGAATCTTAGTGCAAAATTACAAAAAAAAAGTGAGGTGTCAAACCTAAATCCCGCCGGAGCGTTAATTAAGTATAAATAATCTTGACTTAATCTATCTTACTATGAACACCGCAGTAAAAACTTATACAAACTATGAGGGATTCATCACAGCCCTGCGCAACGCGGAGGTGTTGCGAAAGAGAAACAGGCAGAATCCGACGGAAGTAAGCGAGGAGCTGAAATTCCGACCCATCACGCACGCTGATATGGAGACAATATTCCAGTACCTTCAAATGGAAACAGGACGTACTACAGACTTCTCCTATGCCGGCATTCTTATGTGGGTCGATTATTTCAAATATGAATATGCTATCTCAGACGAAACACTTTTCATAAAGGGTGTAGTGGAGAATGACACGGAGACACCTGCATTCTCCTTGCCTATCGGTAAACTGCCGTTGAGGGAAAGCCTCGAAAAGATACGCTCTTACTGCAGAAGCAAAAATATTCCGGCAGTGCTCTCCGCCGTACCTGAATATGCAATAGAAGAGCTTGAAGAAGCCGGTATCTCTTCAATCAATCCTCTGGAAGACTGGGGAGACTATCTATATGACGCTGAAAAGCTTTCGACTCTTTCCGGAAAGAAAATGAGCAAGAAGCGCAATCATGTGAACAAATTTGATTCGCTCTATACTGATAGCAGACTCGAACCCCTTGACGCAAGCAATGTCGACAGAGCCATAGAATTCATGACAATCGTCGATGAGGAAGGCGACGACGTACCCATGGCAGTAGAAGAACGCCGCATGACACGTAAACTTCTCGACCTTATTAAGGAAGGAGACATCCGCCTTGAAGGAGCCATACTTATGGTAGGAGATGAAGTAGCCGCGTTCACAATCGGAGATGTAAAGAACGACACTCTCTTTGTGCATGTAGAGAAAGCATCCCGTGCGTTTGACGGTAGCTATGAGAAAATCAATAAGGAATATGCGGCCTTAATGTGTGCACGCCATCCAGAGATAAAATTCATCAATCGCGAAGATGACTCTGGCGACGAAGGCCTCCGTAAAGCAAAACAGTCTTATCATCCTGTTGAAATCCTCAATAAATACAATATCGCACTCTGAATTTTGCAGAATGGATAATTTTTGGTAATTTTGCATCATTAAAGGCTCAAAAGCGCCAATCAAGAAATATCCAAAACAGTCAAAGAGATGAGCGACGTACTTGTCATCATACCTACATACAACGAGATTGAGAACATCACCACGATGCTCCGCACAGTCATGAAGCTTCCCGACGGTTTCGACGTTCTTGTGATCGATGACGGGTCACCGGACGGCACTGCTGATGCGGTCAGGAAGGAAATGGCAGACTATCCGGGTCGAATCCATCTTGAGTGCAGAAGCGGAAAACTCGGACTCGGGACCGCATATATACACGGCTTCAAATGGGCTCTTGCGAGAGATTATCAGTATATTATTGAAATGGATGCCGATTTCTCTCATAACCCTGACGATCTTACACGCCTCTATCATGAGTGTAAGGACAGAGAGGCTGATGTGTGTGTAGGATCTCGCTACATTACAGGAGTCAATGTTGTCAACTGGCCTATGGGACGAGTCCTTATGTCCTACTTCGCATCCGCTTATGTAAGGTTTATCACGAGGATGCCGCTGCGCGACTCAACTGCCGGATATGTATGCTACCGCAGAAGGGTTCTCGAGGCGATTGAACTTGACAAGATAGAGTTCAAAGGCTATGCATTCCAAATAGAGATGAAATTCAAGTCTTGGAAGAAGAAGTTTAAAGTGGTTGAAATACCGATTATCTTCGTCAACCGTCAGCTCGGTACCTCAAAAATGAATTCAAGCATATTCGGAGAAGCTGTCTTCGGAGTTATATCACTTCGCATGAAGGCTCTCTTTGGGAAATTATAGACCAATACCTTATACATAGAGCTCCGCGCTTCTGCAAAAAAGCGCGGAGCTCTATGTATTCATCAAACAGTTAATGTGCTTAATCTCCGCGGTAATAAAGCTGGAGATAACAACGGGCAATAAAGTCGTGGAACCGAGCCACGAGCTCATGATCATCGCTTCCGGGGAAGACAGCATCCGGTAGCCATCTCCTCTCACATATGTAAGAAAGAAGATCATGAGGACACTTTCCTCTTTCGGTAAGGAGTTCGATGGCATGTTCTGATGCAAAAGAATGGTTATACATCGGATTCGATGGAGCCTTAATGCAACGACATATGTCAGGAGCGACAAGCAATCCTTTCTCAGGATTAGCCATCAACACGAAATCACGACAGTTTTTCAACTGCACCAGATGCTCCTCTCCGGCTTTCCAACCGAGTTGATCAATCAGAAATTCATTTAATGCGTTGTATCCATCTATGAAAGTCAGAGGATCTCCTCCAGTCGCTTTAATCATACGGTCGAAAGCCGGATGCGTCTCCTTTTCTTCTTTCCTTTCCTTTCGGGATGAAAGCCGATGGTAAATTGTCAGGTGTACCCATTCCCTAAGATAGAACGCAAGGGGACCTGTCGGTTGTTGATTTACAGCCTCTTGTACAGCCTCAGCTATCTCCTCGTGGCTTTTTCCTTCAGCCATCATTTCGGAGACCAGTTCATTAGCGGTAAGAGCAAAAGCAGGACGCAGAAGCCAGCTATGCAGGAAAAGCCAGCTTCCGAGGCGAATAATCATTTCCTGATCCTCCTCCGCATGTATTTCCAATTCATGAGCAAGATGATAGCCTTCGGGTACAGGCGATTTCTCATAAACCTCCTCGAGCACCCTAAACCAAATGTCTGCAAGTACTACAAGATCCTCCCTGAAGGGATATATATTTCTGTCGTCGGAATACATGGCGACAGCATACCAGACGATGAATCCAACGTCCTCCCGGTTGAGCTCATAATCGATATAATCATCGGTAACGGAAAAAAACGGTACGGGGGTGCCGTATAGCCTTCTGCATTCATCGGTGAACCCATGCCACAGTCCTGCATCAGCAATCATATCCTGATAGTAGCCGATCAGACATAAGGCAGCCCGCTCAATAAGAGCCTCATGAATTCCGGAAACTCGAGATTCCGCTTTAGCTTCCTCTATAAGACGGAGTGTAAGTTCGTAATAGTATCTGTCTGTAGCGGTCTCCTCCGGACAGCATGGCTGTCCGAGGAGAAAAGATTCGAACTTCAGCATAATACTTTTGCGATTTCTGTCTGAGGCACGGTGACTTGAGATCCATCGGCCATATTTTTGACGGTAGCTGTTCCGGATGCGAGTTCCGAATCACCAATTAGAACTACGTACTGAACACCTTCAGAATTGGCGAACTGCATCTGCTTCTTCATTTTCGCATTATCGGGATAAAGCTGAGCCGAGATTCCTGCCTCACGAAGATTCTTGATGCACTTCATTGCCGCCTTGGCTTCATCCCGGCCGAAGTTGATGAAAAGAGCCTTCACGCTTCCCGATATTTCCTTAGGATAAAGGTCAAGGGCATTGAGTACATCGTAGATTCGGTCAGCACCAAATGATATTCCGACACCAGAGAGACCTGACACCCCAAATACACCGGTAAGGTTATCATAACGACCGCCACCGGTGATCGATCCAATCTCGACATCGAGAGCTTTCACTTCAATGATGGTACCGGTATAGTAGTTGAGTCCTCGGGCAAGCGAAACGTCAAGATCAACTCCGCAGGAATGTCCGAGATTTTCGAATCCTTCAAGCACCTCTTTCATTTCCTCGACACCTTTCATTCCGATTTCACTGTCGGCAAGAAGAGACGACAGTTTATCAAGTTTCTCATCATTCGAACCGCTTAGCTCGAGAAGTGGACGCAAAGCCGCAATAGCTTCTTCGCTCAAACCTTTCTCCCGAAGCTCTGCATTGACGTTATCTATTCCTATCTTATCTATCTTATCTATCGCCACAGTGATATCAACTATCTTATCGGCCTCCCCTATCGTCTCAGCGATACCTGTAAGTATCTTACGGTTATTTACATGTATGCATGTCCGAATACCCAGTTTACCCATGACATAATCAATGAGGGATAGCAGCTCGATCTCATTGGAAAGGGAATCTGAGCCGACCACATCGGCATCGCACTGATAGAACTCGCGGTAGCGACCTTTCTGAGGACGGTCGGCACGCCAGACAGGTTGAATCTGAAATCTCTTAAACGGCATCTGGATCTCGTTTCTATGCTGGACTACAAAGCGTGCGAAAGGAACGGTGAGATCGTAACGGAGTCCCGTCTCACAAAGATCATTAGTCAAGCGGGGCAGATTACGGTTTTCAAGATCTTCAGGCTTTACATCTTTCAAAAAGTCGCCTGAATTCAATATCTTGAAAAGCAATTTGTCTCCTTCTTCTCCGTATTTACCCATCAAAGTCGAAAGATTCTCCATAGCCGGAGTCTCAATCTGTCGATAACCGAAAAGGCGGAATGCCTCACGTATCGTATCAAAAATGTAGTTTCTACGTGCCATCTCTATGGGAGAGAAGTCACGTGTCCCTTTAGGTATGCTCGGTTTCTGTGCCATATTCTTTTTATATATGTTTTATGCAAATCAATATTGCCAGTATACTAAAATTATATTATCAAGCAATTATGATATTATACGATTATTTAGCCAAGTTACAGTATGTCATCTGAAGAGAAGCGTGATTAAATCGAAGCCATCTTCCTGAATTCTGAAGGTGAATGGCCGGTAAGATGCTTGAAATATTTTCCGAAAAAGGATTGATTAGCGAAATTCAGCTTATTCGAGATCTCCTGAATGGTGAGAGCAGTCTCCGCCAGCATGATCTTCGCCTCCATGATCACATAATGATCGATGAGCTCACTTGCCGTATGGCCTGTGATCTCCTTAGCGACAGCCGAAAGATGCTTAGGAGTTACGCAGAGTCTATCCGCATAAAAGGCGACACTTCTCTCACATCTGAAATTCTGCAGAATCTCAAGAATAAATTTTGAAAGTATTTCCTCTTTCCTTGATCGAGGAATCTCCCTGCCGTCGCTGGAGGAAGAGTGTATCTCTATGATTTCACAAAGCAACGCCTGCAGGATACTTGCGATTTTAGTGCGTTTCAGCGGACTATCCTTAGCTTTCAGCTTAGCTGAAACAAGATTCATATATTCCTGTATATCTAAAGAATTCTCCTCTGAAAGCTGAGTCACTGACTCTATGGGATTATGAATCAAAAGCGGGAGCAATCCTGATATTTTCGGCATGATGGATTCGACCATCTCAAGATTGCAGCCAATCGCCATGATACGGACAGTGTCCTTGGACATAATTGACTGCACATATTGATTTGGATTCAGGAGCATCAGGCTATTCTTACAAAACCTGTATTTCTTAACTCCGATTCCAACCTCACCATCACCCTCCAGACAGAGAGCGATAGTAAGACCAAGCACCCTTATGGGAGGTGCACCGGTGCGACCAAGAGCATTCTCCACTTCATAATACACGGCATATTTCTCGGGATTGCTTATTCCGGCCTTTCTATTGAAATATCTCGAGATATCCGAGATATCAAAGGTTCTGTGGATTTCCTTATCTTTATCTTCAGTAATCATATGTCGTAGAATTATAGTTCAAAAGAAAGCCTGACGTTTATCTGACGGCGAGTAAGGTAATTTGGCACTGCATACTGTATGCCGTTTACATCTGTCACCCAGTAATATCCGCTGACATTGGATATGTCAAATAGATTGAACACATCAAGAGCAACGGAGATATCCTTGAAGTGTCTCCAGAAATTATATGGACGTACACCCTCCTTCTCTCCGCCGACAAGTCGATAAGAGAAGCCAATATCCACACGTTTGTATGCAGGAGCACGGAAATAGTTGACCGAACGTGAAACATGTGGAGCAGTCATGGTCAATCCGTCCGAGAAGATTCCACGGAGCGAGAACTTCAACTTCGGAAATTTCGGAAAATAATCTGTGAAGAACAATCCAAGAGAATAACGCTGGTCACTCGGGAGGGGTGTCTTAACGCCATTAAGGTCCTGCCGGGTATTCATAAGAGAGAATGAAATCCATGAGTCAGACCCCTCTACAAACTGCCCGAACAGTTTCATATCGAGGCCCATCACGTGGCCTTTCGAGTCATTAATGCCGGTGTAGTCAATTTTAAGGTTGTCATACTCATAGGAGATAAGACGTGAAAGAGCCTTGAAGTAAGCTTCTCCGGTCAGCTTGAAAGGTCGGTTCATTGCCCTGAATGTATAGTCAGTTCCCAAGATAAACTGAAGGCTCTGCGGCGACTTAATGTTCCGATTAAGCTGAATGAAACCATTTCCAAGCTCATCTGTCACAGTCGCTCTGTATTCCTTATAGAACGGAGATTGATAGTAAAGACCAACAGCAGCTCTAAACGTAAGTTGGTTATTGTCAATAGGAGCCACACTTATGTTGGCTCTCGGAGATACAAGGAATTCCTTATTGAAATCCCAATACGACATACGAACTCCGGCATTAAGGGTTATGTATGCCTTAGAAGTCTCAAAATAAAGTGCATCTTCGGCAAAGAGAGCACATCTATTTGCCTTCACATCTTGCCTGGAGGAAAGATTATAAATTAGATGTACGCCTTCAGGTTGTGTCGGAAGGGAATATCCCGCAGAATCACGCCACTCCCATTCTTTTGAGCGGTCACGGAAAGATTCGTGCTGATATGTAAGGCCGTAGGTGATGTGATTGTTCCTAATACGTGTGGTGCCACGCAAAAGCCCTTGTATCACGGAAGCGCGTAATCTATTGCGCGCATGTTCCATGTATTTACCCACTCCAAGTTCTCCGCCTACGGCATCATCACCGCCGGTACCGGCTTGGTTGAGCCAGTATTCACCCGAAATATCATAGCTAACGAGTTCATCAGTAAGAAAACCGGAAATACCGAATGTAAAAGAAGTTGCCTTGTTTTTCTTGTAAGTCGCACTTAGGGCACCAAGGTATGTCTGAAAACGATCTTTCTCATACCCGTCAAAATAGACCTTAAAGGATTTTGCATTCTCTGACGTTCCGAAGGTTGTCTCGCGGTCAGTCGGAGTAAAGTTATAGTTATTGAGAGCAATATTTCCGAGAAAATTAAAACTGAGTTTGTCAGAAGTTTTCCAAGTCATGTTGGTCTGATAATCAAAATAACTTGGATCATATTCACCTCTTGTCTCAAGACTGCTTAGAAGCGAATTATTTCTTTTATATCTTACTCCATGCACCATGGAGAATTTACCGGAATTCTGTCCTAATGCAAGTGAAGCACCCATAAGACTCCCAGTTACTTTCAGCTCAAAAGCCTCCGGATCGCGATAAGAAATATCAAGAACCGATGACATCTTATCTGCATATCTTGCCGGGAAGCCGCCGGAAGAGAATTTGAGATTGCCTACCATATCAGGATTGATAATGGATAGACCCTCTTGCTGTCCACTTTTCATAAGCTGTGGACGATAAATTTCAACGCCATTGATATACACGGAATTTTCATCAAAAGTTCCTCCCCTGACAGAATACTGGGAAGTCATCTCATTGTTTGAGTTAACACCAGGCATTGTAGCTATGACGGCTTCAACACTGCCACCACTGACATCCGGAGAAAGCTTGAATGATTCCGCATCAAAAGTCTGCATACCGTTGATATTACTGCGGAAACCGTCAACCTGGACTTCATCAAGAATCTGAGAATCTGTATACATCCTGACATTAAGCGTAACATCTCCTTTTGCATCAATAAGCAGGCGGTCTATAGTTTTAAACCCAATGCAACTGAAAACGACATTAATGGTATCAGATTCTGCAACACTAAGAGAATATTTACCTTCCAGATCGGTATTTGTGCCGATAGCCGTACCTTTGATCTGAACGGTACCGAATTCAATAGGCTTATCTTCATTGTCTACTACTTTACCTGAAATACGAACGTTTTCCGCCAAGGCAAGGCAGAAACACAACGAAAAAAGCAGCGACCACAAAAATCTGAATATATTCATACCTATTAAACGTAACATCTACGGGGATTCGTATATAAATTGGTCAATTTTTCGGATAAGGAAGTTTGGGGAAAGACGGCAACGGGCGGTTGGGAAACCGCGTTCGCTAAGGACGTAAAAGGCGGGACGGCAACGGGCGGTTGGGAAACCGCCCACCCAGGTGCCGGACGGATACAGAAAAAAGCCGAATCCTGTCGGATCCGGCTTTCTAAGGCGGCGATTACCTACTCTCCCGCTTTCGCAGTACCATCGGCGTTACAAGGTTTAACTTCTCTGTTCGGAA
>JAIDSM010000051.1 GCA_029061225.1 Muribaculaceae bacterium
CTTTGCCCGGAATCAACGCGACAGTGCGTATTGTTAAAATCAGCCAGTTGAGAAACCTTTTGCTCATCTTGGTTGTAATATTTTCAAATACCGACCTCCTCCGGAAGGGGAAGACCTTGAGGATCGCCAGTTCGTTCATATTCTTAATGTTTTTATAATAACCGCTTTGGCGATTCGTTTGTATCTGACAAATTGATATATTAACTTAATTTTTAATAACTTCAGTAATTCTTACCGAATCATTGAATTGATATAACTTCAAAATGTTTAACTGAATCGTGTCTCCAATTATAATTATCAGAGAGTTCTGTCCTTTTAGGAACTAAATGAATCAAAAGCCTATAAGAATCTTGAAAAAAGTCCAAAGTACAATATACAATTCCTTGATCGAGACAATATGCTCTCAATTTGGCACTATAATATGTAGCTTTTGACTCATTACAATACCATTTAATAATACGATTTAAACTATGTGATAAATCTCCATTGATTGTTATTTTGGGAGTTCCATATTTTCTATCTAGAAACTCAAACATCTCCTCAATATATTGTTTCAGTTTCCTTCGTCTGTCCATATTATGTATGGACCATAAGTTTCTATACTGAATAATAATATTGTCTACCACCGAGTAACAATCATCTTTATATTTAGGCACAACGAATACTTTTACACTATTTTCATTACCATATTTACATTTCAGTGTTAATGTATAAATTTCTTCATTAGCAATATACTCGTATTCTTCTCCGGGCCATTTTCCTATTATATTTCTAAGAATAATATCTCTAACATTTATACTCGAATCATCAAATGAAATATTTCGAATATCTAAAGGGTCATCAGGATCGTAATAACTACCTAATGGGTCAATAGATAACTGTCCTGTTTTTTTCGGAATCCTTTTAGAATGCCTTTTCCTTGGATATAGTATTTTTAAAGAAGCTGCATTACAATCAATACTATCAAGGAAAGAAGAGAGAATACTAATAATTATTTCCTCAGAAAATCCATGCTGATATATTATTTTAGAAGTTTCTTGTTGTACAAAATTTTGTATTTCACTTATGGAATTGAATCTATGTTTATAAAGTCTATATAAAACCTCCAATTCAATCATTGTATTTAAAACGAATTGAGCAGAAGGAAATTCTTTAAATCCATGGAAGTCATTTATAACATTTATAAGTCTTTTCTCGTTACAAATGTCATAATTAAAAATTTCAAAAGCCTTACGAAAGGCTTCTGTTAAATACTGAATTCTATCATTTAATTTCTGTTCAGACATAAAAGTTCACTCTCAATATAATAAAAATATAACCATAAATTTTAATATTATAAATCCAAATAAAGGGAAACCTCTATCAAACTTATTCAGTTCTTTCATAAGAACTTCTAAGCGGACCATAAGCTTTCCGCCTATTTCGATAGCTTTTTTCTCATCAGCATTGGCATATTGCAAATCTATCAAATTCTGACGTGTGGGGCGTTCAATAGACTCCAACGATTGCTGAATCTTATTGGCTTTTCCTATTTTACAGTACTCGTTGGCAATATCTCTTTTAACATTAGATATCTGCCACTCAATCAACTTTAGATAAATCTCTTTAAGCTTCTCCTCATCATAAATCATTGACAGGGACATATCGTCCTGACTTCCGATTTTACTTAGTTGTGGAAGATCGGACTCAATCTCTTTAATTGTCGCCTCTTCTCCAGAAGTAACTATGGATTTAAGAATCTGAACATAAAAATTAGCCTGATTCTCCGGCAAACCGAACGAATCGTCAATACCGTCTGACCCAAGAATCACTGCAATAGGATGGACTCCGTCCCCTTCATAACAATAACGGAACTCATCAATAGCTCCGCTATCGCTAATGGAAGTTGTCTTATTCAGGAAGCAATTATCATCCCAAGGTATTGGTTCGGTCCAATTCCCTTTGTCATTGCACGCAAAACATTTGCCGTCACCAATCTGAAAAGCAAACCAATATTCGGGTGTATAGACATACACCATAAGCGTGCAGCCATACACTTTCTCAAAATTGACTTTCCCTTCAAAATCCGTTACCCATCTTTCCTCTAAGGATGTCTTCTCAGTTTCCGTTATCGGATTGCACTCTGCATGTGCAGTGACGAGACTATTCCATTCAGAAATTATCGAACCAAACAGCCATCGAAAAGCACTGTCTATTTTATTACTTTTAGAAAAATCCCCTTTGGCAATCTGCTCAGAGATAGTTCCTCGTTGAGTGAAAGGTGTGCCCTTAATTAGAGATTCACCAATCTGATCGATAAAGCCATTGACCTTAACCTCCGCAACCTTTGCCGCAATCTTTGCACCTACATCACTTCGGAAATATCTTTTTCCTCCATGCCCGTCACAGACTATAGCAATAGCATTACCATTCTCATAGACATGGCTATAAGAATAGTCTTGGCATACCTTACCCGATGCTATATGGCTTTCGCCCTGACAGCTGAAGCTTATGGCCCTCATAAGCTACCGTTAATCCCAGTCATCATCATAGGAACTGGTGTCTACCGAGGTCGCGGCTTCTGCTCCCTTGATGTTCTCCACCGCATCTTTTACTTCTTCAATCACCTGCTCTTGCTTGGTAGTGTCTCCTGCGGTACTGCTCTTACTTCCAATCTGGGAGGAAGTAACTGCAACAACACGGATGATCTGCTTTAGGGCATCGATGTTGTGTACCGTAAAGACCGCCTCGCTGTTTCCGGCAAACTGTTTAAGTACGTCTTTATCAGCATCGTCTCCGATGGCGATGGCAATCTTGATGGCTGCCTTAAACCAGTTGTTTGCTTTCAGTTTGGCAAGCCCACTTTCATAGTCATCAGTCGGACCTCCATCTGAAAGAAGTATGATAGCCGGTGCGAATGCTCCGCTGGCTGACTGCATGTAGCCACTACGGGAAAGCTTACTCGATAGTTCAGCACAAGCGGCTCCAAGCGAAGTAAGTCCTCCGGCCTTCACATCCTGCCATACGAAATCAGAGGCAAGCTTCGGTTCTGAATAAAGCCAATGCACTCCGCTGGAAAACTCCAAAGCGGCTACCTTGATTTCTGCATCCGGGTTTTCTGCGGATATTTCATCAAGCATGGGAAGCACATTTTCCACTGCATCATTCACGGCTCCGATCTTGCTTCCCTCCATCGAACCTGATGTGTCGATAAGGAAAAAAAGAGTCATTGTCCGCCGCGGTACGCTTACCTGTTCATCTAAAAGTGACATATATCGTTGTTGAGTTTTAAAATATTAGTTTTCTTCTTTTATCTCTCCCTTATGGGCGGCAGAGAATGCGATCTTGATTCCCGGATTTACCGGCATCAGTCCTCCGGGTTCAACTATCTTGATCTTTCCGCTCGGAGTTTCTGCCGTCCATCTCTCCTTTGAGACATTCTTCAGAAGGATTTTTGTCGGATCATTAGGATGCTCCACAACCTCTGCATCAGGCACATTGTCGCTGTCCACATAGACCTTTGTTCCCTTGGTCAGCATTATCGACCGACTCCCGAATTTAATTCGTTTTGACACATCTATCTTCTTGCCACAGTCCATGCAGGTCTCAGAAGTTTCTATAAATGTCTCTTCTCCACAGTGAGGACATCTGACAAGGGTATCCCTGATACATGCTATAAGTTTCTCCCATTGCGATTCAATCATTCGGGTGTTAGGATTTTTCAGTTTTTCCTGAGAAAACTCCTGAATGAACGCCTCCCTCAGTTTCGCCGGGAAAGCCGGCCAACGACGGATTACATTCTGATGGATACCCCTTACCGGAAGATTGCTCTTGTCCGTAGGATCGTATATAAACAATGCTTCGGATCCATAGAACCTCTTCTCATACGCCTCCGTCATGCAGGGACATGCAACTACCTTTGCTCCTTCAAATGGATGATTGGCATAAAAAAGCATGAAGAGGATGACAGAGAGGGAGAACCGATCGCTGTATTTGTCAGGAACTCCTCCGGCTACAATTTCCGGCGCCATATACCTGGCCTTGCCCATGATTCCGGATTTCTCACCCTGCGGCATGACGTTGTCGTTATCGCAGATAAGCACATCTCCGGTTTCCGGGTCAATGAAGAAGTTGCCGTCGTTAAGGTCTTGATAACTATAACCGCAACGATGAAGCATCATGAATCCGTTACATATTTTCATTGCTGCGGCAAGCATGGCGGAATAGGATCTAAAAGATTTCTTCGCGAGCAGGAAGTTGCCAAACTCAAAGTAATTCTGAGGACGTAGCTTCATGATGTAGCCGTAGCTTCCGTTCTGTTTGGTGGTAAGATATTCAGGCCAAAGAAACGCTGTCGATGGCGCACCGCTGAGGATATTATGCTCTAAGTTCTTGTAAAACCGATCGTCCGGAGTCTTAATATACCACTTCAATGCCTTCTTCTCCCCATTCAGATCCACCTGATACACTATTCCCTGTCCGCCTCTACCGAGTTCCTTATCGATAGTGGCGAATCCCCCTGTCGTGAGGATAACTTTATCTCCTTTCTTAAGTTCTGCCATTACAATTAGAATCCTCCTCCATGAAGGTCTACTGATGAAACTGTTGATACTTCTCCAGTCTGTCCGCACTCCGGGCAGTGGAAAACTCGCTCTCCATGCCAGCAAACAACTGCTCCACACGAGCAAAATACATTCTGATAGCTCCTGCAATATGGACAACCGGTATATTCTGTGTCAAGTTCAACACTTCCGTGTACCCGTCTGGAGGCATACCCCTCACGTGTGGCCTTTTCCTTGTCAATTTTGAAAGCCCACACAAACTTATAGGCATCCTTCCGTAGAGGATCTACCGTAATACCATAGTATTTCTTAGCCTCCGGACAGACCGCCATTATCGCAAATGCTTTGTCACTAACAGGTGTCATCAATTTCTGTGTATAGTTCTATGCAAATTTAATAAAAATTACCAATATTCCCAATATTTTATGCTAAAAAACATATAAATGTAATCAATCTTTAACTGGATAAATCCAATCCATACATCCCCTCCAAGATAATTGGCATGATTATTTGTATGCCTGTCTATACACTTTTTTCTGATTATCTTTGCTATCCCCCATTTTTTATCTTAACTTTGCGGTCTATAATCAATCTAATAATGGACTCAAAGAATTTTCGCTTTTATATAAGCCTAATTATTGTAGCAATATACAATTTGGGTATCGCTGAGAACGTGATCAGGAACGGGGTGCCGTGGTTTGATACGGACGGTAATATCGTCAACGCGCATGGAGCATGCATCGTGGAGGATAGCGGGCGGTACTGGCTTTTCGGAGAATACAAGTCGGATGAAAGCAATGCGTTCCCGGGATTCGGATGCTACTCCTCCCCTGACCTCGTCAACTGGAAGTTTGAGCGGGTGGTGCTTCCGGTGCAGCCGGACGGGATACTCGGTCCGGATCGTGTGGGGGAACGGGTAAAGGTGATGCGATGCCCTTCAACCGGGGAATATGTGATGTTCATGCACGCCGACGACATGAAATATAAGGATCCCAACATCGGCATAGCCGTATGCGACCGCATTGACGGCGACTACCGCCTTTTAGGCACCATAGAATATAATGGCGAACCTATAAAACGCTGGGACATGGGCACATTCCAGGATGAAGACGGGACAGGATACCTGCTCATACATCATGGCCCCATCTACCGGCTAAGCAAGGACTACCGTTCCATCGAGGCTAAGGTGGCCGACATCAAGGGTATGGGAGAGTCTCCTGCCATGTTCAAGAAAGATGGCATATACTACCTGCTTACCTCGCACACTACAAGCTGGGAGCGTAACGACAACTATTATTACACCGCCCCATCACCTGAAGGACCGTGGGAGAAACAAGGACTCTTCTGTCCTGAGGGCACACTGACCTATAACTCACAGTGTACATTCGTATTTCCGATGAAGAAAGACGGTGAAACGATTCCCATGTATATGGGCGACAGATGGTCGTTCCCGCATCAGGCCTCGGCGGCTACTTACATATGGCTCCCTATGAAGGTAGACGGGACAAAACTGTCGATTCCTGAATACTGGCAGGCATGGGATGTAGATTCCATTTCTCAGTCTGCGCTAAAGGGTGTCACAACCGCTCATTCATGGTCATCAAATACAACCGGCGACAAACTTACCGTGCCATTCAAGGGGAAAAGGATAAGCGTTATTGGAAAATCGGACAATCAGTCAGGCTACGCCCGGATACGGATAAAGGATAAGCAAGGAAATATACTGCACGATTCACTTGTAGACTTCTACAGCAAGGCAGAAGACGAGGGTCCTCGCTTCGTCAGCAAGACATATCCGGAAGGCGAATACATACTTGAGGTGGAAGTTGCAGGAGAGAATCCTGTGTGGTTCAACAAGAGAGGCGACCGCTTCGGAAGCACTGACTTCTTCGTCAACGTGACAGAAACCATAGTGGATTAGGCAGCAGCTACAGTACGTTTCGTATAGCGGCGCATGAAATACCACATCACGAAGATGGAGAGGAAGGCCATCATGGCTCCGACCGCCGACGACGATGATGCGGGATGACCGGCCGATATCGGGAGACCTCCGATGAATGCTCCAAGTGCATTGCCGAAGTTGAAGGCCACCTGCACCATAGCTCCGCCCATCAGCTCGCCACCGGGGGAATTCTCAATCAGCATAAGCTGCATCGGCGACGAAAGCGCGAAGAGCATCGTGGCGGCAATCACCACTGTGGCACCGGCAGTCCAGATACTGAATGTATCGAAGGCGGTCAATATAAGGGAGAGAGTCATTATGATGGTCACCCAAAGGGTGGTCTTTCCCGGAGTGATCCGGTCGCTGACCCTTCCGCTGTAATAGTTGCCGAGACACATTCCGGCGCCTACTATGATCATCAGTATAGGCATGTATTCAAGCGCTAGACCTGCCTGCTTCATTATAGGGCTGACATATGAATACATGGAGAACGCTCCCGCCTGGCAAAGTATGGTTGTCAGTATGAGCAACCATGGGGCTGCGTTCTTCAGGAAACGGAACTCGCCCCGTATGCTTGTCTTAGGAAGGGCGCCGATATCCTTTATCAATACGGCTATGGCAAGGAGCGTTACGGCTCCCCACGCCGCGTTGAAGAAGAAGATCCATCTCCAGTTAAACGTGTTGGCGATGAAACTGCCTACCGGGATACCCACAAGGTTGGCTACCGTCATGCCTAATGTCATCAAAGCTACAGCAGTGGTCTGCTTGTCGGGCATCAGGCGACTGGCTACTATGGATCCGGCACCGAAAAAAGCACCGTGAGGCAATCCGGAAACGAACCGGCCGACCATTCCGAACATAAACGACTGGCTTGACGCGAACATGACGTTGCCGACGGCATAGAACACCATCAGCCACAGCAGTATACGTTTCAGCGGCCAGTTCCTGAGGAATATGGCCACCAAAGGAGCGCCAACGCACACACCGATGGCATACGCTGATATGAGATGGCCGGCCT
>JAIDSM010000052.1 GCA_029061225.1 Muribaculaceae bacterium
ACTTTGCGCCATGAAACCATCGACAGAGTGAACGGATATCACCGGAAAAGGTGAACGGATTTAGTCCGGAATACGTAACTAAATATCATTGATGCCAAACCTTGGCCACAACCCCAGTCAATAACGGATATATTTCTATTTTGTAAAGATTCAGGTAGGTGCTTGAAAGCTCTCAATAATTTTTGTCTGTGGATCTCACCATAAAAATATAAATAAGCATCCATCTGATCTCTTTGCCTCAAGATTCCCTTTCCATTCTCCAAAGATTCCTTGAGCTCTCTTTGAATAGATTCAGGTAATGACTGAAAACGCTTGGTCGCTTGTTCAAGCAACTTGTCAAAACTAAACAATTTCAACATAACTATAATTTTATATTATAATGTCGGAGTCTATTCTATGTTGGGATGAATTGCGCAAGGCTATTTCTGGAGATATGTTGGCGTAGCAATACAGGCAACCATGCGGACAGGTGTTGTACTGACCGATATCCTTTGCCGGAAAGCATCCACATAACTTGCGCTGGCCTGTATCTTTTTTTCTTTGTGTTGAAATAGCGTAATGGTCTTCATCCAATTCGATCGCACCTTGAGGAATAATATCCGCCTCCTCGAATATGTTGCTGATTCGATCCTCCACTTTCATACCGATATGGTCCATCAATTTCGTATCCTGCCAAGCAATTTTGGCGATGCGCTTATGATCAATACATCGACTGTGCCGGATATTCAATTCTTCCAGACTGACTTTTTCAGCACAAGTTTTTAGATTAAAATTCCAGCCCATACGATCATTTAAGACCTTAAGTCTTTCTGCAAAGTCAAGCATAAGTTCTTCTGTCCACTCCTTATAGATAATACCATATCGCTTAAGATTGGAACTTACTTTTCTATATGAAGATATGTCTGCGAAACTGAAAACCAAAGTATCCGTATAGCCATACAGCTGTTGTCCGAGGTGTTCGATTTTTAATATGAGATCCTCTATAGAAATCCTATCAGTCAATATCATCGGATCAAAGCGCCATACAACACCGTTCTTGCCCAACATACGACTCAACATTCGAAAGGTCTTTATGCGTTCACTCAGAATAGGCACATTTGGCTCCATACATTCTGCTTCATAGTCATTGAGAGTGTATTGGAAATAACAGTTTATGCCCTTATCTTTAAGAATTGGGAGATATGGAATAATCGGTGCGGGATTCTTTGACCAGAAGACAATAAAACGTACATTCCGAAATGAAACATAACTGTCAATTCCATTGAAAGGGTTACGCCAGCGACAGTAACCTTTTGCAAGCCTATTGAAAAACCATTGCGTGTAGAACGCAGGAATATCCGTTGCTCTACTCACAGACAAAATCGTCGGAGTCATAGCATCAACTTCTTGACCATCATCCGTCACTATTCTTATAGTTTTATGTTTCATATCGCAAAGTTAATGCTTTTTAATGAAGAAAGCCCCTTATCCTAATCAAAAAATAGAATATACTCACACATGTCTGAAAGCGGCATGAATTATATACAAACAAATCTGAAATTATCAGTTCGTCATAAAATAGGCACTGTTGATTTTTAATCAATTATAAGTTTGTATTTGTTTGGCTAAATACAAACAAATCAATCGGACAAACAAATTTTCATTATTTATCCGATTGATTATCTTTTATTTACCTACTTACAAGCGATCAATACTCCTCTTCGTTGAAGAAGAAGTCGTCTTTGGAGGGGTAGTCGGGCCAGATTTCCTCAATTGATTCGTAGGTCTCTCCTTCGTCTTCAATCTCGTTGAGGTTCTCAATCACTTCCATCGGGGCTCCGCTACGCATCGCGTAGTCGATGAGTTCATCCTTGGTAGCAGGCCATGGTGCGTCTTCAAGTTTCGACGCGAGTTCAAGTGTCCAGTACATATGCAGTTGATTTTATTTATTAGAATTCATATTCGGTTTCCACACTAATTCTTCTACTCCATTGACATGATTCACGTATCTTGCCGCAATGAAAAGATAGTCGCTAAGCCTATTGAACCAACGAAGAACCAACGGATCGACTGGATCTTCCGCTGCCAGCGCGAGAATACGCCGTTCTGCACGCCTACAGACCGTTCTGGCGACATGAAAGTGTGCAGCAAGTTGACAGCCTCCGGGAAGAACAAACGCGCGAATTTTGGGCGTTCTGGAGTCAAGATCGTCAATCCAGTGTTCCAGGCACTCTATGCAATCACCATCTAAAGCATTGCATGAAGGAACGACATCTTTTTCTACCCCGGTAGCAAGATAGCAACCTACATCAAAAAGCCTGTTCTGAATATCAAGAATCTGAAGTCTGACATCTTCCGGACATTTCTCAGAAGATGACACTACGCCCAGAAACGAGGAGAACTCATCGACCGTACCATACGCTTCAAGGCGTGCCGAACATTTGCTTATTCGTTGGCCGCCGACTAATGAAGTCGTACCTGAATCTCCGGTGCCAGTATATAGATTGCTTTTCATATTCACGGTTAAATTAGTGTTTCTATATCTCTAACATAATTCTTCCCTATTTGTTCCGAAGAGGTATGAAAAAACAAAAGATATTTTTAAGGTTTCCATATGATGTACGGGGGTTTTGGAAACCGCGTTCGCTAAGGACGTAAAAGGCGGGACGGCAACGGGCGGTTGGGAAACCGCCCACCCATGTGCTACGCAGATAAAAAAAGGACCCACATTTCTGTGAGTCCTTAAGGCGGCGATTACCTACTCTCCCGCTTTCGCAGTACCATCGGCGTTACAAGGTTTAACTTCTCTGTTCGGAA
>JAIDSM010000053.1 GCA_029061225.1 Muribaculaceae bacterium
ACACTTCTTAAAGATGTGATTTCCGATGCGCTCACCTCTTACATCGAGGCATGGGAAACAGAGAACGGCAAGATAAGGCTTCCGAAGAAAAAGTGATCAAGACGAAAAAAGAGAAGATAATCACAGTAAATGTTATATGAAGGCTAAGGAACTTATAGAGAGACTTCACCAACTTGATCCGGAAGCTGAGATATGGTTACCGGCAACCAACAAGCAAGGAATTCCCACTTACGCATTACTTGACTTTGTTTTAGATGTCAAGTACGCATCGATATATGGTGATATTTTCAACAATCCCGGTGATATAGATAGAAGATTGCTCAAACAGGGACACGATGAAGACTCAGTGGTGCTTCTTTCTTCCTTGTTTGAATATAGAGAGACCAAAAATTAGAACAGTACGAATTTGAAATGTTGTCATCTTTTCAAAACAATTATAATTGGATAAGGGCATGGAGAATCAAGAGATAGAGAAAACCCCTGAGCAGGCACCAAAGAAAGGACGTGGCGGGGCGAGACCGGGAGCAGGAAGAAAGAAAATATACGATTCGACGTTTGATTTCAGGAGATTGAAATGCAAGTCGAATTTAGCTGACCGTGCCCGTACCTGTATAACAATACTCAATTCCATACCGGACAGAGATCTGTCTGATATTTACTGTACTAAGATAAACGGTGATCAGAATGAATGGAAAGGAGCGAGATTCAAGACATGGACGGATGCGGATGCGTTTTCTACAAAATGGAACATCCGGATCAACGATGAGTTTGATGAGAGGATCTTTGTTCTTGCTCTTGTCCTACAGAATCCGAGGAACGTTTCTTTGCACTGGTTCAATCACGACGGTACTGTTCAGCTTAGATGGAAGCGCGTCGATGAGATAGGCTCAATCATGGTTAGGTATGGAAACCTTATGGCCCGGAAGAACAGGCTGAAAGCATCGGAGCAGGAAATATTAGACACGATTCCGAGTCATCAAAGTGAGATAATGGAATTTTTGTCAGAGCAGCTTGGCATTTGAGCTACGAGGTTGAGACTTTTTTTTCAATGATCTATTTGTATCTAACCTTACGAAGCCATCCGGATTGCTCCGTGTGATACACCGAGCAATCTTCGTCTGATTTAATTGGAAGCACTACCCCAAATGAATTTTGTACCGCCGGGGACACAATTAAAATAACCGAGGTTTCGCTTCACTTCACTTCGGTCATTTCCGCGTCCCCGACAGGGGAAGACTTTATCTGAAACGGAAACCAATCTTTATCGACAACATATCTGAAACGATGCCTTACCGTCTGCATCAGTCGTAGGCAAATGCTTACGACTGATGACATCCGAATCCTTGAACATCAACAGCACCGCTGGTCGGCAGTAATGGCGACCAGCCATATAAATGTGGCGCCGCCATTTCACTGCCACTTGGAAGAAGCAAACCATCCGGATTGCTCCGTGTGGAACACCGAGCAATCTTCGGCTTATTTGATGGGAACCACTACCCCAAATGGATTTTATACCGCCGGGGACACAATAAAAATAACCGAGGTTTCGCTGCTCTTCTCTTCGGTTATTTCCGCATCCCCGACCGGGGAAGACTATATCTGAAACGGAACCCGGTCTTAATCG
This sequence comes from Muribaculaceae bacterium, assembly GCA_029061225.1. GTDB lineage: Bacteria > Bacteroidota > Bacteroidia > Bacteroidales > Muribaculaceae > Lepagella. The sequence goes on from JAIDSM010000053.1 coordinate 1,625, forward strand.
ACAATCATTCTGAAACGGTGTCTTGCCGTCTGCATCAGTCGTAGGCAAATGCTTACGACTGAGACAGCCGAATCTATGAATATCAACAGCACCACTGGTCGGCAGTAATGGCGACCAGCCATATAAATGTGGCGCCGCCATTTCACTGCCACTTGGGTAATAATGTCGGTGTGATTGCTCCGTGTGACACACCGAGCAATCCTACACCGATTTATTTGAAATCAATGCCGAACTCGAATTTGTCAGCAACGCCGTAATGATCGAGGTTTCGCAGGCTCAACCACTTTCATTTCCGCGTCGCTGACTAATGAAGATTCCATCTTAAGCGAATACTTACCTATAACGAATACCAATCTGAAAACAAATATCTGTTTGATCCCATAACTCGATAGTCTGTTCTTATGACTGACGGGAGACTAATCTTTGAATTGTTGTCATATTTTCAAATCCCTTGTCATTTCCGGACCATATCGGTCGGACACGTTTTACGATGCAAAGTTACTGCGGCAGGGTATGAACGCCAAGGGACGCTTATGCTTTGAGTGGGAAGCCAAAGCCGGCAGCCTTCCACAATTTTTCCTTCCTCAAAATTGGGTATTCCGTCTTTGTCCTCCCACTCAACCCTTGTCTTTTCAACCCTTTTGCCGCAGTGTGGAATGCATGTAAAACGGTATTCCCGACCGAGAAGCTCCACGGAGCTTTACAAAAGGGAAAGAAATTAGAACTCAAACATTTCAAAACATTCTGACTATGAGAGTAAAGAAAATGACAATAGAGGAGGGAAAGAGACTTGGCATCAGCCGTTTCCCCAACTTCCACCGCACAGGTTCGGTGCAGGGAATGAAGAAGCTGTACTATGGCGCTGACTGCCTTCTGGTACGCTGTGGCAACTACATATACAACGTGACTTCCGAACCTCAAATCTACAATCAGGCAACAATCTAAACCCCAACCGATATGAATACAGATATAGACTTCATGAACATCGCCGACGGCGACAAGGCATTCGTTGAAGAGTTTGAGAACTTTGTCAACGGCAGAGTGAGCAACCCCGATAAGACCGGAATGGCGATGACCACAATGCACCGCTATCTTCAGCAGCAGGCGTTCAAGGTCTTCATAGGTTATATGAAGGCTCTCGCCCACAACTACCGAAAGGGAAGATATGACCA
>JAIDSM010000054.1 GCA_029061225.1 Muribaculaceae bacterium
ATAGACTATCTTTGCAAAATGAATAGAATAATATGTTTTCTTGCGCTCGTTTTAATCCGGTTGTCGGAGGACCTTAACCCTTGTCTTCCATAATCCAGAGAAAGCTTTTTGAGAACTTCTAAAGACATTGTGTCTGACGGGATAAGAATTGCTGGAATTCATCTACGATAATCTTACGATCTTCCGCTGGATAATAGTAATGGGTGGAATTTGGTAATATTGTAATATTGACATCCGGCAGATTGGTGAACACCTCTGCAGAGGATGGAGACACCATCTCGTCACGACGGGATAGTATGACATCAACTGGGATTTGAAGATCTGGTATCACTATTTCTCTCACTCTCTTGACCTCTGCAAACAGTTCAAGATAACGCTTTGGCCAACCATAATAATGCAGAGGATTAAAATCAAGAGAAACACCATAGGCACTTTTGGCAGCCGTAGTCACCGGATCATTCAGCATATTTCCCATCGCAACCTTGAAAATATTCGAAAACAGGTGTATCTTGGGAGTGATACGCATAGGAGGATTGAGCAAAAACAATCCTGATAAATGTCCCAACGCCGCCGGCCCCATCAGTAAAAGACAACCCATTGAATGGCCTATACCTACAACATTGCTAAATCGTGCCGACAGATTCTCTACTCTCCTCTCAACCTGATTCTTCCATTGCGACATAGAAGCATGAGAAAAATCGAGAGCGTTGCCGCCATGCCCCTTGAGCTCTACGTATTCCACCTCATACTTATCTTGAACTAACGGCTGAAGGAAATCAAAAATCCGATTGTTTCCCACTATTCCATGCACGAATATGAGAGCCGTTTTCCCATTAGTTCCTTTTGATATCGCTTCCATTGTAATTTTCTCGTCGATTATTGTACTTCTTTATCAAGAGAACGAATATATTATGAAAGATATTTTATTGTTCCATAAGTGTATTAGGATGGTAGGCGGAGTCAAACTACTACTCAAGGTAAAGATCTGGATTAAGCATGACCTACGAAAATGAACATAGACATCAAAAAGAGACTTCATTCTTAAATGGGCCGCAAATTGACTGATATCATTGATGAATTAGAGATTATAGAACCTGAATGAGCCGGAAGATGTGAGTTACCGATACTCACACATGTCGGAAAGCAACATGAATTATATACAAACAAATCTGGATTTATCAGTTCGTCATAAAAATGGCAATATTGATTTTCAACAGATTATATGTTTGTATTTGTTTGGCAAAAATACAAACAAATCAATCGGACAAACAAATATTCATTGTTTATCCGATTGATTATCTTCTATTTACCTGATTACAAGCAATCAATATTCCTCCTCGTTGAAGAGTATTATATAAATTCATAATCAACGTTTTAACTTTTTTTGTATGTAATTTAGCCAAACAAACCAGACCATTTGAGACGGTCTAAGGCGATTGGTCAAAAAAATCGATATTTTACTGGCCAAACATTGGCCAAACAAATTTCGTTATATATCTACTTTTCGTAGGACAGTACACTCCTATTTTCCAACTATCACAAAAAACTAAAACAAAGTACCGCAAAAAACTAAAATGAAACTCCACAAAAAACTAAAATAAGATTTGATAATAGAAACTATTTTTAATCATACGGTACACCTCATATTCTTACTCTCTTTTGAGCGTTAGATCTATAAGCAATATTGCGTGTTCTTTTTCTTCCTTCGGGGCATCCTTCGGTCGCCATGATACGATAAACCGGATGGATGCGGAGACCACCTTATAGTTTTTTTCTGCCCATAACTGCAATTCGTCTCGCATCTTTTGTGACAATTGGGCAAGAGCATTATAACTTCCCCATTCATAAAGATAGTTATTTTCAAAATGCAGTATCTGCCCCGCCCTAAGAGCGAGTATCTCATTTTTCCTTGTTTTGAAAAATCCAAGGTTTACATCTCTGTGGGATAATTGAAGAACAATCTCGTCAGGCATACCATACTGTTCCTGACATAAAAGGTGTTCATCAGCCGGCATACGATTGAAAAGAAATGAGTCGGTATGAATGAACAAGTGTTCTTTTGCTCGAGTTGCACCTACATAAAAGCGTCGCAGTTCTTCGTTTCGGATGATTTTAGGACTGGCGATTAGCATATAGACATCGTCAAACTCACGTCCTTTTGCCTTATGGATAGTAGATACCACTACATCAGCTCCCGAAAGATCACAAAAATCTTCTATAGACGATTCGAAGATAAATTCCTTAAAATCTGTATGATATTTTACTTTGTTGGTCTGCTCAAATAAGTATAGACAACGTTGCAGATAATTAAGACTTGACGAATTTGCATACACAGCGAATGTCTTTTGCTTAGCCTTTTCCCACACTTCGTCCGGAATAATCGGGGATTGACCGTATTGATCTATTTGTTTGAGAAACATACGGACTTCCGCCATATTATAGAACCGAAATCCATCCATATTCTGCACCAGTCTACTATTCAATCCATGTTTGCGTAATAATGCCACCAGAATTACAGCCTCTTCATTTGTCTGTGTCAATACGCACGTGGACCCCTTGCGCCGATGCTTCAATAAATCGTCGACAAGAGGCTCGTACATTATGTGAGAGACGTGATGGCGTATAAAGACAGACCCTTCATTATGACTCATTGAAACAATCGGATTAGTCTTCATTCTTCCCACAATTCCACTTGCAAGCACATTAGCAAAATCAACCACATGGCGTGAACTCCGATAGTTCTCTGTCATTTCAATAAATCGTGCATCCGATTCTTTTAGCAATTGGGTCATATAGCGGGAGTCAGAACCACGGAATTCAAAAATGTTTTGGTCATCATCTCCTACGGCAATCACTCGCATCTCCTCGTTGAATGACATAAGAGCATGCAGCAAAGCATACTCTTCAGCACTCATATCCTGTGCTTCGTCGATCACCAAAACTGTTTTTGCTATACGATTTGGCTCAACTTCTCCATTTGTAATCATCTGTGCAGCCTTTGTCACCACATCCTTAGCGCCGTCAAGACTGCCAATTCTACCCAATAGGTCGAAACAATAGGAATGGAACGTCTTTATTTCAACAAAATGGGCAGCATTGCCGATAAGCCCCAACAAACGCTGCTTGAACTCAGTTGCAGCGGCACGTGAAAATGTGAGCATCAATAGCTGTTCATGCTTTACATCCTCAAGCAATAGTAACGAGGCGAGTTTATGCACCAATACACGTGTCTTTCCACTGCCCGGTCCGGCAGCCACCACTATACAGTGGGATTCTTTATCGGAGATAATCTCCATCTGTTTTTCAGACAAGGCTCCGAAAATATGCTCATATTTCTCAGGTGTGACGTTGCGCTCGATTTCTCTCAGCCGCTCACCTTTAAAATATTTCGAGACAAACCGCTTGTAGTCCATCTGGAAATAATCATGTACATATTGTAACGCCGCATTATAGTCTCGCACCATCAGATTGGCATATTCGCCCACTATATGAATTTGCTGAATCTTTTGCTTGTAGAACTCGTTAAGCATACGGTAATCGTCTTGTTTGTATCGCGACCTGTTATCTTTGATACGACGGATATCCATGGCGTTATAGAGCACCAGAAAACCACCTTCAAGTTTCAGGGCTCCAATCTTTGACAGATAGAGCAACGCTTCCTCTACATCTCCCATACTCACATCGCTCATGCTCTCCATCAGTGTGTTACCTGTAGTTTTCAAATCATTCAGCAACTCCACTACAGAGAACCGCACATCACTATTTACCTTGTCGGCTTCAACATTACGCGCAGTAAGCCTATATAACCAACCGATTGTAAACTGACATATTTCCAGTCGTTTTTCAAACCGTCTCATGGCAGCTCCCATATCAGCCTGAGAGCATAACTGAATATTGTGTGCCCCATCCTCCTTCTTACGAGTATAGCCCTTGACAGTCAAGAAAAATAATAATGTACGTATATCTTTTTCTGTTGCAGTGTCTATTCCTTCTTTTTGGGCATTATCGTTAAGCTGCTTGTAGGATATACGACATACTTCAGAAGACACGTGTCCGAGTATGTATCGTTCGAGTTTTGAAAAACGCTCCAACAGACGTTTTGATTTATTTTCAGAATCCCCGGTATCATGGAGATATGCAGATATGTCTTTTGAATCGGCAAGGATCCCTTCTTGGCGCATACGCACCACGCTGGATACTATCTCACCCTTGCTGAGCCCGAGGATGTCTGCCAGATAATCTATGCGCGATTCTGCTTCAGCATCTTGAGTCTTGACAGTGTATTTCTGCGATATCAACGACTTTATGATACGGACAGCCTTCTCTACTTCCTCGTTTTCAAAGAGCATGGATTCCGTAATGCGCTTTCGGGCTTCCTCCATGTTCTTTACAGTTATACCAGTAGCATATACATGAGGGACATTGTTTCCTCGCTCCAAATAGCCGGCTTGCTCAAGGGCTGCCAAAGCCGTTCGAACACGAGTCTCTATATCAGAAACCGAGTCATCCCAACCAGCCTGCCGTGCAATTTCCAAGGCAGAGCAGCACACACGCATACGTTGCTTAGTCAAATCCTTCACTGCTTTCCATACCTGTTGGATCTCACTGATACTGAGTTTTGTCTGGTTAAGAAGGATAAAATGTTTGTCAAGATCTGCATCGCTATATAATACAAAGCAGCGGGCTTCAAGATGCGGGTCGCGGCCTGCTCGACCGGCTTCCTGGACATAATTCTCTAATGAATCGGAAATGTCGTAGTGTATGACCAGCCCAACGTCTTTTTTGTCAACACCCATTCCAAAGGCTGATGTAGCTACTATGATACGGACACTGTCGTTCATGAAAGCTTCCTGATTGGCAATCTTGTCCTCGACATTCATCTTGCCATCGAATGGCAATGCCTTGAATCCATCTCGAGTGAGTTTCTCAGCCAATTGCCGCGTGCGTTTGGTTCGAGACACATATACGATGGTAGGGCAAGATGATTCAGCAATCAATGAACGCAATTTCATGTATTTCTCTTCATCAGTATCTACATGGATTACCGAGTAACGCAGATTCTTACGAGCAGCAGAAGATGCAAAAATTTGAAGATCAATATTGAGTGTCTTCTTAAAGTAGTCACAGATGTCTTGTACCACCTTTTGCTTCGCGGTTGCCGTGAAGCAGGAAATCGGGATTGCCTGACCATTCGCTTTTTTCTTCTGGTATTGATTGATGAATTTGCCGATATATAGATAATCTACCCTAAAATCTTGTCCCCATGAGGAGAAGCAATGCGCTTCATCAATTACAATACGGACCAAATGGCGAGCCAACAATATTTTCTCAATCGTCTTTGACCTAAGCATCTCCGGAGATATGTATAGCAGGGAGGCATCGCCATCCATCACTCTCTGTATTGCCTCCGAACGGCTGATAGGATCCAGCAATCCATTGATAGTGACAGCATCAGTAATCCCTCTTTCAGCCAGATTATCCACCTGATCTTTCATCAAAGATTGTAATGGAGAGATGACAACCGTAAGACCATGTACCGACCGCCCTTCCATTAAGGCCGGCAATTGGAATGTCAGAGATTTACCTCCTCCTGTAGGAAAAATGGCAAGCAGCGATTTGTGTTCGACTGCTGCACGAACTGCATTTTCTTGAAGTGGTTCTCCATCATAAGTCCGGAACTTGTCAAAGCCGAAGAAACGATTGAGATTTATAAGGACATCAAGTTCTTTATTGCAATAAGGGCATCCCTCGCTGCATTTAGTATGACGAAGAAGTCTCACCAGATTCTCAACGTTAGGATAATTATGCAGAACCCACGCGGGAGTGATAGAACGATAATCTGTAGTGTCTATCAATGCAAGCGCATATGCCAATTCATGTGGGTACTTTTGGATTACACTTTCTATATCTGCATTAAGGCAGATCTTGTCTCTATATTCTGAACGGATCTGCTCCGCTAATGACTCTTTTAATCCAACTTTAGCATTGACAAAAGCCAAGAATCCCTTAAACTCCTCGATTCCTTGAAGCAGGGTTGCAAATATAATCTTTTTGGAGTCGGTAAGTCCTGCCCAACGAGTCACTTCGTCCATCAGAAGGTCACGGGCTTTTTCACAGTCATTTACAGGATTGTTCAGTTGGTCGGATACAAGCTTGTCGTCTTTCACCAAATGATGATAGGGACGCTCAGGAAAAAGCAATGGAGACAAATAGAGAGTATCTACCAATATGAAGGAGTGTGTGGCGTCACCAAACAAATACTTGGCATCATGATGAATGATGTTATGTCCACAAATAAAATCCACATCCTTAAGGAAAGTAATCAGACCCTGCTTGCTTGCAGCGTGATATATGGCTCCATCCCACCTGACAGCTCCGATATCATGGATCTTTTTATCACGCAATCCAACCTCGATATCCACAAAACAATAGCGGGAAGCATCACGTGACGTTTCCCTTGAGCGAGCCTGCCTGTTTTCCGCTTCTTTTACCGCATGGATTATTCTATCCCAGAATGCCATATGAATGGATTAATTTAAAGTCAGGGATTTCCTACATCAATACATTTTACCATAAATTTAGAAACGACGTTTCCCAAGCAGGAGTTCAAAAGTCTTCATACCGCTACGCAGCAATCCTTGGAGACTTTCGCATTTTTCTCTTATCAATGCGAAAGGAATTTGGCTATAGCTGCCACTTGCCTCCAATATATCCATCCAATAAAGTGATAGATGCGAGCATCTTATACCATCCTTGTATGATTCCTCCATATTTGACTGAAACGTGTGACTGGGTACCATCTCTTGAGATACCTCAGCCGTCAATAATTTTTCACCGATACGAGCAGATTCTGATATCAGCTGCTCCAATGGATAATCCATAACGTATCCACTTGCCTTGACAGCCTGTATTACAGCGGCAGCAAACTCCATTGCCTCATTATAAGCGGGACTATACATAGACATATAGTTTTAAGGTTTTCATTATTCGAGTTACTAATGCAAAGATAATGACTTTTCTCGAAACCTCAGCATTTTACAACTATGATTTTCTGTAAGATTGGAATCCTGCGGATATAAGAATTTATATCTATTCCCCATAATAGCCGGGATCGCCTGGAGCCGCCAAACCATCATAGTCTTCCGGAAGAATTCCAAATTCACCTCTGCGAATTGAGGAAACAAATTCTGCAAACGAAGGTCTACTGTAGCTTTCTTCAAAGTAATTTTTAAGGTCTTGGACAAGAGTAGGACTGACCCAGTCTGCTCTTTTTTCACGATTAGGATCACTCCAATAGTCATCCACATCTTTCTGCATTTCTTCCCACATTTTCTCCCTTTTGAGCCTCTCTTTTTCCACGTCCCAGACATTAAAGCGTTCTCTGATGTGTGTGATATCATATTCGGCGAAATACTCAGGATCATCATAACAATACTTCGGTAATTTTTTTTGAGTTTATAAACGGCTCTTAGGAGCCAAATGTTTAATACGTTAAGAATCAG
>JAIDSM010000055.1 GCA_029061225.1 Muribaculaceae bacterium
AACAGCCGGCACCTATCTCGCCGGCCGCGTAAGGAAGATGGCTTCACAGTGGGATTGGGACCATTCAATAGAAGACGGAGCATCTTTCAAGATTCCGGAGTTCACGCGAAAAGGAGCCACCACGAGGGTGTTTCATCCGAAAAAGGAAAATCCGCATCTCGGCACCCCCATGGAAGACCATATCCAGGCTCTTGCCGAAAAAATGTATCAGGAGTTTGACGGATGGAGAAACGAGGCCCTTTCCGACCGGATGAAGCGCTGGCATATCTATCGCGCGACGATGCCATACGTCGGACTGCTTCAGAGCGTAAGGGGAAACTCGCGCCTCTTCCTGACAGACAGCAATACGGTGGAACTCGGCGAGACCAACTCAATACTCAGCCGGATCATCGGCAATGACGACGCCCCCTTCGTCTATGAGCGACTCGGTAGCCGTCTGGAGCATTTCCTGATAGACGAGTTTCAGGATACGAGCCGCCTGCAATGGCTCAACATGCGTCCGCTCCTTTCGGAAAGCGAGGGCAAGGGCAACGACAACCTCATCATCGGCGACGCGAAGCAGAGCATCTACCGCTTCCGTAACGCTGATCCAAGCCTGATCACGACTGAAGTACCCAAGCAGTTTGCCGATTCCTGCCGCCTATGCGGAAACACTCCGGCGGAAAACACCAACTGGCGAAGCAGCCTGAGGATCGTGCACTTCAACAACCTCTTTTTCCGGTTCTTCTCCCGCGAACTCGGACCGCGAATGGAGAGCCTATATTCCAATACTGTGCAGCCACCGTCTCATAAGGCCGAGGTGGGATACGTACGGGTTCAGCTTTTCGAGAGTGTCTCCGGCGATGACGTGCCTCCTCACTTCGATGAGATACCGGTCCTAATTTCCGATATGCTCTCCAGAGGATATCACATGGGCGAAATCGCCATCCTCGTCGACACCCACGACCAGGGCGCTGAAATCATAGAGCGCATCATGCTCTATAATCTACGCGATGACGTGGAGCGCAAGATCAACTTCATCAGCGCGGATTCGCTGCAGGCCGGAGAGTCTCCCGCGGTGCAGACTGTCGTGTCGATTCTCGAAGCCATCAACAACGGCACACGTGCGCGACTCAATCCTAAAGAGGAGAGGAAAGAAAAGGGAGCCGGAGAATGGAGCAAGCTGCGGGCAGACTTCAGTTTCTTCGCCATGCGGCATCCCGACGCGCCTCTCTCGGAACTCCTCACCCGTTTCCTCGACGGAGAATACAATCCCGATGCTATCCGCGATATGCTCGCCGGAATGAGCACCACAATCCTGCCGGCTCTTGTAGAAAACATTATCCGGCAGTTCATCCCATCGCATTCCCGCCGGTCGGAGGCGGCATTCCTCGCAGCCCTGCAGGATATGGTGCTCGAATACTGCGAGGGCCACACTTCCGACATCGCATCTTTCCTGCAATGGTGGGACAAGAAAGGACGCTTCAGGTCTATTTCCTCTCCGGAAGATGCCGATGCCGTCAACATCATGACCGTCCACAAGTCGAAAGGTCTTGAGTTCAGGTGTGTCATAGTGCCTTATTCGAAGCAGACCACACAGCCGCTCTCAGCATCGCAGAAGGAATGGCTCTGGGTCAGACCGGACCTGTCGGAGGCGGAAGGATTTCCTCAGATTCCCTGGATTCCCGTATGGAGCGATCCGAAGCTCGAAGAGACCACGCACGCCGACATATATAGGAAATATCTCGAGAATTACATGACGGATAAGGTCAATATGGCTTATGTGGCCTACACACGAGCTATCGATGAGCTATACATATTTACGCCGGCAGCGGAAAAGGAAAACGGCCATGCTCCGGACTCCCTGCGCATAGGCTCCTACCTGTGGAGATGCGGTGTGGAGGCTGAGGAGATCATCGACGACCTCGCAAAGTCATATCCCGGAATTTCCGGCTTCCTGCCGTCGGCCGAGCAAATATCGGTCGATCCTGAAGAGTCGGTGTGGAGTTTCGGCTCTCCCCTGACAGAAGAGGAAGTGGAGGCGGGACGTAAGAAAATGGAAGAGGGCACTCTCAGCATCAATATCCCTGAGTATCGCTGCGGCAATGTAATTCCCGCCCTGATATATTCCGATCCGTCGAGCCCTGATGCCGACACCCTGCCGTCGGACCTTAAGGAGGAGACAACGGACGAAAACGAGACGGAAGAGAGCCGCCGTTACGGCGAACTGATGCACTCCATCATGGAGAATGTCATCACTGCCGCCGACCTGCCACGAGCGCTGCTGAAAGCGAAGAGTGCGGGACATATCGGCATCCGCCAGATGGAGGAGACCGAGAGGCTGCTATCCAAGGCTATTGAAAGCGTGGCGCCTTACGGATGGTTTGCACCGGGCGCACGCGTGATCAACGAGCGCGGCATAGTCGCCGACGGAAAGGTGCGCCGGCCCGACCGTATAATGATTCGGCCTGACGGCACAGCCGTCATCGTCGACTATAAATTCGGCGACCACCGCAATGACAAGGCTTATTCACGCCAGGTGAAGCGCTATGCGGTAGCACTCATTCAGACGGGAATCGCAAAAAAATGCGAGGCCTACATTTGGTATGTAAGCCTCGGAAACGTTGTTTCTATTAAAGATTAATTATTAAAGATTAATTATCAATTATTAAAGATTAATTATCAATTATTAAAGATTAATTATTAATTATTAAAGATTAATTATCAATTATTAAAGATTAATTATTAATTATTAAAGATTAATTATCAATTATTAAAGATT
>JAIDSM010000056.1 GCA_029061225.1 Muribaculaceae bacterium
CATCTCCGACGTGGCCACCGTGAATTTCGCCATGCACAAGGAGACGGCAGGATTCGGCAGCGTCGCCCAGGGCCTCTCGGCGCGCCGCCTCGACAACTACGACCAATACAATTTCTCGGTGCAGGGAAATCTCGGTAAGCTCGTGCCTGAGAAAATCAAGCTGGCTGCTCCCGTCTATTACGCACGAAGCAGCGAGACCACCACGCCGAAGTACAATCCTCTCGACCAGGACATCCTCCTTAAGGATGCCCTCGCCGCAGCATCGACAAAAGCTGAGAAGGATTCCATCAAAGGATACTCTGTCACCAAGAAGACCACGGAGTCGTTCTCTCTCTCCAACATGCGATTCAACGTGACGTCTAAGAACGCCATGCCATGGGATCCGGCCAACTTCACGATCGCATTCAACTTCAACAAGCAGAAGAATACCGACCCTACGACGGAGTATGAGAACACGGCCGACTACCGCGGTTCGTTCCAGTATTCCTATTCCCCGTATTTCAAGCCATGGAAACCCTTCTCCGGCCTGAAGGGAAAGTCAAAATTCCAGAAATTCCTGAAGGACTGGCAGGTGAACTGGCTTTTCAACAACATCACGTTCTTCACCTCGATGTCGCGCCATTACTATGAGCAGCAGGTGCGCTCGGAGGTGGACGTCGACATGCAGTTGCCCGTACAGGTGAGCAAGAACTTCCTCTGGGACCGCCAGCTATCGCTCAACTGGAATATCCTGCAGTCGCTCTCGCTGTCGTTCCAAAGCAATACGACAGCGCGCATCGAGGAGACAATAGGAGCGGTGAACAAGCGACTCTTCCCCGACAAATACCGCGACTGGAAAGACACCGTGCTAAATTCGATCAAGGGACTCGGAACGCCTTGGAACTACAGCCAGACCTTCACCGGCTCATACAAGGCACCCTTCAATAAGATACCTTTCCTTGACTATCTGACAGGCAACGTTTCCTACACCTCCACCTATCAGTGGGACCGGGGCACAAAGATCCAGGACGTGGACATGGGCAACTCCATACGCAACCAGACAACCTGGAACGCTGACGCTCGTCTGAATTTCGAGACCCTATACAACCACAGCAAATTCCTTAAGGATATCAACCAGCGTTTCTCCGCCAAAAGCAACTCCAACCGTAAAGGCGTAGGAGGAAATGCCAATTCTAAAAAGAACACTTCCAAGTCAGACTCAAAGACGAAGCGACTTGAGAAGAGCGTTCAGCTGTCGGCCGACACGACGACGGTCTTCACCCATAACATGAAGACGAAAGACCTCACATTCACGGCCACCGTCAAGGGAAAAAGATTTGACCTAAAGACCAAACCCATCGACGAGAATAGCGTCGAGATTCTCAATAAGGGAACGGAAATTGTGAAGATAGTAGCCCGAGAGAAAGCGAAGACAGAGAAGAAGAGCGTAGGAATGGAAATACTCCAGCATGGAGTGCGCCTGCTGATGGCTCCACGCAGCTTCTCGATGCGCTGGCGTCAGAGCCATTCGCTCAATCTGCCTTTGTTCTCTCCGAGCGTTGGCGACATCTTCGGCCAGTCGACAGCATACGGTCCGATGTCTCCTGGTCTTGATTTCGCGTTTGGATTCTATGATGAAAGCTTCGTAGACAAGGCTCTTGAGCGCGGATGGCTGCTCACCGACGGACAGAACACCTCCCCTGCGATATGGAACAAGGGTCAGGAGTTTAACTTCGAACTCACCCTTGAGCCTATACGCGGACTGAAGATAACACTGACTGAAAATCTGACCGACAACCGAACGAATCAGGTGCAGTTCATGTACAGCGGTATGCCCACGTCGCGCACCGGCAGCTACACACGCACCCACGTAGCTTTGAAGACGGCCCTCAAGACATACAAGGCTGAAGACGGTTATTACTCAGAAGCCTTCAATAAGTTTCTTCAGTACATTCCGGTCGTTGCCGGACGTTATGAGGCACGGTATGCCGGAATGCGTTATCCGGAAGTCGGATTCATGGAAGGAAATCCTCTCGGTGGAACACTCTACAATCCTGAGGTAGGGAGCGTCAGCCGTACGTCGAGCGATGTGCTTATTCCTGCATTCCTTGCGGCTTATAGCGGTACGGATGTCAACAAGGTGACGCTAAATCTTTTCCCCGGTCTCTCCTCGATGCTGCCCAACTGGAAGGTGACGTATGATGGCTTCATCAATCTCGGCAACATGAAGAAATGGTTCAAGTCGTTCACAATTCAGCATGCATACAACTGTACATACTCCACGGGAAGCTATACATCCTATCTGAACTGGATAGGGGTGGACGGCAACTATGGTTTCACTCTTGATGACGGGACGCAGAATCCTGTGCCATCATCACCCTTCAACGTGTCATCGGTGGCGATCACTGAGAAGTTCAATCCTCTTATAGGCTTCAACGCCACACTTAACAATGACCTGAAGGTCAACCTGCAGTATACGGACAGCCGTACGCTCAACCTCAATTCACAGGCGGGACAGATAGTGGAGACGGCATCCCGGCAGATTACTATCGGCGCAGGCTACAAGATTGCCAACTTCAATAAGATAATCAAGATAGGCAGCCGTCAGGGAGGGGTAAGCAACGACCTTTCGATAGATGTCGACCTGAACTTCGCCAACAACTCCAGCCTCATCCGCCGAATAGAGACGGCTTATACGCAGGCTACCCAGGGAACTCGCTCGTTCTCTCTCAACTGCATGGCAAGCTACGTTCTGAGCCGCCGAATCACTCTCGCGGCGTTCTTTGACCATCAGGTAAATACTCCATTGGTGTCTTCAACTGCTTTCCCGACATCAAACAGCAACTTCGGAGTGTCGATCAATATGTCTCTGGCGAGGTAAGGTTGCGTTTTGCGTATCGCGCGCGGTGAGAATCAGATATCGCGTGGTGCGAAGAGATGCAATTTTATTGAATTAATGTTAAAGACTTTGAAAAAACATACGAAAAATCGGGAGTTGTCGCTACAAAATGATTAAAAATATGTTATACAGCATATTCCGGTTAAACAAATGAATATTAGGGGCGTTATATAAGTGTAGCGAATTTGGGAATAGAGATTCCCGACAATCATAAGTTAAATGTTTTGGCTTGATTTTTGAAAGGTAGAGCGATAGATATCCTTTCCGTCAAGCGTCTCATGAGTCACCATCATGAGACGAAAACCAAAACGCCCGGAGACTCTCCTTGATTTGAATAGTTCAATCAGTCCGGGATTGTCTAACCAAAAATTGTTATTATGAATTTAAAACACATCAGCACGGGATTAATGCTTGCAGCATTAGGTACACTTTGGTTCACATCAGCAGTATCCACCAAGAATGTCCCGCTTGAGGTAGGCAATCAGGCCCCCGAAATCTCAATTACCGATAACAGAGGTGAAACGCATCTTCTTTCTGAACTGAAAGGTGAGGACGTTATCGTGAATTTCTGGAGCGTCAACGATGCGGAGAGCCGCATTGAAAATGTCCGCCTCGCAAGAGAAGCCGAGAAATCAGGCGCGAAATACATAGGCATGTGCATTGACTCCGACCGTCAGCTTGCCGCAGAGGTCATGAAGGCAGATAAGATCTCGACAGACCATCTTTATTTCG
Organism: Muribaculaceae bacterium; assembly: GCA_029061225.1. Lineage (GTDB taxonomy): Bacteria > Bacteroidota > Bacteroidia > Bacteroidales > Muribaculaceae > Lepagella. The sequence goes on from JAIDSM010000056.1 coordinate 3,611, forward strand.
CCGACCGTCAGGTGACCGATGAGTATCAGCTCACCAAAGGAACTCGGACCGTCAAAATCGACTCTTACGGCATAGTAGCCGCTATTGATTGAAGAAAGCATCCCTGATTCCGGGATGCTTTTTTAGTCTTCAGTCTTAAGTAGGAATGCATAATTCATAATTCATAATGCATAATTGTTAGTCTCTGAAATTCATAAGAAAGCCCTTACTATGCTGATAATCAGCATAGATTTATAGAAAAGAATACAGGGAAGGTACAGATTTTGAAAGGATAAGGCAAAAAAGTGTTCCCTAACGTAAGTTTTGTGTTTTCAGGTAGTTAGAAGGATATAGGCTAAATTAGGTATTTCTACATTAACACTACTTATGAATTAACTTTATTCTATTTATATTTACAATATTTAACGTAGTAAAATAGGGAGATTTTGGGTGCTGAATAGATCGCAGAGCCAATTTTGGCTCTTGCAACATCTGAAATCGGGTCGAGGGGTTTCCCTTTGCAAGGGTGTTTAATGTCCGACAATTGCATTGCGAATGTCGGACAAAAACATATCTTGCAGAGGTAATCGAAAATCCAAAAGGAATAAAATATTAGTTTCTTATAATACGGCATTTAGTCGTTGCCACCAAATAACATCTGTTAAAATATACTTATGTCTAAACGGATTGAATAATCCATACGTTTGATTAACGATGGGGAATAGTATCTCCAATGCCCCATATATAGATTTCAAATCAATAATAAAGAAATATGGATATGAATGTAAGTGACAAAATTTTAATTGCTGCAATTTCCTTTATTTCATGTTTGGCAGTCACCAGTTGCAGTAATGATGAACCCATGATGATTAATGTCAAGACTGATCCAATCCCTGAACACAATAAAAATACCTTAGTTGCGTGGGACACAATTGTATGCAATCAATTATCCAAAAATCAAATTTATATAGGATCACGCTATCTTGGAATACAGAATTGGGACTGCAATGGTAATCCACCCAGTATCTACCTTGGAGCGGTTTTCCCTGAGACTTCTTTTGGAAATCACTTTGATAGGGAAGTTAACGGCTTAAAAAATCCAATAGAGGCCTATACTGACTTCAGTGATCCGTTTATCTCAACCATTGAGAATCCTTCAGGTGCAGGTTACAACAAATATATCAAGGATGTCATTCATTCGGAAGAATATAAGACAAGTGGAACTCCTAAATTGGACTTGTTTAGAGTGGCCAATATCACAAACTTGGATTCATTGGACGATATTTTGACAGACAATAAGGCTTTTGCAAAAACAATCTGTGAAGTCGTCAAGCAAGACAATAATACTGACAATATAAAGAATTGGACTATTGGGGAAATTGTATTCAAGGGATTCAGCGTCACGACGGATATCCCCGAATCTGGTATTTTTATAAATAAAGATATATCGGAGAAAGGATTGGTGTATGTAAGGAGCATTACATATGGAGCCTCCGCATATTTCGTTATTGGCAGCGATTTACCTTTTGCTGATATTAAGAGTTTACTTACATCTTGGTCTACGTCGAATAGCAACGAAAGCAAGTTGAAAGATACATCAATCACTGTATTTACTAATTCATCACCTGGACAAAACGCAGTAGTTCGCCATTCTTTGGAATCTCTGAACACCTTCGTCAAGAATCCATATAATAAAGAGGAATATGGATATCCTGTATATTGTACTGGATGCTATCTTGAAGACAATTCGTTCTTTCACTAAATTTTAAAGGTAAGTGCTATCCTTTTGTCATTTAAGACCATTGATTTTTGAACATACCTGCTGAACGTGATCGAGACCGTATAATAAGGACTTACTGTCAATGCCCATCCACATAAATAGTTTGTGGAGAGTCTGGTAGGCGTTCAATATGTAAGATGTACCAATTTCAGGCTGGCGACGCGCAAAACAAATAGGTTCATGATGAGCTATGCGGTTCCGGAGAATGTTGATTCCATCAAGTTCGTTGAAGATATAGGTATTATTGTACTGAACTTCCGCTGATGAACGAGGCTTATTGGGAAAAATTGCAAGCAATGTTCTGCCGACAGCTCTGTATTGAGGATTAGCGAACATATATTTCCATACACCGAACTCCATTTCCGCGAGCAACTTGGGGTGGCTATATGAGTTGTCGCGCTGTAGCCTGTTATATGCCTTTCTGATTATCTTTGCACTGTCACGACATCCCGGCACGTCAAATACTCCGCCAGGCAGGACGGAATCCCGTAGCCAATCCGAGCCAAGAGATACTCGGAGAATACGGTCGATGGCGTTCCTGACCGATACCTCAAAACAGCTCAGAAGGGTAAAGACCTCTTGTGACAGATTCAGGTTCAACCTATAGAGGGTCATGGTTTTCCGAGTGTCATTACCACAAGCCAACAGGTAGCGTTGTAGTCTTTCCTCCGATAGTATATGTTGAAATTCAGAAAATTTCATCTTTTCTCACAATTTTTTTAGCCTAATATTTTGCTGTCGAAAAAAAAATTACTAATTTTGTGACGTTGATTCCCGGTAGCCCCTGACTCGTCAAGCTATCGGGTTTAGTTTTTTTGTAGTTGCAAAGATAACGAAATTTTCTGAGATTTGCCTTATGGCAAGCATAAAAGTTGTGGCGAAGAGTTGGAATACAAAAATTCTAACCCCTGAAAATTTGTAAGTTACAGAGAAAAGTTACAATTAAGAGACAAATACTATATAGAGCAGTGATGAATTATGATTCCCCCGAACTCTCAATTTACGTAAAAAACGCTCCCATCTAAATGTATGAGAGCGTTTTGTAAGCGAGGAACGATTAATCAACCGCTGTTAGTTCCCTAAAATCTCTGATTTTCTTTGGGAGCATTATAAAAGCGATGATTAGGCAGACCAGTAAAGCACCTGAAACGAGCCAGAAAGTCCAAGTGCCGAGAGACCAAAGATTGCTGAGGAAAATAGTAAAGAACACAGCAAG
>JAIDSM010000057.1 GCA_029061225.1 Muribaculaceae bacterium
GGTTTGAATACAACTATGTATTTCAGAACGGCTGGGAGTTCTCACTGATACAGAAGAACAATGTCAATTTCATTCACGGAGATACTTTCCGGAACGGCCTATTAATCGGCTTAAAAATTCCATTCTAATATGTCAAAACATAATTTTGAACATCTCACTGACGAGGATTTGGCATCACTTCATAACTGTCTGGAAACGGGTCTCAAAATTCTAAGTGAGCATTATCAGAAGTCAGCAACAAATGAGGATGTGGAAATGCAGCCTCTCCATGATGCAGTGACTTATTTTAGAGAACTCAAATTTGAAGCTTTCAATCAAATCGATGAACGTAAAGGTTCCCCCAATTTAAGAGCCAAACAGGTTGAGGCTTATAACGGATATTTTTAGAATTAAGCTATGGCTTTTGAGGAAACTAAAGAACAGCAGCAGATGTATAACTACTTCCGCAGTAGCATCTACTTCTTCCTGATTATCGAGATTGTGATGAACCTGCCGATTACGGCTGACAATAAGATCACTCAGTTCATTCTTGATCTTTTCGCCCGTTTTAAGGTGTTTAACTCCGTTGCCGGGTGCAAGATATGTGAGCTGATCTGCATCTGTGTGGTGGCCATCGGCACCAAGGCTAAGAAGGCTTTGAAGTTCAACCTGAAGACAATGGTGATTTACCCGGCCCTTGCCGGAGTCACCCTTGTCGGGCTATGCTTCATCTTCCACGGAATGGATTGGGGTATGAGTTGGATGGGATTTCCTGCAAACCGCATACTCTATGCCTTTTGTTCCGTTGTCGGTACAATGCTCTTCCATCAGGGACTTGACGGTATCGCCAAGTATTACAACCATAAAGTCGGTGAGGATCGCTTCAATTTTGAGAACGAATCTTTCGAGCAGTCGGAGAAGATTGTCGAGACACCATATTCGGTGAATATTCCAATGCTCTACTATTGGAAACGCCGTCTACACAAAGGTTTTATCAATATCTGCAATCCCTTTAGGGGGACAATAGTGCTTGGTACACCGGGTTCTGGTAAGTCTTTCGGTATCATCGACCCGTTCATTCGCCAACACGCAGAGAAAGGTTTTGCGATGATGGTCTACGACTATAAATGGCCCACATTGGCAAAGACGTTGTTTTATCAGTTCTGTAAAAACAGGAAGAAAGGCAAGCTGCCTAAAGGCTGTGGCTTTCGGCAAGTCAACTTTACTAATATTGAATACTCCAACCGTATAAACCCGATTCAGAGAAAGTATATTCCGGACCTTGCGGCCGCTTCCGAGACAGCCGCGACCCTGCTTGCCTCTCTGAATAAGGGTGGAGGGGAGAAAAAAGGTGGATCAGAAGCTTTCTTTACCAATTCGGCGGAGAACTTTCTGGCGGCTATCATCTATTTCTTTGTCAACTTCCGTCCAACTGGATTCAAAGACGGAAAGAAACTGAAACGATATATCTCACATAAAGGGAAGAAACTGGAGCTTGTGATACGGCATTGGGACGAGTTCAATGCTCTCGATGAAAAGGGTAACGTGATTCTCGATTTCGTTGACAGTACAGGGAGGGATGTCTCGACTGATGAAGACCATATGTTCGTTGATCTTAACAATTTCTCCTATCTTGACCGTGCAGGAAACAGAATACTGATTGAACGTTGCTGGTATGAGGACGAAGCCGGGAATGAGGTTGAACCCGATACCATAACCGGTGAATATTCGGATATGCCACACGTGCTGTCTTTTCTCGGTCGAAAGTATTCGGAAGTATTTGACATCCTGATGATGGACGATAAGATTTCCTCCCTTATGGCTCCATTCAAAAGTGCCTATGAGAACAAAGCCAACGACCAGTTGGAAGGTATGGTCGGTACTCTGCGTGTCAATGCCGCCCGACTGGTATCTCCGGAAGCATATTGGGTGTTCACTGGTGACGATTTTGATTTGAAGATTTCAGACCCGAAAGCTCCAAGTTATCTCGTGATAGCCAATGACCCTGAAAAAGAGCAGGTAATCGGATCGCTCAACGCGCTTGTACTCAACCGTCTGATTACACGTGTCAATTCTAAGGGAAATCTCCCTGTCAGCATCATCGTCGACGAGCTCCCTACGCTGTACTTCCACAAGATCGACCGATTGATAGGTACCGCCCGATCCAATAAGGTTGCCGTAACTCTCGGTTTTCAGGAGCTACCTCAGTTGGAGGCTGACTACGGTAAAATTGGAATGCAAAAAATCATTACTACCTGTGGTAATATCTTTATGGGAGCAGCACGTAATAAGGAGACTTTGGAGTGGGCGCAGAATGATGTGTTCGGTAAGGCGAAGCAGACTTCCACTTCCATCACAATCAACGACAGTAAGATTTCCACCTCTATCTCAGAGAAACTTGACTATCTCGTTCCGGCAGCGAAGATTGCTGACATGGCTACCGGTTGGCTTGCAGGTCAGGCGGCTCGTGACTTCACAGCCACTGATAAGAAGATGCTGTCGAGCTTTGACATCGAAAGTTCAGAGGAGTTCAAAACCACAAAGTACTTCTGTAAGACGAACTTTGATATGAAGAAAATAAAGGACGAGGAAAGTCACTATGTTGATCTTCCCAAAATCTATGAGTTCCGTGATGACCGTGAGAAGGAGATTATGCTCAACCGAAATTTCAAGCGGGTCAACCAAGAGGTGGATGCTATGGTGAAGGAACTGCTTGGTATCGCTTAACTTTATTACTGTTTTATGGACACTACACTCACAACAAACAAATCGTTTTCAGTGCCGCTTTCACTCCGCCTGAGTGGAAGCGCACTGAAGATTATTGCCGTCCTGTCGATGGTTACTGACCACTGCGCTTATTTCCTGATGGAGCCGGACACTCCTTTATATAATGTGATGCGTTGTTTCGGGCGCATCGCATTCCCGGTTTTCGCCTTCCTTATAGCGGAAGGCTTCGCCCATACTCGTAGCCGGACACGGTATTTCCTTACTCTGCTTGGGTTCGCCATAGTCAGTGAAATTCCCTGGTTCCTTCTAAACGGATACGACGGAACCCACAATGTCATGTTTACCCTCTCTCTTGGAGTAGCGGCTCTTGCAATTTTCGACCGCCTTTGCGAGCACGGACCACTATGCTGCTTTTCAATTCTCTTAATGTGTATTCTCACCTGGTGGTCAGGTGTGGACTATGACTGGCGCGGTGTCTTGATGATAGCCATTTTCTATATGCTGAGAAAACAGACCATCATTCCTTGGCTTAGTCGACATCACGTCTGCTTTCCTTCTCAGGCAATAATGCAGATACTTTTTACTTTCCCTTTTATGATGCACTATGGTATAGCCGGAGCGGTTCTCGCCTCAATCGTAATTTTCTTATATGACGGAACACGCGGAAATATCAAAGGCGCAGTAGCCAAATATAGCTTCTACGCCTTCTATCCATTACATCTATTGTTAATCTACTATCTATCCGAGATAATATAACGGATCATTTCTTATAATAGATAACAGTCATAAAGAAATTTAATCTTTTGATGTTAAGTAGTCTATCTAATGAAAAAATATTATTACGCTACATGTGAAAAAGTTAATGCCATTCTAACTTTGTATCTAACTTCCTATACAATCCAATTTCTATAGTTACTTCATGAAGTGTATTCATACTGTAACAATGGTTAGATGATAGTAATATGTAAGTGAGATAGAAGACCTTGTTAGACAAAATATATATATCAACCGATCCTTATCCAACAGGTTGTATAGCTTTCATTAGAATCAGGTGCTTTAGACGTTCAAAGATCAATGTCTTGAACTCTGTACGAGGTTGCTCTTTAATTTCTGAATCTTCCACTTTGTTTAGATAATCTATTAAAGTTTCTTTATCAACAGGAGATTGACAGGCTGTAAGTATAACCGCTTCAAACTCATCAATATCAAATAATGAAAAGCCATCAGGATTTAGCTCACTGATTATTAAAGAATAATAATTACCCCTGACTGAAATCCCGCAGTCTGTGGTATTATAATCCATACCAAATGACTTATACTCTCTGAAAAGCCTTGCCCAGTCATACGCAGATTTAATCACCTCTATCACTGGAGATGTTTCAAATATTTGGTCTTCCTCCATAATACGGTGATACCAATAGAACGACAACGCATCCCTGCCATTAAGATATGACTTTGAGAACGAGTTCGATTTCTGGAGGAATATGTTTATCTTTTTGGCAAACTCATCATAATCTTTTGAGGATATCTGATTTAGATTTTTTGGCTTCCATGTAAAGATCTTGCCTTGCGCAGAATCATTATTCCCCTTAATGGAATTACTCAGATAAATCCTTTCACTTTCAGAGTGATATTGAATCCCATCGTATTCCTTTGCCAATTCCGGAAAGAGAGCTATGATCCTATAAAAATACTGTGGATACAAAGTATGGAGTACTTTTGCCATCTGCCGGCAAGTAAACTCATCTGCTTTGTATTTACCCGACAGATGGAAATACCTGGATTTTCCAGATAAGATCTCATGAAACTTATCTAAACCAAGAAAAGAATTATCATTATAAGTCTGGGGCAACAGATATTCTACGGTAATATTTTCTTCTTTAGACATATTGTAACAAAGAATGTTTTCAAGGAAAATATTAAACCTTCTTGCATCCGTCGCAGTAAGACATGCAATATCTACCTTCATATATTTGAATGCTTCAGCAAAATACCTCTGAAAGAAATCAACACTACATCCACCTAATATACCCGTGTTGAAGGCATGCAGGTTGCAATCCGAAAGCCTCTCTATATTTTGAGCCACAACAGAGCCGGAAGTAATACGCTCTGGAAATCTCTCAAATAAGAAGACATCTCCTTCAATATGAAGGAAAGGCTCCTTTTGTTGAGCATAAGTATGAATCTTTGACAATACCCTGAGTTGAGGGTAATGCAGTCTCAAGTCATTCATGCTCTCATGCACCTCATCATAAGGAAGTTCAAGAACATCTATTAAAAGTTCTCTGGCACGTCGATTGCAATAAAGATACAGATATCCCAGTTGTTTCTTTAATGTCAGGCAACTCAATGTCAATCCCATAAGATGATAACATGGAGAGACCCATCCGAATGTATCCACAAACGGATTCTGATCGTCCCTGATGAAAAGTGTCTGAATATATTTCATTGCATATAACTTATATTGTCAAGTATAAAATAGTCTCTCAGTATTCAAGGCACAGGTAGCTTCAACCAGAAAAGATCAGGAGGATCTTTTTAAGGATGAAGCTACCAATGTATCCTATACTAACTCAAATGCCTCTTCCCCCCAGAACATCCTTTGCATATCCGTCAACATCGTCAACTGTTTTTTTGCCGAACTTCCATGTCACACCAATCCAGAAGCTTCGTTGGAAACCATTAGTGATCGATTTGTAATTATAGTCCTGATAGAAACGTTTTGTCTTGGATATATTCTGATTAAATATGTCATTCGCTCCCGCTGAAAGTACAAGCTTATCCTTAAGCAGGGAATAGGAATAATCGATATTCAACGATCCTATGCCGTTCGACTTCTGCAGCCCATCATATGAAGGAAGAGTCTGCCAATAGGAAATGCCCCCACGCATGGATTTCGAGCGGTTCATGAAGAAGTTGGCATAAAGATTGAAATTACCGCCCCAGCCGTCCATATCACTTATATTGAGTTCCGGAATATAACAATGGCTGTGGTTGTAAAATCCTGACACTTGAGCAGACACCGACATCCATTCAACCGGAGAGATATAGTAGCTCACTGAAACACCTCCCTTCCGAATATTGGATGCGTTGAGCGCAAGCTGGGTCTGATCTCCGTTCTCCAAAAGCAAGGGTATGTACTCGATATTGTGATTGACCGCGTTTCCCCACAAGGTCACATTGAGGTTCCCCTTATAGGAGTAGTTCAATTCCAGATTATGCGACTTGCTTGGTCGAAGATTAGGGTTGCCCTGATGGAAATTATTGAAGTCGTAATATCTTACAAATGGATTTAGATCCTCAAAAAAAGGTCGTTGGATACGGTATGCGTAGTTAAGGCTCAGTGCATTATCATTATTGACATTCCAGATAACAAACGCGGACGGGAACAGGTTCCCATAGTTGCTGGTTGAAGATTCATCACTGTCAAGGCTATGACCCTTTACCTGAGTGTATTCATACCTGACGCCTATTTTGCCATACACCGCATCTCCTATCGGCCGGGATGCCGATACATAGGCTGAGTATATATTCTCCTCATACCTGTATCTTGAATTGCTACGGTCTTCTGGCGACCATTCGCTGTTGAGAGAGGTTGAGTTATCTACCATCTGACCGCTTATTCCGGTTTCTATCCGGGCAAAACTGAATGGTAAGGCAAAGTCAGCCAACAACGAATTAGTCCTATAGTAGTACATTCCTTTAGAGGACAGGTCTGACTCAACCGAAGTTATGGCCTGGAATAAGTCATTTATCTTCCTCTTGCGGAAATGGGAATTATAGGTTATTGTAAGGTTTTTCCCTGACTCATCAAGTCTGATGTCACCATAAACTGCAACATTGACCCTATGGTTTCTTGGAGTGCTCATCTGATACGTATTATTGATGGAAGATTGGATATCTGTGCCTGAAAAAAGCATCGAAGTGAACCTGTTGTCCTCCACTCCACCCTCGATGATGGTACCTAACTCCACTTTTGAGGATGGGGTGACCTTGATTATGGCGTTAGCGGCATAGTCCTTTATGTCAGCCTCCATTCTTGAAGTCCTTTCATACCGGTATGTATCGGCCTCAAATATCTCTGAGGAGTTCTGCTTTCCCCCTATAAAATGAGGGCTCAAACCGATTCGTGCGGACCACTTGCTTTTCTGCCAGTTGAAAGTGGCGGAAGGATACCAGCTATCCCTGTAGCCCTGGTCATAGTTAAGGCTCATGTTGCCTTGAAATCCAAGTGAGGGATTAGGTCTCAAACGAATGTTGACAAGCCCTATGTTCCCTTCAGAATCATATTTTGCGGGGGGAATGGGAATCACCTCAATGGAGGAGATCTCATCCGACCTGAGATTAGACAGGAAACTCCTAGACTCCTCTGTGGACAGCATCCTTCCGTCGATCATCACGCCTACCCCATCCCGCCCGATCATGCTCAGGGTGGATTCCTTCTGGTTCACCATTATACGCGGGGTCTGTTCCAGAAGTTGGATCGCTGTCTTGTTTATGGCAAACGGATCGTTCTCGACATTATATACAAGTCTGTCTACTTTCTGCGAGATCAGTCTTCCTCCGTTAGCGGTAACGGTGACCTCTCCGAGCAATGTTCCACCGCTCATTTCAAGTGTGCCTACATTATCATCAGACGACTCGATATACAGAGGGGAATAACCGGGATAGGAGATCCTGACAATCACCGGCCTCTCCTTTGTACCGATGCTGAAAGAACCTGAACTGTCGGTCATGCCTCCCGCAATCAGAGTCGAATCCTGTGGATGAAGCAGAGCCACATTCGCAAATTCCAACGGTTGTCTGTCCGAATCAAGGACAACACCTGAATACTGAGCAGCCATTGCTGACGAAATGCAGGTAAACGCCATTGAAAGGCTCAATAATTTCTGGTTCATTTTACTTCTAAATTAATTTTTCACTGCAAAATTAATATTCAAAGAGCCGTTTATACCTAAAAAGATTATTCAAGCGGACTAAACCGAAATCGAAACGGACAAATTCCAACTTACACCGGACACAAGGTGATTGAAAATTTCATAAGCAAATAACGGGATTGTTGTATCGCAACAACAGGACTACAATGAATAATTCAATACCTAATACCAGACAGATTTTTGGATATTATACAATGCTTAATTATTATTAACATAATTTAGCAATAATGGTGAGTGCCGTGGATTAATTGTTAACGAAATTTGATTGTTTACAAAAAATTTATTATTTTTGTAGCTTGATTTAGAGATTGATATGATAACAAGAGATCGATTCATATATTGGATTAAAACCATAGCGGGACTGGGTGTCCTGCTATATATTTTGTATGAAATACTCTGGTCTTTGTGGATTCCATTTCCTGACACGCTTCAACCCATAATAGATAATGGAATTGACTATTGGTATGATTACCTTACCTGTACGGCTTCAATAACCGCCTCGTTAATAGGCGGAGCAATGATATTGAAGATTTCAAAAAAAGCAGATCCAAGAGTAAGAGTAGGTTTGATTGTAGGATTGTTGTTTTTATACAATATCATCATTGCAACATTGATCACCATAATACAGGTACACTTCATAAGATTGGAAGTGAGCGATAGATGGTCGCTTCAAGGTGAGCTGTTCAACATCTTCAACCTTTCTACAATGAGTACTATATTAAGCTTGATTATAGTGATCAAAAGACTTAATGAAGATATAATAAGTATAGAACGGGAGATTTCAGAAAAAAAGACACAGGAGATACAGAATCAATTGGATCTGCTTCATGCGTATATCAACCCTCACTTCTTATTCAACAGCTTAAATACTATCGGAGCATTGATAACGGAACAGCCTCGGAAAGCTGAGATATTCGTTGATCACCTATCATACATATTAAGATATATGCTTCAAAACCGCCATAATCATCTTGTACCATTAAACGACGAGCTTGAAAATATGAATAATTATGTTTATATTGTCAAAGTTCGATTTGGCGATGAAGTCAACATCAATGTAGACAAAAGAATAAAAGAAAATTCACACCAGGTCATGATTTGCCCCGGAACTCTACAGTTATTGTTGGAAAATGCAATCAAACACAATAAACATTCAATGAGCTCACCTCTAAACATATCTCTGATTGATGAATCCGACCATATCAAGGTTATAAATACTCTAAATCCACTGGAGTCTAATAATGTGGTATCATTTGGTTTGGGTAAGAAATCAATAGAAACCAGATTCAGCATTATTAAATGTAGTGGCGTAAGCCAATATATTGAAAATGACAGGTATGTTGTGGTAATACCGAAAATTTTTGAAAAGAAATGAGAATCGTTATTATTGAGGATGAATTATTGGTAGCATCAAGACTGGAAAAACTTATTTTATCTGTAGACGGAGACAGTCAGATTGTGACCAAGCTGTATAGCGTTGAAGAGACCAGGATATATTTCAGCAAGCCGCGTAATGTGGATTTAATCATGGCTGACATTCGACTTGGCGATGGCTTGGTATTCGATGCTTTAGGAAGCCTGTCGATCAATTCCCACATCGTGTTTGTCACCGCCTATGATGAATATGCGATAAAGGCATTTAAATATAATGGAATTGACTATATTCTTAAGCCTCCTACTAAGGAAGCCATCCAATTCGCTTTGAATCGTTCTTTGGAACTAAAAAACTCAGCTTTTTTAAGCGAGACGCTGAAGTTTATGAATAATCCCTTAAACATCAATTACCGCAAAAGGTTTATCTGCAACTTTGGCGGAGGATCCTATAGACCTATAGATGTTGATGAGATTGCCTTAATAAACATCAATTGTGGCATTGTTAAGTTATATACATTTGACAGTACCTCTTGTGTTCTTGAAGAGACCATGGATAAAATTGAATCCGAATTGGATCCAAAGCTCTTCTTTCGCGCAAACAGGCAGAACATAATAAATGTCAATTCAATAGATAAGATTGTAAATCTATGGAACCGTAAGATACAGGTAAAATTAAAGTTCAACATTCCAATAGAAGAACCAATCTTGATAAGTAAAGAAAAAATGACAAGATTCAAGAATTGGTTAAATGGTATAAGAAATACCTGATTACATAAGTCCCGAAGATGAATTTTCCACTTGCAAGTGCCTAACTAAAAAAGACAGCTGGGGAGTAATCCGAAGCTGTCTTCCTATTTTATAGTTGCTTTAATATTTTTATTAATGCCTTGATATAAGTTTTTTCTTCTGCATAACCTATCTTATCGAGCCAAAGTAAATAATTGCCTCCCTTGAAACGGTATTGTACCTTAGTGTAGTAGGCTTTCACACTTTCGGTCCAGTGTGCAAACTCGTAGTATTTGCCGGTTCTTGGATTCGTCAGACCGAATAGGTTGTGCTTGTTTCTACATACTGATGATTTGAACCAGCCTGTTTCGAGTATTGCCTGTGCCAGTACTATCTTTGGGTACTTTATATTGTTCTTCCTAATCTCGGCAAGCAGATTGGGAATTGTCAACTCAGGAAGATCATCTACATTATGTGAGATTTTCTCACTTCGTATCTCTATGTCTTTAGCATAGGATGGGGATTCATGCCTGGGGGACTTGTAATCGTCACTTTTTCGGCCATTCAGTATCTTCTGTCCCAATTTTTCTTCATTCTCGGATTCTGTCGCTAAAGGTTGGATAGAATCTGATATGTTGATGCTATCTATCTTAATTTCAGTCTCTTCTTCTATTTTTACAATCGGTTTCGCGATTATTTCCGTCTCTCTCGTGATAGTATAGAACTGTGCCGACGCTGAAACGGTGGTCAGCATCATCATTAATGTTAGCGGAATAGTGTTGTGCATTTCTTTCTGTGGGTTATCTGAGGGATAATTTTGCAGCGTCCAAGCGAAATGACATCGCAAAATTAACTTATCAATAACTGTTAAATGGAAAATCACAACAGAAATCAACCCGATGCTCTGCCATATCAGAAACTGGCACTGCTGGGCATTGACCGGGAGAAAGCCGACAGACTGCCCGATGAGGTTAAGGAGAAGCTGATTTCCGGAGAAGTCACACCTCTCGTCCAGGTATCCATCAATGCCCGAAATGGTGACGTTATCACGTTACCGCTCAAACTTCAGATGGTTGCCGACAGAAACGGAGATCCATTGCTTGTCGCCTATCCGGTCAAGGCAGCCTTTGACGAGAAACGCGACAATATCCTTCAGCTGACTCCCTACGAGGCGGAGCGTCTGCGACACGGTGAAGTAATTCAGAAGGGCGTTGACTTCAACGGAGAGAAGACACAACAGTATCTCCAGCTTGATCCGGAAACAAAATCCGTCATTCACAAGAGGGTGACTGAGGTTCAGGTGGAACAGCGTCTTAAAGACATGGAGAAGGTCAATGACATCGAACTCGGCACTCAGCAGAAGCAGGCTGTCCGCGAGGGTAAACCGATGGAACTCAATGTGGGCGGTGAGAAGGTCACTGTCGGAATTGACCTAAAGGAACCGCAGGGCTTCAAAGTCATGCAAGGCGACATGAAGGAGTGGGAACGTCAGCAGAAACTCAAATACGACGAGCTGCACCCCGAATACATCGGCCTGGTTATGACCGATAAGAACCGCTGGGAGTATCAGCAGGTCGTTGACCGGCAATCCACCGAAAGGGCTATCAAGCTCAGCCATTCGCAAAAGGATAAAGAATCCAACGGTCTTAAGCTTTAGACATGACCGGACATGAAAATGTGAATAATGACCGATTGTCTGAAGCTGAGGCTTATTTTGATTCCCTTATAAATCCGAATGACCTGTATTCCGGAGATAAGACACTCCTTCCAAAAGATCTTTATGATGAATGGGACAACTTGCTCACCATCGAGGAGGATTACCATACCGAGCAAAGATATTACCATCCTGATGAAAGGAAGGAATATGCGGAAAGAGCAAGGCTTGCCAGAGTGAATTTCAAGAAAAGTCTCGATTCTCTGTATCAGGACTATATCAGTTCCGGCATTCAGACAGTTTCAGCCAACGAAAAGCTTATGACGAAATCAGAAACACCGGATTCTCTGACGCTTATGAGGCAGTTCGATGAGATGAATAAAAAGCATCCCGACGCTATACTCCTTTTCCGGGCTAAAGATGAATACTTGACTTACAGGCAGGATGCAGTCAAGGCAAAGCAGATTCTCGGACTTGAAATAGAGTCAATAAAGATCGGAGGAGTAAAGACCGAGGTTGCAAGTTTCAAGCACAATGCTCTCGATACATACCTGCCAAGGCTTGTCCGGGCCGGAATGAGGGTTGCGATATGCGAGCAGCTTGAAGACCCTAAGCAGAAAAAGACCGAAAAAGAGGATGTCGGTAAATCCCCAAAGGAGGCACCACATTCCAAATCAGATGAAACACAACTTACAAACACTACCATGCCAAGAAAAAAGAAAGAAAAGGCTCCTGAACAGGAGCAGCCAAAGGTGAAGGCTGAGGCAAAGACCGAGATGAAAGCCGAGACCAAGGCAGAAGTCAAGACTGAAGCCAAAGCCGAGAAGAAACAGGATGTCAAGTCCGAACAGAAGCAGGAAACACAGCAGGAGCGTAAGCCCCGTGAGCCTCAGATGGTGACCGTAAACGGCGACAAGGTCACCCACGGCCACGCCTTTCAGGGCAAGGACTCACAGGACTGGTATTTCACTGCCAGGCTCAACGGTAATCAGTTGAAGCCGCAGAAAATGGATCCGGCTGACCTCGCTGCATATCAGAAGAAGGAGATGACAGTTCCGCAGCTCATGGAACGCTATTATCCGACAAAACTCATGGAGAAGGTGCCGGAGGTGGCCTTCAAGACCCCCAATGTCCTCCCCGGTCCCGAAGGGAACATGACCATCGACAAGTTCAACGTCTATAAGGAGAAAGATCAGGAGCGTCCTGATTTCGGCAAATATAAGTTCTACGCCCAGATTGGCGAGAACAAGATGTCGACAGTGGCATCCCGCCAGGACCTGAACGCCTACTTCGACCGCGTGATGACGCCCGGTCAGCTTGTTGAGAAGAACTTTGGCGAACGTCTGCACCTGTCTTCCCACTACCAGCAGTTCCGTCTGCCGGAGGGTGTCGAGAATGAGCAGATCCGCATTGCCAAAGACCGCTCAGACGGCAAGTGGAAGGTTTCCGTCGATCTCGGTGAGCGTGGAAAGACAGAGAAGAAGGAGCTATCTTTCGATGACGGATATTCCCTCTATAAGACTAAGACAGCCACACGCGAGCAAATAGCAGCTAAATACGTGGGCGATGAGGTCAAAAGTCTCCTTGCGACCCCGGCAATGAAGATGGAAAAATCCGCTTCTATGAAAATGTGATTATCGAATAATTATCCATTCAAACACAACACAAATCTCTGATAATATGTCAAAAATAGAATATGACGAGCTTGTGCAGCTCCTTCAGGAAAAGAAAATCGGTCATCTGCGTTTCGTTCTGGAAAGCGACAGCGAGAAGGATTTTCTCCGCTGGTGTGAGGAACACGGTGTCGAGCCGTCGGACGATGCGGCTGAGTTCTATCTCGAACAGACCGAGATCTCCGCTATGGACAGACAGGTAATCGACGACGAGGACTATGGCATCTGGAACTAACTTCTCATTTCCCGGCAAATCGGAGGGTGCGGGCCAGGTCGCACTCGACCGATTTGCTGAGATGATGATCGAGCGCATGGAGCAGATGAAGAATACCGAATGGAAGAAGGGCTGGATCGGTGGCGCCAACGGCTACGCCGGTCTCCCCCAGAATGTCGGTGGACGTAACTACTCCGGCTCAAACTCATTTTTCCTTCAGCTCTATACCGAGATTAAAGGTTATCAACTACCTGTCTATTTAACATTCAAGCAGGCACATAACCTTAAGGCTCATGTCCTCAAAGGTGAAAAAGCATTCCCTGTTGTCTATTGGGATATGTTGGTAAAGGACAAGAATGGAAGAAAAGTCAGTTCTGATGAGTATAAGGCGATGTCAAAGGAGGAACGAAAGAATCTCGATGTCATTCCTTTCATCAAGGCTTTTCCCGTCTACAATATCGACCAGACAAATCTCCGTGAGGTACAGCCGGAACGTGTGCAGAAACTTCTTGACAAGTTCAAGGCTCCTGAGTTACGCGATACTTATGGTATGTATTCCCATCCGGCTCTTGACCAAATGATCCGGCAGCAATCATGGTTGTGCCCGATTCAGGCAGACAAGAGAGAGAACAAAGCCTATTATTCTCATACCCATGATATTGTAGTCTTACCTATGAAGTCACAGTTCAATATAAGTAGCAAACCCGACGAGATCTACCGTGACGGCATGGAGTTCTATTCCACAATGCTTCACGAAATGGCTCATTCCACGATGACACCTGAACGTCTCAACCGTGAATCAGGTGGCAGGTTCGGGGATGCTAAATATGCCAAGGAGGAACTGGTGGCTGAGCTGACAGCAGCGATGATCAGCCATTCTATGGGTTTTGACTCCAGGATTACAGACAACTCCGCTGCCTACCTTGATTCGTGGATAGAAAAGTTAAAGCAGGAACCTAAGTTCATTGTCTCGGTTATGGCGGATGTGAATAAGGCGTCTGAACTTATCCTCGATCATGTCGACAAGCAGCGTCTCGCTCTCGGTGAACAGCCGTATCTCGCAAAGAATGACCCGTGGCTTCCTCCTGACCCTAACGAGGAAATACCCTTCAAGAACGCTGCCATCTTAAAGACACGATCCGGAGACTATATGATACGCGCTTCCTATGGTGGCGTTGACCTCGGGATGAAGCCTATCGAGAAATCAACGGCAAAGACCTATTTCCAGCTTACTGACATGAAGGACAAGGAATCGTTCCTGAATATGACAGCCCGTAAGCACTATCAGTCTGAGATTGCCGGAATCGGAAAATCCGTATCAAAGTCCCTTTCACTCTGATAATTATGAATTATGCATTCTGACTTGCTTTAGCTTGAACGAAGTTAATTATGAATTGAATAATGCCTGACTACAAGATAAACTTTAAGGAACTGAAATCCCGTGTCGGTGTTGATGACGTGGCTTACTCCCTCGGTTATCGCCTTGACCGTAAGGCAGGTGTCGGCAAGTATATCGAATTGGTGCTTGGAGACGGTCGTGACAGACGAGATACCATCATAGTCAGCAACCGTCGGGACAAGGCTTCTCAGGTATTCTTCCGGCGTGACGGCAGCAAGGGTGATGTCATCACCTTTATAAAGGAAAATCTTAACTCCTTCATCGTGTCCGGCAAGGATGATTGGCAGAAAGTGGCTAAGGTCATGGCACGTTTCGCCAATGTCCCGGAGCCTGTGTTCAGGGAGGACAGCCAGTATGTCAGGTCGGCGAATGTGAGCCATGTTTTCGATGAGTCAAGGTATGAGGTGAGGCCGGTGGATCCGCAGCGAATTCCGAGGATTTTCTCCCAAAGAGGCATATCAGATGAGACTGTCAGAAGTCTCGCTCCCTTTATCTCGCTTATACGCGACACAAGGAACGAGAATTTCGACGGCTACAATATCGGCTTCCCTTATACTGAGTCTGATGAGTCGGGTATCAAGGGTTATGAGATACGCGGTATGGGTGGCTACAAGTCTAAGGCCGCCGGGACCAACTCATCATCTGCCGCTTGGGTTGCTGATCTTTCCGGAGGGAATATTGATAATGTAAGGTCTGTATTCTTTTGCGAGTCTGCCTTTGATGCGATGGCTTTCTATCAGATGAACCGTGTCCGTCTTGACAGTAACATAGCCCTTGTATCACTCGGTGGAACTTTCTCCAATGGTCAGATTCAGAAGGCTATGGAGCGTTTTCCCAATGCCAGAGCAATCGACTGTTTCGACAATGACATTGCCGGACGCATCTACGGGTTACGACTTATGGCTCTTGTTGAGGATTTCCCTATCAAGATTACCAAGACAGCCGATGGCTTGAATGTGGAGGCGAAGGGAAAAACTTTTGAGGTAGATCCAGGAAGTCCTGTCACCGCTCAGGTTGACAGGAATATCTCCATCCGACACAGAATGGGGCAATGGACTCCTCCTAAGGCTTTCAAGGACTGGAACGACTGCCTTTTGAACAAGCCTATGGAAACAGTCCTGACTCAGAGTAAACATGAACGTGAGAGTAATCTTGCGGAACAACGTAAATCATCATTAAAACTGTGACAAATGAAGGTATCTATAAAGGGAGGTGCTGTTACCCTCGCCATATCTCTGAAATTATTGACGAGTGGCTTGCCATGTATGGCCCAGCAGACCGACCCCACTTTAACAGC
>JAIDSM010000058.1 GCA_029061225.1 Muribaculaceae bacterium
CTACCTGTAATGATCAAATTCTTGCCTCTGCGATACAGTTTGTTGACCCATAAATCCCAATCAGGAAGATTCTGTATTTCATCAAGCAATAGGTATTCATAACCCGGATAGACATCATCAAGCATCTGCATTACCAAATCCTCGTCCCAGTTTTCAAGCAGCAGGTTATCATCAAAATTGAGATATGCGAAGTTCTTACCCTGCAACATAAGCAATGCAAATACTGACTTACCGACGCGACGAGGCCCCGTAATCAATTTGATTAATGGATTTGCGAGTAACTCATCAAAATTATATCTGGTGTCTCGCTGTTGATAGGGACGAGCCATCAGCTCATCACGCTCAGCCCTTTGATTGAGGATTATATTTTTCATTCCGCAGTCATATTAGACTGCAAAGATAATCAATTTTATCCAATAAATCCACTGTACTGGATAAAATAGTATGTTTTTTATCCAATAAAATAATGTGTGTTGACTAAAATAGGTAGAAAAATAGCGTACAATTCACGCTTATCAGTGATGGTTCTGGTATGACCTTAACGAAACAACGTGACTGCACGCTATGCTTGGAGCATAGCATAAGCATCACGCATATTGGTTTCGTTGTTCAAATTTACCAGATTTTCACTGAAACAAGATGCGATGTTATGATATGTAAATATGTTTCATACGTCTGACGCTTCAGACGAATATATTTGCTATTTTGCGACTGCAAAGTTAGCAAATTTTTTGGCTCATGTCAAGACTCAACCTGACCTTTCTTGTTTATGCCGTGCCTCTTACGCTGTTCAAGCAGAGCACGTTCCGATATTCCAAGCAATTTTGCCGCCGCTGTCCAAGAGCCTCCACGTCGGTAGGCCTCGATGATGCGGTCACGGTCTTTGTCCGGGTCTTTAAGCAACAGGCTTGTTTCAGGTGTTGGGGCTGACTCGCTTATGTCGAGGTCGCTTTCGGATATTGTATCTCCTTCGGTGCTGTAAGCTGCGAGGATGATGACGTTGTGAAGCTCCCTGATGTTACCGGGCCACGGATGAAGTTTCAAGGCTTTTAGAGCCGATGAGTCGAGATGTTTCTTCGGCTCGTCATTGTCTTTGGCATGACGTGTCAGGAAGAAGTCGGCAAGTCCGGGTATATCCTCGGTAACATCACGTAGCGGCAGTATCCTTATGTCTGTCGCCCGTAAGAGATAGAATAGGTTTGCTCTGAACTCCTTGTCCTTCACCATCTGGAGGATGTGAGGGTCTGCGGTGCAGATTATACGGACATTGGGATGTTCGGTTTCAAGGATATGGAGCAACACCGATTGCTTGTCGAAAGTCAGTAACTCCAAGTTCTTTAGGATGATTGTTCCTCCATCGGCATTAGTGAAGTAGCCCTTTATCCGGTTGTAGGTCTCGCTACGGTCTGACTTTGGGTCGTGCTTTCCGATGTGAGGTGCGCCACCGGCTTCAATCACGATGATAGGCTTCTGATTGCGCGAACTACCCTCATAGATTTTTCGAGCCACTTGTTCACGACCCATACCAATTTCACCGAAGATGATAGTATTTGCGTTAGTTCCTGCAATTTTCTTAATAGCCTGCTCGATACTTCTGAAGTCATCGCTTTGTCTTGGTATAAGAACATCATCAAGAAAAAACATCAAGCTCTCAGGCTTTGAGTACTTCTCTACCTGTTCTAATAGCTGTTTGTCTATTGCAGGACGTTGGATTACACCAACTGCGCCCCAATCGCCCATAACATCAATCAGCTCCATCGGGTTAAGGTTGTCCACTATGGCTATGACAGGGAATTTATACCCTTTCGTTTTTAGCCAGTTAATCAACTCTTTGGCAGTTCCACCACGGAATTTTGTAGCCGCGACAATCACTGCTCCCGGTGAAAGTTTCATCACCTCTTGTTGGGCTGCCTCCAAATCTCCTATGACAATTGGCGCATATCCACCCCGCATAAGCAAGGCAGACATTAACCGGCTATCCGAGTCGGAGGCTTCCACAATAAGAATTGTCTTCATCTTGTAGAAAATAATTAAGTTAAACATATATGGAATTTTTAATAATCAGCTAATGAATTGCATTGTAGGACTCAAGGGATTATTTGTTCAAGTTTTCAATGTCGCCAGACATTATAAAAGGCAGATTTCTTTTAATTTTCTCCTTTGTCCAATCCCACCACCGAAGTGACAGGAGTTGTTCTATAATGTCCAGGCTATATCGTTTGCGTATTACTTTAGCCGGAATACCGCCAACAATAGAGTAAGGAGGAACGTCCTTGGTTACTACTGCTCTTGCTCCAATAATGGCACCATCTCCGATTTTCACACCGGCAAGAATAACGGCCTCAAATCCAATCCATACATCATTCCCTATCACTATGTCCCCTTTGTTATCCCATGCCGCCGCAACTTCGGATTTAGGTAAATCCCATTCTTCATAGAATAGCGGAAAAGTGTAGGTTGACAGCGATTTCAGGGTATGATTGGCGCAGTTGAATATGAATTTAGCTCCACAGGCTATCGAACAAAACTTTCCAATAATCAGTCGATCATGGTTTATCGGGTAATGATACAGTACATTATTCTTCTCGAATAGACGAGGATCTGATATAAAATCGTTGTAGATTGTATAATCACCTACCTCAATCGACAGGTCTTTGACAACTGCGTTCAAATAAACGGTTTGGGTGTCACCCTTACGGGGATATATCTTATTCATCATATCTTATTATTTCTTGAATTATATAGTTTTAAGTAAATTAAAGATTGAATACCGAGCATAATCACATACAGGTACTCTACGCTCCAATAAGTTGCCAAATTGACATTGAGATTACCTAATCCCCATAAGCAGAATAAATAGGCAATAGTAGTGATCACTTGAAAAATGAATACGGTCTTTGTTGCACCGATACCAGTCACTGCATTCAGATAAACATAACCCGGCAGCGCGAAGAAGTAATTCAAAAGCATGACCATATACGGTTGCTGTGCGAGTTGCCTGACAACTGGATTTTCGGTATATGCCCCTATTATGAACTGATGCAGAAGTAACGCAACAGCAATCAGTGGAAAACCTATATAAAGTCCCAATCGGATTATCTTTTGACAAAGTGGGAAAACAGCATTTCTTTCCCCGGCACCCATTAAATTGCTTACCAATGAGCTTGTGACAGCCGCCAACGCGGTGACTATAACAGAGAATAAAGCGGAAACACTTCTTACAATATTTGATACTGCCAATTCGATTTCTCCCAATCCCTCAATAGCGATAAAGAACAAAAACCAGATAGCTACGCTTGTAAAAAACTGGAGCATACTCCAGACGGAAACAGAAAACACCTCTTTTAGTATTCGTATGTCTATATGCCAAGATAAGCCATACATTTGTTTCCTTACACAACGAAGCATATAGCTGACCAATATCAACAGTGAACATAATTCTGCAAATGAAGATCCGATTGCTGCCCCTGATACACCCATTTCATATCTGAAAATCAAGAGCCAGTTAATTAGAATGTTCACCAATACGGCAGTCACAGCTGCCAAATTCAGAGGTTTTGTTTGGGTGATACCGACTAAAAATGAACGGATGGCAAGGAACGGAAAAGAGAACAACAGTCCTATTATTCGCCAATCCAGATATTGTATAACTGTGTTATAAACATCGGTAGAGGCAATTAGATACCTCAAAAAGATAGGAGAAAAAATCTTTGACAACAGATAAAGTAATGACGCAAGTATCAGCAAGAAAAACAAGCCCTGAAAGAACGTTTTTCCAGTTTCTTCGTATTTTTGTTCACCATTACGTCGTGCAATTACAACCTGTAGCCCTACGCTGAACCCTAAGCCAAGCATATATATTGCCAAGAACCATATTCCGGCAAGTGCGGATGCGCCAAGTTCTATCTCACCGACATGCCCCAAGAACAAGGCATCGGTTATATTTATCAGTTGTTCAATGAGAAAGCTCATCATCACAGGGAATGTGATGAGCCATATTTTTTTATAACTATAGTTCACTTGTTCAAATCAATATGATAAGATGCAATAAGCCACACCACAACATGCGGTGCAACGCTGCTTAATGTATCATGAAATGTAAATGGGAATATATGGCAAAGCAATAAAGGGCAGGCTTTAATAAGCCTACCTATTGCTGAATAGCATTAGTTGGGATTGCTATTCGTTGAGTGTAGCTATATGCACAACTGCCATTTCATATTGTTGAACTGTGCTGTATTTTCTATTTGTTCCGCAAAGTTAATCATTTTCTATGAGTTAGCAAAATAATTCCTTTCTGAGAGAATAATTTTGATACATAAATGAGGAAAGTCATGTGACCTTCCTCACCAATGTGAAGTTGAGTTGGCTTAGTTCTCTCCATAAAGCCCAATCCGATTGCCTACCGGGTCTTCGATAATTGTGAAGTACCCCCAGCCCTCAACCTGAATCTTAGTTTTAGGAGTGATGAGTGTTGCGCCGTTTGCAGTGGCTTTCTTCACATTTCCTTCAAGGTCGTCGGTTGCAAAATAAACCAACACACCTCCGTTGGATGGAATGAAGCCGTTAAAAGAGGGAGCGGAGGAGATAGAACCTATACTCTTACCATCCTTCATGAAACACGCCATTTTCTCGTCACCGAACTCGGACAATGCGAGTTGTTCTCCAAACAGAGTCTGGTAGAACGCCACCGACTTATTGAAGTCATTGGTGGGAATTTCAAAAAATGCTATCATACTTTTGGGTTGTTTGTTAAACACACCGCAAAATTACTAT
>JAIDSM010000059.1 GCA_029061225.1 Muribaculaceae bacterium
ATTTTAGTGATTGCGGTGGCACTGGTCGGAATATTCCGTGGCTTTCATGCCGGACTGATGCGTCAGGTTTCCGGTGTGCTGGGGTTTGTCTTCGGCATTGTCGCCGCGCGCGCCTTGGGTCCTGATTTCTCGGCGTGGCTTTCAGGATGGTTTCCTCATGTATATCATCCCGTGGCCAGGACTTTTTTTCTTTCTGTGCTGGGATACGGAATAATTTGGGCCCTTTGCATGTTTGCGTTCTCTATGCTTGCGGGGGTGCTCAATTTCGTGCTCGGGGTGATTCCTGTAGGAATAGTGAACTCTATTGCTGGCGCGGCGTTTTCATTATTGAAGTATCTTATGTTTCTCTCCATACTGTTCGACCTTGCGTTGTGCCGCCCATTTGACTCTCCTCTGATGCATTGCGCGCGTCATGACGACGGCAATCCGGTCTGCGGAGTGATCCGTCTCGCTCCCGAGCTGCTGGGCACCATGTCGGCTGAGGAGTATGTCCACCATGTTCAGCTGTGGGAAGCGAGGAGCATAAGCTAAGCACGCAGCCGTTTCGGCGTTTAGATGGTTTGTGGGGAACTGTGAATTAGAAATTTAGAATTAAGAATTATTATTAATTCAACTTTCGTAAGCGAAAGTTGAGGGTTAGAAGGTTATTAGGTTAAAGGGTTATAAGAAAAATATGAATATTTACTTCAGAAGGGCTCTATACCTCGTCTGATATAACCCCATGACCATTTAAACCGTAAACCTTAAGTGGAGCTTGCGAAACTTAAATTATTAAGATATGCTATCAGTAAGAGACCTTCACGCGGAAATCGACGGAAAGGAAATACTCCGCGGTGTCGACCTTGACGTGAATCCGGGAGAAGTTCACGCCATCATGGGCCCTAACGGCTCGGGAAAGTCCACTCTCTCAATGGTGCTTGCCGGAAATCCGGCTTATACGGTGACGGCCGGAACCGTGACGTTCCGTGGCCGCGATCTCCTCGGGATGAGCCCCGATGTGAGGAGCCACGAGGGATTGTTTCTCGGTTTCCAGTATCCCGTGGAGATTCCGGGAGTCTCCATGGTCAATTTCATGCGCGCCGCTGTCAATGCCAAGCGCAAGTATTTCGGAGAGCCGCCTATGGGAGCGACTGATTTCCTGAAGCTCATGCGCGAAAAGCGCGCGATAGTCGAGCTTGACAATAAGCTCGCTTCGCGCAGCGTCAACGAGGGTTTCTCCGGAGGCGAGAAGAAGCGCAACGAGATCTTTCAGATGGCTGTGCTCGAACCGAAGCTATCCATTCTTGACGAGACTGATTCCGGTCTTGACGTCGATGCCCTCAGGATCGTGGCCGAGGGTGTCAATAAACTCCGCACTCCGGAGAATTCAGCTATAGTCATAACTCACTATCAGCGTCTTCTCGACTATATAAAGCCTGATGTGATCCATGTGCTATATAAAGGGCGAATCGTATACACCGGCGGTCCCGAGCTTGCTCTCGAGATCGAGAAGAAAGGCTATGACTGGATTAAGGCCGAGGTCGACGGCCGCGACGAGATAAAGGGGGAGGCGTAGGATATGGGAGCGCTTGACCAATATATAGCATTATGGCAGGAGCATGGTGCCCTTATGGACTCAAAGGCTCCTGAAGCACTCAACCGGCTTCGTCCGGCTGCCGCTTCGTCGCTCATCGAGTCAGGGCTGCCTACGCTTAAGGACGAGGATTACCGCCACACCGATCTTGAAAGGATACTATCCCCTGACTATGGAGTGAATGTAGGTCGCGTACGCATCGAGGTGAATCCTTCCGAGACCTTCCGCTGCGATGTGCCGATGCTTACCACATCGCTGTTTCTGATCGTCAACGATGCTTTTGCTGAGACATCCGGCTGCCGTCGTGTGCTGCCGGAGGGTGTCGACGTGATGTCGCTCGCTGCCTATGCGCGTATCAATCCGGATTTTGTTGCCGATCATTACGGTAAGCTTGCCGATATGTCTAATCCTGTGGTGGCCTTAAATACACTTCTATGCCAGGACGGTGTAGTGATAAGGGTTCGCAAGGGAGTGAAGGTGGAGCCAACGATCCAGGTGGTCAATATCTTCAATAACGCCGCTCCTCTTCTTGCTGCCCGCAGGGTGCTCATAGTCATGGAGGAGGAATCGGAGGCGAAGGTGCTTTTCTGCGACCATACGCAGACGCAGGATGTGGATTTCTGCTCGGTTCAGACCGTGGAGATATACGCCGGTGAGAGAAGCCGTCTTGACTTCTACGACCTTGAGGAAAGCACACGCCGCACGTCGCGGCTCTCTTCGCTTTGGCTTCGTCAGGATGCCGGCTCGGAGGTGCTTCTCGATTCGATGACGCTCTACAACGGCACGACTCGTAATGAATTTTTCACCCGATTCTCGGGGCGTCATGCCCGTCTGCGCATGCTCGGCATGGGAATAGAAGACGACAGGCGTCGTCTCGACACCTACTCAAGGATAGCCCATGACGTGCCTGACTGCACTACCGACGAACTTTTCAAGTATACGGTAGACGATGAGGCGATGGGTTCATTCGCTGGTCTGATATATGTGGCTGAAGGAGCTTCGAAGACGGAGGCCTATCAGTCTAACCGCAACCTTGTAGGCTCCGATAGCGCGAGGATGCACTCAAAGCCGCAGCTTGAGATCTACAACGACGATGTGAAGTGCTCTCACGGCACCGCCATCGGTCAGCTTGATGAGAAACAGCTCTTCTACATGATGACGCGCGGAATTTCGGAAGATCAGGCGCGTCTTATGCTGAAGCAGGCATTCATGAGCGATGTTATCGACGGCATCTCTCTTCCTCCGCTCCGCGACAGGCTCAAGCTTATGGTCGAACGCCGCTTCGCAGGCGAGAAGACTGCTTGCGCGTCTTGTCCGGTCTCATGTAATGATAAATGATCAATTATCAATGATCAATTAATGATTGTCAAAGAGGGATTATTACGTTCAGGAAATA
>JAIDSM010000006.1 GCA_029061225.1 Muribaculaceae bacterium
TGGTTAAGGGTTAAGGGTTAAGGGTTAAGGGTTAAGGGTTAAGGGTTAAGGGTTAAGGGGAATGAGACAGCTGCTATTTTTTGATGCGGGCGGAGATCTCGTTGAGTTCCTTGCGTTCCTTGGCTGAGAGACTGCCGTAGCCTGAGAGTCGTATCTTATCGAGAAGCTCGTCAAGGCGTCGGATGTCGTCCTGACGGTCGCGGAGGACGCGTACCACTCGGTCGGCTTTTCGTTTGGGTCCGGCTCCGGCTGTACGCCGGTTTGAGAACCATCTGGTGGGATCGATGCCGCGCTGCAGCATCAGTCCGAACGCTACTCCCCACAGAAGACCGCCGATATGGGCCGCCTGATTGCCGCCGCCACCCAAGAATGTCAGAAGGCAGCATGCTACGGCAACCCATTTCAGCCTCACCTCTCCTATAAGGAAGAGATTGACAGGATGGTCAGGGAGCCGGATAGCAGTGGCGCACATCACGGCTATCACCGCCGCGCTGCATCCGCAGAGCCATCCCGAACCATAACCGAGAGCGGCAGACGCAAGAAACAGCACGCCGCCGAAAATACCACCGCCTACGAAGGCGAAAGCCAGATGGCGGTCGGAGAGGGTGATGAGCATGATGCGTCCAAACCAGTAGAGCCAGAGCACATTGAAAAGCATATGGAGCACTTCAAAATGCACGGCCATGTAGGTGGCGAGGGTCCAGGGGCGGGAGATGAAAAGAGAGAACAGCGAAGGGAGTGTCAGCCATTCCGCCACAGGAATGTAGACATGGGCGATGCGTCCGATTAGCGACAGAAGCGTCACTATAAGCCAAACGGCCACAATTCCGAGTGTGAGCCACGCGAGCAGTGCGCTTCCCCCGCAGTAATGTTTCCACTTATTGATCATAGGAAATAAAAAACGATTCTCAATTCTCAATTATATCTATGCAGGGTTCCCTTCTTTTTCCAGTAGAGGAGCATGAAGATGCCGAAGAGCATTCCTCCGAGGTGGGCGAAATGAGCCACGGTGCTCATGCTGCCGCTTACTCCGAGGAAGAACTCGATGACGCCGTAGCCAATCACCATGTATTTTGCTTTGATAGGCACCGGGATGAAGAAGAAATAAAGAGGCATGTCGGGGAATGTGAATGCGAAACCGAGCAATATGCCGTATATAGCTCCGGAAGCACCTATTGTCACCATCTGCGACTTGAACTGTGCGATCGCGTCTATCCATTTGCCGTCTCCGCTCTTCACGGCTGCGTCAACTATCTCGCCCATATGTTCGGTGGTCAGTCCGTTAAGGCGTGCTATTCCGGAGACATATTCTGACTTCCAGGTCAGTTCCCATACGCCTTCCTGCACGAGTGCCGCTCCCACACCGCAGACGAGATAGAACGTCAGGAACCGCCGTGAACCCCATACCTGCTCGAGAATTCGGCCGAACATCCAAAGGGAGAACATATTGAAGAGGATGTGGGCGGGGCTGTGCGGATCATGCATGAACATATAGGTCAGCAGCTGCGCGGGATTGAAGAGCGTACTGCCGAAGAGATGCAGGCCGAGGCGGTCTACGAGCGTGCGCGAGAAGCCCGGCACGAGTATCTCCGCCAGCCATACGATGAGGTTGATTATTATGAGGTTTTTAGTCACGGGAGGGATGGCGCGCCACCAGCCTCCCGACGAATAGCCATTATTCATTGCTTGTGCTTTTGGGTTGGTTACTGAATTTACGGGTGCAAATTTAGCAAAATTAGTCCGTATTTAGGGTGTGGATAAGCGAAAAACATAAAATTTTATATATTTTTTAATTTTTTTTGATTGAAAAGTTTGCAGTTAACGTTTTTAACACTATATTTGCGTCTTGAAAAGCGTTAATAGATAAAGGACAATAAAGAAACCCAAAATTTTAGAAATATGAATAAGACAGATCTCGTCAATGAGGTAGCTGCTAAAGCCGGCCTCAGCAAGGTAGACTCCAAGAAGGCCGTAGACGCAGTGCTCGAATCAATCGCGCAGGCTCTGGCCAACGAAGACAAAGTACAGCTCATCGGTTTCGGCACATTTGCAGTGCAGGAGAAGCCGGCACGTGAAGGCATCAATCCGCGTACGAAAGAGAAGATCCAGATCGAGGCTCGCAAGGTGGTTAAGTTCAAACCCGCCGACGGCCTCGGCAAGTGATCGGCTTCAAGCGATACATCAAGACAGAACACCGGCTTTCTGCGTAATGACGCAGGAAGCCGGTATTTTTAATAGAGTAGAAGAGTATTTTTTTGCTAATGTCGGTAATTATTGTTAAATTTGCATAGTT
This sequence comes from Muribaculaceae bacterium, assembly GCA_029061225.1. GTDB lineage: Bacteria > Bacteroidota > Bacteroidia > Bacteroidales > Muribaculaceae > Lepagella. The sequence goes on from JAIDSM010000006.1 coordinate 2,294, forward strand.
AAACGACAATATACAGAAATGAAGATAGAATCGATAATCACGCAGGGCGTGAGCGATGCCGTGAAGGCTCTATACGGCCTTGATTTCCCGGCAGACAAGATCCAGCCTCAGCAGACGAAAAAGGAATTCGAAGGCAACCTCACCATCATGGCCTTTCCCTTTCTGAAAGCCTCCCGCAAATCGCCTGAAGCCACAGCCACGGAGATAGGCGAATGGCTTGTGGCCAATGTGCCGGCGGTGGAGAAATTCAACGTAGTGAAGGGCTTCCTCAACATATCCGTCAATCCGACCTTCTGGCTGACGACACTGCACTCCATAGCGGAAGATCCGGACTTCGGCATCCGCCGTGCCGACGAGAACTCCGACCTCGTGATGGTGGAGTACTCGAGTCCCAACACCAACAAGCCGCTGCACCTCGGACACGTGCGCAACAATCTGCTCGGCTATTCCCTCTCGCTTATTCTCGCGGCCAACGGCCACAAGGTGGTGAAGACCAATATCGTCAACGACCGCGGAATACACATCTGCAAGTCGATGCTCGCATGGAAGAAGTGGGGCGATGGCGCTACTCCCGAGTCGACAGGCAAGAAGGGCGACCATCTGATCGGCGACTTCTACGTGCTTTTCGACAAGCATTATAAGGAAGAGGTCAAGGAACTCATGGAGAAGGAAGGTCTGAGCGAAGACGAGGCCAAGGCCAAATCACCGCTTATGCTTGAGGCCCGCGAGATGCTACGCAAGTGGGAGGCGGGCGACAAGGAAACACGTGACCTCTGGAAAATGATGAACGAGTGGGTTTACGCCGGTTTCGACGAGACCTATAAGCGGCTCGGCGTGGGATTCGATAAGATCTACTACGAGAGCGACACCTACCTTCAGGGCAAGGACCTCGTATTGAAAGGACTTGAGGAGGGGAAGATGTACCGCAAGGAAGACGGATCGGTATGGGCCGACCTCACTCCCGACGGCCTCGACCATAAGCTTCTGCTCCGAGCCGACGGCACATCGGTCTACATGACCCAGGACATCGGGACCGCGAAGCTCCGCTATCAGGACTATCCCATAGATAAGATGATCTACGTGGTGGGCAACGAGCAGAACTATCACTTCCAGGTGCTTTCGCTTCTTCTCGACAGACTCGGTTTCAAATGGGGCAAAGACCTCACTCATTTCTCTTACGGCATGGTGGAGCTTCCGGAAGGAAAGATGAAGAGCCGAGAAGGGACGGTGGTAGATGCCGATGACCTCATCGACAAGATGATAGCCGATGCAGCGGAGACCGGAGCAGAGCGTTTCGCCGACATGCCCGAGGATGAGCGTAAGGAGGTGGCCCGTATCGTGGGTATGGGTGCACTGAAGTATTTCCTGCTGAAGGTGGATCCCCGCAAGAATATGCTTTTCAACCCTAAAGAGTCGATCGACTTCAACGGCAATACAGGTCCCTTCCTTCAGTATACGTACGCGCGCGTACAGTCAGTATTGCGCAGGGCCGGAGATGATTTCGATCCTCTCTACATGCCGACCGCGATCCCCAACGAGGTGGAATCGGCGTTAATACAGAAAGTAGCGGATTTCCCCGAAGTGGTGAAGGAAGCCGGCCGGACCTACAGTCCGTCGCTTATCGCCAACTACTGTTTCGACCTGGCAAAGGAATACAACCGCTTCTATCATGACTACAGCATCCTGAAGGAGGAAAATCCGGCGGTGCGTCAGCTCCGTCTTCTTCTGAGTTATGTGGTTGCGCGCACGCTCAAGACCGGAGTGGCCCTTCTCGGCATGGAGATGCCTGAGAGGATGTGATGGCGGCGGAGGTAAATTAAACCGAAGGCCTGCTTTAGTTGTCTATCTATTAGTTGGACGTTGGACGTTGGACGGAAAAATTTAATGAGATAAACTTTAAACTATATTGATATGTATCCAGATTACAATAACCCCTCGCAGACTCCTCCTCCCTACTACGGACAGTCTGCAGTGAAGACCCAGACCAACTCGGTCATGAAGAGGGTCTATGTGAGGATGTTCATCGGACTCCTCGTGTCGGCATTCTGCGCGCTCGGCGTAGCATCGAGTCCTGCCGCACTCAACTTCGTATTCGGCAACGTGATAATGAGATGGGGAATCCTGATCGCTATGTTCGCCATGGCTATCCTTATCCCCGTCAGGATGATGAAGATGTCAAACGGCGCTGTGCTGGGACTTTTCCTGCTATTCTCCGCGCTGATGGGCACATGGCTGAGCGCCATATTCGTAGTCTATCGGATGACCGCTATCGTGGCCACTTTCTTCATCACTGCCGGTACGTTCGGCGCCATGTCGGTCTACGGCTACTTCACTAAGGCCGACCTCACTAAGATGGGGTCATTCCTGACGATGGCCCTCATCGGCCTCTTCATCGCCATGATCGTCAATATCTTCATGCACAGCAGCACGATGAGCTACATCATCTCGATCGCAGGTGTTCTCATCTTCACAGGCTTGACAGCCTGGGACACCCAGCAGGTGAAGCAGATGGCTGCCGCCAACCTCGATCCGGCCCTGGCCGACAAACTGGCTACCATGGGCGCGATGAACCTCTACCTTGACTTCATCAACCTCTTCCTCTTCATCCTGCGTCTTTTCGGCGGAGGACGTGACTGAAAGAATATTCCAATGGCCTGCTGCGTGACCTTTACGCGGCAGGCCTTTTTTATTTTCCTGATACGACACTGTGCCGAGGACGCAGTCCGAAGCAATATAAAAACTTAACAATCCATGAACAGATACCCGAAAATAGGCATACGCCCCACCATCGACGCCCGTCAGGGGGGTGTACGCGAAAGTCTTGAAGACAAGACAATGAATCTGGCCAAGGCTGTGGCCGACCTGATTTCAACCAACCTCCGTTATCCGGACGGCACTCCAGTGGAGTGCGTTATCGCCGACGGCACAATCGGCCGCTTCCCGGAGACTGCAGCTTGCGCCGAGAAATTTGAGCGCGAAGGAGTTGGCGCCACCATCACTGTGACCAGCTGCTGGTGTTACGGCTTCGAGACCATGGACATGCATCCCCACTGGCCGAAAGCTGTATGGGGCTTCAACGGAACTGAACGTCCGGGAGCCGTATATCTTGCAGCTGTGCTCGCCGCACACGCGCAGAAAGGACTTCCCGCATTCGGCATCTACGGCCACAACGTGCAGGATCTCGACGACAACTCCATCCCTCTCGACGTGCAGGAGAAGCTGCTGCGTTTCGCGCGGGCAGCCCTGGCTGTCGCCCTCATGCGCGGTCGGTCATACCTTTCGATCGGCTCTGTGTCCATGGGCATAGCCGGCTCCATCGTCAATCCCGACTTCTTCCAGGAATATCTCGGAATGCGCACCGAATCGGTAGACGCCACCGAGCTCATACGCCGCATGACCGAAGGAATTTACGACAAGGAGGAGTATGAAAAGGCGATGGCCTGGACAGAAAAATACTGCAAACCACGCGAGGGGGAAGACTTCAAGAACCGTCCCGAAAAGAAAAAGACGCGCGAGCAGAAAGACGCGGATTGGGAATTCGTAGTTAAGATGACCCTCATAGTCCGCGACCTTCTGAAAGGCAACCCCAAACTCAAGGAGATGGGCTTCAAGGAAGAGGCCCTCGGCCACAACGCCATAGCCGGAGGATTCCAGGGCCAGCGTCAGTGGACCGACTTCTATCCCAACGGAGACTTCACCGAGGCATTGCTCAACACATCCTTTGACTGGAACGGCATACGCGAGGCGTTTGTGCTGGCTACCGAAAACGATGCCTGCAACGGCGTGGCGATGCTCTTCGGCCATCTGCTGACCAACAGGGCACAGTTCTTCAGCGACGTACGCACCTACTGGAGTCCGGAGGCTGTCTACCGCGTGACAGGCAAGGAACTCACCGGACTTGCCGCAGGAGGCATGATCCATCTCATCAACTCCGGCGCAACCACGCTCGACGGCACCGGACAGTCGGTAGACGAGAACGGTGTTCCAACGATGAAAGCCCACTGGGACATGACGGAAGAGGATGTGGAGAAATGCCTCGGAGCCACTACATGGTATCCGGCAGACCGCGATTATTTCCGCGGAGGCGGTTTCTCGTCCAACTTCCTCACCAAGGGAGGTATGCCCGTCACCATGATGAGGCTCAATCTTGTCAAAGGTCTCGGTCCGGTGCTCCAGATAGCCGAAGGCTGGACAGCCGATGTTGATCCGGAGATCAACAAGATGCTCGACATGCGTACCGATCCTACATGGCCCACGACATGGTTCGTACCACGTCTCTGCCCTGACCGCGATGCATTCAAGGACGTCTATTCTGTGATGAACAACTGGGGTGCCAATCACGGCGCCATCTCTTACGGACATATCGGACAGGACCTCATCACGCTCGCATCCATACTTCGAATACCCGTCTGCATGCACAATGTGGAGGAAGATAAGATCTTCCGACCCGCATCCTGGAATGCCTTCGGCATGGACAAGGAAGGGGCGGACTATCGTGCGTGCGCGGCTTACGGCCCGATATATAAATAAAGATTAAAGACTAAAGATTAAAGACTAAAGATTAAAGACTAAAGATTAAAGACTAAAGATTAAAGACTAAAGAT
>JAIDSM010000060.1 GCA_029061225.1 Muribaculaceae bacterium
TAGAATGAGAAAGCCAAATTATGTATGTAGTTTATATATAGCCTTATCTCTTACCCCTTGATCCTTAACCCTTAACTCTTAACCCTTAACTCTTAACCCTTAACCCTTAACCCTTAACCCTTAACCCTTACTATTATGGTGACACAACCCAAACTTCCTTATTCCCCAGATGCTTTGGCGCCTTTCATCTCTGAAAGAACTGTCAGCATCCACTTCGGGAAACACACAAAAGCCTATTTCGACACCACCAACGCCCTCATCAAGGGCACGGAATATGAAGACATGCCGCTCGATGAGATAGTGGTCAAAAGCGACGGCACTCTTTTCAACAACGCCTCACAGGCATGGAACCATATCTTCTATTTCTTCACCTTCGATCCGGAAGGAACTCGAGAGCCGGAAGGTGCCCTACGCAAAAAGATTGATGAGACATTCGGAAGCGTGGACAAACTCAAGGAAACAATGAAAGAGGCAGGCAAGACTCTGTTCGGATCCGGATGGGTATGGCTGTCGGCCGATGCCGATGGAAAACTGATCATCACCCAGGGCCACAACGCGGAGTCGCCGCTTAAGGACGGTCTCACTCCCCTTCTATGCATCGATGTCTGGGAACACGCATATTATCTTGACTACGAGAACCGCCGCCCCGACTATCTTGACGCACAATGGAACATCGTAGACTGGAAGATAGTCGGCCAGCGCTACGATAATATCTTTGAGGGATTCTGAAACTTTTGGCCTGATAATTGTTATAATTAGGGAGAGTATCGCCGCCTTCCGGTGGCAATACCCCCTAATTTTTGTGTAAACAAGTATCAATAAGAATGATAAAAGACATAGCAGTATCTGCCATACAGGACAAGAAAGGACGTGAAATCACGATCCTCGACCTCTCGAAGGTAGACGGCGCTCCTACCGGACAGTTTATCATCTGCACCGGAAAATCCACCACTCAGGTAAGTGCGATTGCCGACAGCGTCAGGGAGGAAATTCAGAAACAGACAGGAGAAAAACCAATCAACTACGATGGTTACCGCAACAGCCAGTGGATAGTGATCGACTACGGCGACACGATGGTGCACGTATTCCTGCCGGAGACCCGCGCCTTCTACAGGCTCGAAGAACTATGGAACGACGCCGAGACCATCCGCATTGCGGACGAGGAATGACGTTTTACGCAATTAGCCATTAAGAAAAAGAAAGACTATATCTATGGGAATACTTCCAAACAAAAGCGGAGGATCGAATAAACGCCCTGTCTTCGGGATGTACTGGATGTACATCCTGATTGTAGCGTGCCTTTTCGGCCTTTATTATTTTCAAGACAGCAGCCAGACCAAAAGCGTGGATTGGACTGAGTTTGAAGCAGCGGCCAAAAGCGGCGAGATCTCCAAGATCGAGGTTGTGCCGGAATCGGGAATCGCCATAGGCGTCCTCACTAAGGAAGGGGCGAAGAAGCAGAAGATGCACGACGACATGCAGGGTCCCGACTCGGAGAAGCGACTTAAGACCACCATACCGAGCACCAACAAGATCCAGGACAAGATCGACGGCTGGAACGAGCAGCTCGCAGCCGAGGGGCGACCAGAGATCTCTGTCAAATATGAAAAAGGAAGCGAGCTTATGAAGCTCTTCTGGTATTTCGGCCCATTCATCCTCATCGCATTCTTCATCATCTACATGCAGAGGCGGATGACCGGAGGCTCCGGCGGAGGCGGCGGTATCTTCAACGTAGGGAAATCGAAAGCCCGCATATTCGACAAAGACAATCGTACAGACGTGACCTTCAAGGATGTAGCCGGCCTCGCCGAGGCTAAGGTCGAAATCGAGGAAATCGTCGAATTCCTTAAGAATCCCCAACGCTATACCGAACTGGGCGCAAAGATACCGAAAGGTGCTCTGCTTGTCGGCCCTCCGGGCACCGGCAAGACTCTTCTCGCCAAAGCCGTGGCCGGCGAGGCGGGAGTGCCGTTCCTTTCCCTCTCCGGTTCCGACTTCGTGGAGATGTTTGTGGGTGTGGGCGCAGCCCGTGTGCGCGACCTCTTCAAGCAGGCTAAGGACAAGGCTCCCTGCATCGTCTTCATAGACGAGATCGATGCTGTAGGACGTGCTCGAGGCAAGAACCCCAACATGGGAAGCAACGACGAGCGCGAGAACACCCTCAACCAGATGCTCACCGAAATGGACGGCTTCGGCTCAAACAACGGCGTCATAGTGCTTGCGGCTACCAACCGCGCCGACATGCTTGATAAGGCTCTTCTGCGTCCCGGACGTTTCGACCGCCAGATCTATGTAGACCTTCCCGAACTTTCCGACCGTGTGGAGATCTTCAATGTGCATCTGCGCAGGATCAAGACCAACTCTCACCTTGACGTGGAGCAGCTCGCCCGGCAGACCCAGGGATTCTCCGGCGCAGACATCGCTAACGTCTGCAACGAAGCTGCCCTCATCGCTGCACGCAACAACAAGCAGGCTGTAGACTGGGACGACTTCATGGCAGCCATCGACAGAATAGTGGGAGGCCTTGAAAAGAGAAGCCGCGTGATCACCGACGACGAGAAATTCGCTATCGCCACCCATGAAGCCGGACACGCCACTATCAGCTGGCTGACCGAATTCGGCAATCCTCTCGTGAAGGTGACGATCGTGCCCCGAGGCCGCGCCTTGGGCGCAGCATGGTATGCCCCGGAAGCCCGTCAGATCATTCCCACACAGGCTCTTAAGGACACGATGTGCGGTATGCTCGCCGGCAGGGCCGCCGAAGAGGTATTCCTCGGCCAGATAGGCACCGGCGCTTCCGACGACCTTGAGAAGACGACGAAACTTGCTCGCGCCATGGTCATGATGTATGGCATGAGCGATAAGCTTCCCAACATCAACTACAACGATTCGACCGGTCAGGACTATGGTTTCACCAAGCCATACTCGGAAGAGACCGCCAAGCTAATCGACGACGAGGTGGTACGCCTCATCAACGAGCAGTATGAGCGCGCCAAGGACATTCTGAAGGAATATGCAGCACAGCACAATCAGATCCGCGACCTCCTCGTCAAGAAGGAAGTGATCTATAACGAAGACGTTAAGGCGATCCTTGGACCTCGAAAGTGGAAAAGCCGCACCGACGAGATCATTGAGATCAACAAGAAGGAAGAAGGCCGCAAGGGTATAGAGCTGAAGAAGGACACGGACACCGACCCCGACGATCCGGGTACCCCTCCCCCTTTCAACCCTAAAGAACAGTGACAAATATCAAGACAACATACAGCGGGCGAGGTCAGAAAAGACCTCGCCCGCTGTACTTTTTACAGGCTTAACGATAATTAACTAAAAAACATCTCCTTTTTACATGATAATTGGCGAAAAATAAGTAATTTTGCAGATTAGAACTGCAAACAACGAATAGTTTTTCCATAATCAAAGATACAAATGAATAAATCTACTTTTTCGATGCTTTTAGGGCTATCCTTGCTCGCCTCTACTGGCGCGACTGCATCGGCGTCGCCAAAGGCTGCGCCGATGGGAAAGGAGCAGGAACCCTGGAGCAGAATGCATAAGGCCATGCCTATGCAGAAATGGGCTGATTCCCGCACCGAGGGACAAAGGCAGAAGAGGGTCAACGCCCACTTCACATCTCCGACAAGCGACATCTTTGAGTACCTGTATGCACCCGACGGCTCGATCTGGTATGCAGTGACGACTTTCGACACTGAAGAGATAAAATATGAATACTATACCGACTACGAGAAGAAGGGATTTACGATCACTTTCTACGACAGCAAATTCAACGAGATAGGAAAGATTCGCGACAAGATCGAGTTTCAGGAAAACGAGACAAGATGCGTACAGGTGTCGCTTGGCTCGCAGATCACTCAGAAATTCTTCAACTACGACAGCAACTATGAAGTGTTGGTGTCACTTTTCATGAACACACCTGAGTGTGTCACTCAAAGCCGTACGTTAGCCTACAGCATCTCCAACCTTGGAGAAGGAGAGAATTCCACTCCCATCAAGGTTCTTCCCGGCTATCCTATCGATGAGGTGAACTGCGCAAAAGACAAGTGGAGCGAGGATTTCTATTTCACTTTCCTCACGGAGGAGCAGCCGGATGATCCGGACAAATATGACAGTCTGATCGACTATCTCGGTGGTTTCTACAAGACTCTGACCACTTACGGACATGACGGAAAGGTCGTAATGGAGAAAAAAATCCGTCAGCTTGACCTCCCGGGCGACCAGATGAGTTCTCCGATGTTTCTATGCAAGAAAGTGAACGGCAAACTCAACCTCGTCTATTCACGCTATGAGAAGAGCTTCTTTGAGAATCCCGCCGGCCAGTCAGGAAATGAAAACATCACGTCTGACAACAATCTCATCATAGAGACATACCGGATGAACGACGCCTATCCGGCAGAGATGGAGCTCCTCTGCACTACTAAACTCCCGACAACGCAGAAACCCGAAAACCAGGACATATACTGCTCCTATTACAGCATCGGCAACCTGACTTGGGACAATGACGTGGATTTTGACCACTACTCGACCGACGGTCGCCCGGCCTATGTAGTGACAGTCGACGATTATCTCTATAGCGACGACGACCACTACAACTCGAGCTACTACGTCTATGATGCCGACGGCAACCGCATCAAGACGATCGCCGAGAATACATTCGACCGCGTGATGATGTCTGACATTCCGGGCTTCGAACCGCAGGCTATGTTTATCAACATGGGCGACAAAATGAACTTTCAGTTCGTCGACCTCTACAGCTGCGAGACCGTCACGGAAATAGACCATATGTTTCGCGGCTACAGCCTCTCCATGTCGTTCGACCGAGTGCCTACCGCCGACGGATACGTATATGCCTCGGCATTGAGCACAGGGATTCCGCTCGACGACACTCATCTGGCTGCCCCCGTCTGCTGGATCGATTCCGACGGTGAATTCATCCGGCTCGACAAGATTCCTACCGGAGAAGGAGTCGAGCTCGCTCAGATCTATATGAATGGAGACGCACTCTCACCCTATCTCTTCAATACCGACAGCGATATCGAATACATGCTGCTCGTAAAGAGGAGGGTTCCCGGACAGCAGGCGCTTCGCGAAGAGCTTTTGATCGCATCTCCTGAAAAGGGTGTGCTCCACTCCTTCCATGATGACGAGACTAAGGGTGGTATCCGCTCCGTGATGCTGATGCAGGGAGTTGACCCTGAGCTCCTTATCGTATATCTTGATGAGAAAGATAAGTTCACCACGGATGCCTACGCCCTGCCGTTCAGTAAGTTCGCAGGTGGAAGCGGAACAGAAGAGGATCCCTACCTCATAGCCACTGCAGGCGACCTGATGCAGATGAAGACAGACACCAAAGCCTGCTACAAGCTCACCGACGACATCGACTGCAGCAGCATCGACCTCTATCCTGTCTATGAGTTCTCAGGAACCCTTGACGGTGGCAACCATGTCGTAAGCAACCTAAAGCTTACTTCCAGAAACAACATCAGGACAGGTATCTTCGGATCGACCGATAAGGCTACGATAAAGAACATTGAATTCTACAATGCCCAAATGTCGCTAAGCGGCGATTATGAGGCAGGCCTTATTGCGGCGACATCATCGGACACAAAATTCGAAAACATCCGTGTGCGCCGCCTCAGCGTCACAGGAGATGATTTCCAAGGCGAATTCGGTGGCATCTCAGGTAAAAGCTGCCTAAAAACAGCCTTTAACGGCTGTGAGATAGCTGGCGCCGACATCGTTCTTCCCTCAAACAACTGTGTAGGCGGAATCGTCGGTGACATCCGCACAGGCACTACAATTACGGGTTGCGCAGTCAGAGGAAACCTGACTGCATGCAGTACTCTGGGAGGCATCGTCGGAAGCACTACCACTGGCGACGAGGTTATATCCCAGTGCCATGTCGACGCTGACCTTAAGGCAGAGAACACCATAGGCGGTATCGCCGGCTTCCTCGACCGTTCCAAGGTGATGAGCAACTATGTGGAAGGCACCATCGAGGCCACCAAGCCATCGCGGTGGAACCACTCGATCTCGATAGGAGGCATCGCAGGCGAGCTTCAAGGCGACTATCAGGGCAACGGCGACGTGCCTGTAGTCAAGAATCTCGTGGGAGTAAGCGCGCTCAAATATCCTTCGCTGGAAGGAATCGAGGTGCAGGATCCGCGCCAGCTCGCTACCGTACACAGGATTATCGGCCGCACGAGCTATAATGAATATATTGAGGAGGAACCGACCAAGATCATATATGAGAACGGTGTCTACGACAACTACGTGGTATCCGACTTAGCGGTCATAGATCCTACATTTGACGAGAGAAGCATTGAAGGCACCTCAAAGGACAAGGACGAGGTAGACACCGACTGGCTCAAGGAGAAACTCGGATTCATGTTCGGTAAAATCAACATCGCACCCTGGAATATCCAGAGCTGGTATGCCTACGATCCGTCGCTTTATTACGAGAGCGTGGCCTATATACCGACCGGGCAGATCACGGTAGACAAGGGTGAGGCTTTCGATATCGAGATCGCCATTCTGTCACGCGAAGCATTGACAGAAGAAGAGATCATCGACGGTTTCATGTGTGAGTTTGACGAAAGCGTGCTCGAGATGAATGGCAATATGAGTTATGACGGCAAAACACTGAAAGTTGGAATGACCGCCATAAAGGAAGGCGATTCAAAAGTCTCCGTTTCCATAGCCGGCAACCGCGCTGAATGCATGGTCAAGGTCATCGGCGGAAACGCAGTGGAAGGCATCGAGGCAGCCGGTGGCAAACCAACAGTTGCTTCGGGAGTCGTGACAGCCGAGGGATGTGCGATCACTATCTACGACCTTAACGGACGCGCTATCCTGTCGGGTAGGGACAAAGTGGATGCGACCTCGCTCGTAGCCGGTGTCTATGTGGCCGTAGCCACTGATAATGGAGGCAGATCCGCTGCGATTAAATTTGCGAAATAATCCCATCTGTATTTTAATTAAGGGCGTCAGAAGTATTCTGATGCCCTTTTTATTGTTCTTTTTTTCCTTTTTCTCAACATCATCAAGCACTAAAACGAGTTTTTTTTGTTGAAGCATTAAGGGCCTCTATAAAAAAGGCAGAAATATCTACAAGTAAAAAAGATTCCACGACTACGACAACACAACCCAAAGAAATATGAAAATGAATCTAACTAAAATCGCAGTCTGCACGCTCATGGTCACGGGTGGCGGACTTGCCCTCTCATCGTGCAAAGGCGACGGCAACGCTCAGCAGCAACAGGCTGCTCCCACCTTGGCAACTCTCAAAGTTTCGGAAACTGATGCCGACCTCAACACTACTTATCCGGCAACCTTACACGGTAAAAACGACGTCGAGATCCGTCCGCAGATCTCAGGCTTCCTCACCAAAGTTCATGTGCAGGAAGGACAGAAGGTATCGGCCGGACAGCTTCTCTTCACTATCGACCAGGTGCAGCTCCAGGCGTCTGTGGATGCGGCAAAGGCTGCCGTATCGGTGGCTCAGGCCAGCGTAAACACCGCCCAGACCAACGCCAACAACAACAAGATTCTCCTTGATAAGAATATCATCTCGGCTTCAGCCTACCAGACAAGCGTAGACCAGCTCAACGCTGCCAAGGCGCAGCTCGGACAGGCTCAGGCCAATCTAACGTCAGCTCAGAAAAACCTCTCCTATACTCTTGTAAAGGCTCCGGTAGCCGGAGTTGTCGGAACTATCGACAACAAGGAAGGAGCACTCGTGTCTCCCTCCACCCTGCTTACCATCCTCTCCGACAACGGACAGATGGAGGCTTACTTCTCGATGACGGAGAAGGAAATCCTCGCGCTTACCGACAACGGCAGAAAGAGCATGACCCAGGTGCTCGACTCGCTTCCCGGAGTGGAGCTCAGACTTGCCAACGGAGAGATCTACAGCCAGCCCGGTCGTATTGTCTCCATCTCCGGAGTGCTCGACCCCTCGACTGGAAGCGCCACCGTAAAGGCCGCATTCCCAAATCCTGATGGAATGCTCCGCAGCGGCAATACAGGCCAGGTGCTTCTCCCTCAGATCAACCGTGGAGTAATCACCATCCCGCAGAAAGCCACCTTCGAGATCCAGGACATGAAGTTCGTCTACGTCCTCGGCGACAGCTCAAAGGTGCATCAGGCTCCTATCATCATCGACTCCAAGAACGACGGAGTCAACTATATTGTCACCAAGGGCCTCAATCCGGGCGATGTAATCGTGATCGAGGGTGTAGGCTCTACCGTGAAGGACGGCATGGTCATCACTCCAAAGAACTAATCCGACGTTATAATCACTAAGTGAAATGAAACTTGACAGATTTATAAACAAGCCGGTGCTCTCGACGGTGATCTCCATCTTCATCGTCATCTTCGGTATCCTTGGCCTGACCAGTCTGGCCATCGAGCAGTATCCGGACATAGCACCACCTACCATCTCAGTCAGCACATCATACACCGGAGCATCGGCGCAGGCCGTGCTGAATTCAGTGATCGCACCTCTCGAGGAACAGATCAATGGCGCCGAAAACATGGACTACATGGTGTCGTCGGCTTCCAACAACGGTTCGGCCACCATCCAGGTATACTTCAAGCAGGGCATGGACCCTGACATGGCGGCTGTCGATGTGCAGAACCGTGTCGCCAAGGCCGCCGCATTCCTTCCGGCCGAGGTCAACCAGGTCGGCGTCATCACCCAGAAGAGGCAGAGCTCAATGCTTATGGTAATGTCGCTCTATGACGAGACCGATACGTATACCAGCCAGTTTATCGACAACTATATGTCGATAAACATCATCCCGGAGATCAAGCGAGTATCGGGCGTTGGCGAGGCGATGGCCTTCGGCGCCGACTACTCAATGCGCGTATGGCTTAAGCCCGACGTCATGGCCCAGTACGGTCTTATGCCGTCAGACATCACTGCCGCGCTCGCCGAGCAGAATATCGAGGCCGCACCGGGTAGTTTCGGCGACCAGGGCAACCAGACATTCCAGTATACAATGCGTTATAAGGGCCGTCTTCAGGAAGAGTCGGAATTCGAGGATATCGTGATCCGCGCCACTAAGGACGGTGAGATCCTGCGTCTTGGCGACGTCGCAGAAGTTGAACTCGGAAAGCTGAGCTATGGCTTCGCCAACCGCGACAACGGACATATAGGCTCGGCCGCCATCATCTTCCAGTCTGCCGGCTCTAACGCGACGGAAGTGATCAAGAATATCGAGAAACTTCAAGACCGCGCCCGTAAGGACCTTCCTAAAGGCCTTGTGATCGAGACCACCATGAGCGTCAACGACTTCCTTTTCGCCTCAATCCATGAGGTGGTAAAGACCCTCATCGAGGCGTTCATCCTTGTGTTTATCGTGGTGTTCATATTCCTTCAGGACTTCCGGTCGACTCTGATCCCGATGATCGCGATTCCCGTGGCTCTTATCGGTACGTTCTTCCTCCTCTATATTTTCGGCTTCACCATCAACCTTCTTACCCTCTCCGCTCTCGTTCTCGCGATCGCGATTGTGGTCGACGATGCGATAGTCGTGGTGGAGGCTGTGCATGCCAAGCTCGACCAGGGCTATAAATCCGCACGTAAGGCCTCCATCGACGCAATGAGCGAGATCGGTTCCGCGCTCGTCTCCATCACCTTGGTGATGATGCTTGTGTTCATCCCGGTGTCGTTCCTCAGCGGCACTTCAGGTATCTTCTACCGTCAGTTTGGTCTGACCATGGCCATGGCCATCGGTCTCTCCGCCGTCAACGCGCTTACCCTCTCCCCCGCCCTCTGCGCCCTCTTCCTCAAGCCTCATAAGAGGGAGGAAGGCGACGAGGATCCGCTCGGCGGTTATGATGTGGAGAAGCCGAAGATTGCCAAGAAGGAGAAGATGGGCTTCTTGAAGAGGTTCTTCTATTGGTTCAACGTCACCTTCGACGCCCTCCTGTCTAAATATAAGATTGCCACCACATGGTTTATCCACCACAAGCTTATCTCTTTCGCTACGGTAGCAGCATCGATCGGCATACTCGTATGGCTCATGAGCATCACTCCTACGGGCCTCGTGCCTACGGAAGACACCGGTACCATAATGGGTGCCGTGACCATGCCTCCGGCCACTTCCCAGGAGCGTACGCAGGCCGTCATGGATGAAATGGACTCTATCATAGGCTCCATCCCTGAGGTGAAGAGCCGCACCGCCATCACAGGATACTCCTTCATCGGCGGACAGGGCAACACCTACGGCTCCTTCATCATCAAGCTCAAGCCATGGGACGAGCGTAAGAAACCGGGACAGTCGGCCGCCGGAGTGCTCCAGCAGCTGTTCGCGAAGAGCGGCGTCATAAAAGACGCTAACATTATGTTCTTCCAGCCCCCTATGATTTCCGGATATTCCGCCACCAACGGTTTCGAGCTCAAGCTCGAGGACAAGACAGGCGGATCGCTCGACAAGTTCTTCTCCATCTATCAGGAATTCATCGGAGTGCTCAACGCCCAGCCTGAGATACAGATGGCATACTCCACCTTCAACCCGACATTCCCGCAGTATCTCGTAGAGATCGACGTGCCTAAGGTGAAGCAGGCAGGTCTGACGCAGAATGCCATCCTCTCCACTCTTCAGGGCTATTACGGCGGTATGTACATCTCCAACTTCAACTCCTACGGCAAGCTCTACCGCGTGATGATGCAGGCTTCTCCCGACGCCCGCGTGAGTCCTGAGACTTTGAAGCAGATCAAGGTGCGCAACGGCAACGAGATGGCGCCTATCGACAACTTCGTAAGTCTCAAGCGTATCTATGGTCCCGACATCATCAACCGCTTCAACATGTTTACGTCTATTCAGGTGACGGGTACTCCGGCAGCGGGATATTCTTCCGGCCAGGCCCTCCAGGCCATCGAAAGGGTCGCACAGCAGACCCTCCCCCAAGGCTATGACTTCGAATACTCCGGCATGAGCCGCGAGGAAGCTTCCGGCAGCAGCGGAGGCACGGGCATGATCTTCGTGCTCATCCTTATGTTTGTATACCTCATTCTGTCGGCTCAGTACGAGAGCTATCTGCTTCCATGGGCCGTGATCCTCTCGGTGCCGTTCGGCCTTATGGGAACGTTCATCTTCGCTCACTTCCGCGACATAGCCAACAACATCTACCTTCAGATCGCGCTCATCATGCTAATAGGCCTTCTGGCCAAGAACGCGATCCTTATCGTGGAGTACGCTCTTGACCGCCGTCGCACCGGCATGAGTATCATCAAGGCCGCGATCCAGGGAGCAGAGGCACGTCTACGACCGATCCTCATGACTTCGCTCGCCCTCATCATCGGCCTTCTGCCTCTGATGTATGCGACAGGAGCCGGAGCCAACGGCAACCAGGCACTCGGCACAGGCGCCGTAGGCGGCATGCTCATAGGCATGATTCTCCAAGTGCTTGTAGTACCTGCGCTCTTCGTGGCGTTCCAGACCCTGCAGGAGAAGTTCACACCTCAGAAATGGAGCGATAAAGACAACCGCAAGATCAAGAGCGAGCTCGAACAGTATACCATTAAGTAAGACAACGCGATGAATAAGATCATAAAGATAACTATGATGGCGGCGGTGGCCATGACCATGAGCAGCTGCCACCTCTACAATAAATACGAGCTTCCCGCCGACAACGCGGTGGCTCAGGACTACCGTCAGGCCGTGGAGCGTCAGGACTCCACAGGCCTGGCCTACATGGGCTGGCGCGAGATCTTCACAGATCCGGTGCTTCAAGGTTATATCGAGCAGGCTCTCGCCAACAACACGAGCCTCGACAACGCAAGGCTCAACGTCGAGATGGCCAAGGCCCAGCTGCAGGGCGCGAAGCTCTCCTATCTCCCCTCGCTCGCCTTCACGCCCAACGGCGGATCGGCATCCTACGGCGGAAGCCACATGAACTGGAGCTATACCCTTCCTTTGGCCGCCAACTGGGAGATAGATGCCTTCGGCAAGATACTCAACCGCAAGAGGGGAGCAAAGGCGAGCCTTGAGCAGACACAGGCCTACGAGCAGGCTGTAAGATCGCAGATCGTCACCGGAGTTGCGTCGACCTATTATTCACTGGTGCTCCTGCATCAGCAGCTCGACCTCTCGAAGAGGACTGCTGCGATATGGAAAGACCAGGTGGCTACGATGGAGCAGCTGAAGCAGGCCGGCACCACAACGGAGGCTGCTGTGGTGCAGAGCCGCGCGAACTACTACAGCATCCTTGCATCCATTCCGGATCTGGAACAGTCGATTACCACCGTCAACAACTCCCTGTCGGTGCTCATGAACACTTACCCGAAGGAATGGGAAGTAAGCGAGAGTCTCGATGTGTCGGTGCCTGAGGAAGCGGTGAAGGGTGTCCCGATGAGCTATCTCGCTACCCGCCCCGACGTAGCGGCCGCTGAAAGAGGACTCGCCACCGCATTTTATGCCGTAAGCTCGGCACATGCCAACTTCTATCCCTCTATCGCCATATCCGCTCAGGGTGGCTTCACCAATATGCTCGGCTCAATGATTGTGAATCCGGGTAAATGGTTTATCCAGCTCGCCGGATCTCTTACAGCTCCCCTCTTCTCAAGAGGACAGAATATCGCGCAGCTCAAGGTGGCGAAGGCTCAGCAGGAACAGGCTGTAAATAACTTCGAGAATGCAGTGATGTCCGCCGCCGCCGATGTCAGCGACGCCCTTGTCAAGATTGATAAGAGCACCGAGAAGAAGAGACTGGTTGACCTGCAGGTGAAGGAACTCGAGAAATCGGTGGAATACACCAACGAGCTCTTCATACTCAACCATCAGACAAGCTATCTTGAAGTGCTTACCGCACGCAGCAGTCTCCTTCAGGCCCAGCTGGCAAGCCTCAGCAGCCTGCATGCGAAGACCTCCGCGCTCATCAGCCTCTATCAGGCCGTAGGTGGCGGACGTTGAGCCTTCGGCAAGTATTGAGTATTGAGTATTAAACATTGAGTGTTGAGTATTAAACATTGAGTGTTAAGTATTAAACATTGAGTGTTAAGTATTAAACATTGAGTGTTAAGTATTTTATATTTAATATTTAATATTTGAACTTAGACTTTTAATCTTAAAATCTAATCGTTATGAATAATATATCACCTTTGGCATTCGTGCATCCGGAAGCCAAATTGGGCGACAACATCACTGTCGGAGCTTTCGTCTACGTCGACCGCAACGTCGAGATCGGCGACAACTGCTTCATACATTCACATTCCAGCATACTCTCGGGAGCCAGGATTGGAAAGAACAACCGCATATACGAAGGATGCATCATAGCGGCCACTCCTCAAGATTTCCGATGGAAGGGCGAGGAGTCTTTCGTGGAGATTGGCGACGACAACCGCATTCGCGAGCATGTGATCATAAACCGGAGTATCCATGAGGGAAAAGCCACGAAGATCGGCAGCGGCACATGCGTGATGGCCCAGAGCCACATCGGCCACGATACTCAGATCGGCGACAGATGCGTGCTCGGCAACGGAGTGAAGATAGCCGGCGACTGCAAGATCGGCGACCACTGCATTTTCTCTTCAGGCTCGCTTGTGCATGAAGGATACGAAGTGGGCGACTATGTCCTGGTGAAGGGCGGATGCCGCGTGACGGGCAACGTGCCTCCTTATGTAGTGATGGCCCACAATCCCATCTCCTACTTCGGTGTCAACTCCTACATTCTCGGGCATTCCGGCATGAGCGATGAGAAAATCGACGATATCGCTAAGTGCTACCGCCACATCTATCAGTCGAGCATTGCGCTCCACCACGCATGCAAGCGCATATGCGAGGATGTTGACGACAGCGAGGAGCGCCGCAATATACTGAGCTTCCTCAAGCGCAACAACTATGATATAGCCGCGAAACTCTCCTTTGAGGATTTTGAGTGAAGTTTTTTCACCAAAAAACTTGCACACCTCTTCTTTTTTGACTAACTTTGAACCCTGAACAAAAACAACGATAAAAAGAACATGGAAATAGAGGGTAAAATCATACTTGACCTTGGACTCCAGTCCGGCATCGCCAAATCGACCGGTCGTGAATGGAAGAAAAAGGAGTATGTATTGGAGACTTTCGGACAATATCCGAGAAAAGTGAAATTCACGGTATTCGGTGATCGTGTAGACACAATCGACATTCAGGTGGGCAATTCATACACGCTTTCAGTAGATGTGGAAAGCCGTGAATTCAACGAACGCTGGTATACCGACGTAAGCTGCTACGCAGCGCGTCCCTATGTGCCGGGCGGTATGCAGGGAGGTTACCCTCAGCAAGGCGGCTATCCTCAGCAGGGTTATCCCCAGCAGGGCTATCCTCAGCAGCAGCCATATGCACCCCAGCAGCCGTACGCCCCCCAGCAGACATTTGCTCCGCAGGCTGCGGCTCCACAACAACCCGCTGTTCCTTTCGGAGGCGCCACTTTCCCTCCTGCTCCCACGCCGGGGACAGGCTTCGATGGCGCTGACTCTACCGACGATCTCCCCTTCTGACATTTTCCTATCACTTCATAAAACCGCCCCTGCCCTCAGGTATGGGGCGGTTTTTTATCTCATACATCTAAAAAGGAGCGGAAAAATAGGTTTTTCCGCTTTTTTTTTGTAACTTTGGGGCTGTATAGCGGTCTACCAAAATGAAGAGGCATTCAATAAGACAGCAAAAAGTTCGTTTTATTAATAAAGGCCTCTCTAAGAGACGCGATATTATAAAAACTGTTAACAATAACAACATCAAAAGATATGATCAAGAAATTATTACTTTCGGCTTCCCTTTTCGCCGCTACCCTTGCATCCTACGCAGCCCTGCCGCAGGTGCAGCTCCGAGATATGCATGGTAATTCTGTTGACACCTCTACTCTCAGCAACGACGGAAAACCCTTCGTGATCGATTTCTGGGCCACCTGGTGCAAGCCCTGCGTTCGTGAGCTCAAGGCCATTGCTGACGTCTACGACGAGTGGGTGGAGGAAACCGGTGTGAAGATCTACGCCGTAAGCCTCGACGAAGCGCAGAACGAACAGCGCGTTAAGCCGTTCGTGGAAAACAAAGGTTGGGAATACGAGGTGCTCCTCGACCCGAACGGCGACTTCAAGCGCCAGCTCGGAGTGAGCGATCCCCCTCACGTTTTCGTTGTCGACGGTGAAGGCAACATCGTCTGGAACCATCAGGGTTACGTCGACGGCGCTGAGGAAGAGATAATCGAGGCCGTCAAGAAGGCAATGAAATAATCACGCTCCTATCACCGAAAGGCATCATAGATAACGAACCGACCATCATAATGAAAAGAATATTCATTCCTTTCTGTGCCCTCATGCTCGGAACTCCCGCCATCATTGCCGACGACGGCAATGCGGCAGAGACCGAGACCGGAGAGCGGTATACCGATACGTATACCGACGGAAGCACACGCCTGCCCAATATATATTCGGAAGGTGACTCCCAACTGCCATCGACTTTCATTCCGGGTCCCGATAAGGGAAAGTCAGATTCCTGGTGGAGCAAGATCCGCGCTACAGGATCCATACAGTCGGAATTCCTGATCCCCTATGATTTCAAGGGAGACAAGACTGGCGACTACGAGAAGGATGTGCTCAACAACACCTACTTCGACTTCACCCTTAACGCTCCCTACATTTCTGTAGGAGCCCGCTTCCAGTGGGCCAAGTGGCCTCTTCCCGGATATGACAAAGGATTCGGCGGATGGGGTGTCCCTTATATCTGGGCTACCGGAGGATACAAGTGCTGGCAGGCCACTGTCGGAGACTTCTATGAGCAGTTCGGATCGGGACTCATCCTGCGCACATATCAGGAGCGCTCCCTCGGTGTCGACAACGCCATACGAGGCGCCAGGATAAAGGTAAACCCTGCCCCGGGCGTTCATCTGACCGCCCTCGGAGGCAAACAACGCCGCTACTGGGAGTGGAACTCCTCCTGGCTCTGGGGTGCTGATGCGGAGTGGAGCATCAACGAGACTTTCAAAGACAAGTTTAAAAGGAACACCGGTCTGACTCTCGGTTTCTCATATGTCGGGAAACACGACAAGGAGGAGCAGATCAAGGTGACCCCTTCCGGCAGTCTTGTGCCGGATCCGACCCCAGGCTATAACTATTACCTCAATTTCCCTCAGAACATAGCCGCATTCGACGGACGCGTCAAGGTAAGGGCCAACGACTTCAGTTTCCTTCTGGAATACGCCACGAAGAACAATGACCCGAACTCACTCAATAACTTCACTTACCGCCGCGGACAGGCTGTCCTGCTCTCGGGAACGTATTCGAAGAGCGGATTCTCCGCCCTCCTGCAGGCCAAGAGAAGCGACAACATGGATTTCCGGTCAAAGAGGGTCATCGACTCTGAATACATGCTCAGCTCAACCGTCAACCATCTGCCTGCTTTCACTCTGACGCAGACTTTCGCCCTTGCCGCGATGTATCCCTATGCGACACAGGCCGACGGTGAATGGGCTTTCCAGGCCGACCTCCGCTATCTCTTCAAGAAG
Source organism: Muribaculaceae bacterium (assembly GCA_029061225.1). Taxonomy (GTDB): domain Bacteria; phylum Bacteroidota; class Bacteroidia; order Bacteroidales; family Muribaculaceae; genus Lepagella. Next base: position 16,507 of record JAIDSM010000060.1, read on the forward strand.
AAGACTCCGCTCGGAGGCAAATACGGCACAAACGTACGACTCAGCGCAAGCTACATTTCCGGACTCGACTATAATAAGCCGGCCGGGGCTCTTTCGAGCGACCGCGAGCCGGGTACCGATCAGTACGGCTCCCCCTTCTGGAAGATCGGATCCCTCTACTATGCCGACCTTAACTTCGAGCTCAACAAGAAGCTGTCGAGAAAATTCCAGATGACGCTCTTCTACATGTTTCAGAAATACAACCAGACGATTGTGGAAGGGCACGGAGGAATGGTCACAAGCAATATCTTCATCTACGAAGGACAGTGGAAGATGGCGAAGAAGAGCCAGCTGCGTTTCGAGGCCCAGTATCTGCAGACCAAGCAGGACAAGGGCGACTGGATAGCCGGTCTGGTGGAGCTCTCCTTCGCTCCCCACTGGATGGTGACGCTCACCGACACATGGAACAGCGCACGCAACGACAACTACTATTCATTCTTATTGACCTACAACGTCAAGGCCAACCGGTTCACAGTCGGCTACGGCCGCGTGAAGGAGGGCTACAACTGCTCGGGCGGCGTGTGCCGCTGGGTGCCTGAGACGAAAGGTTTCAATCTAACATACAACTACACTTTCTGATGAAGGCTTCATATCTTTCTTTAGGACTTTTACTCCTTGCCTCGATTGCTGCCGGATGCGACAACATCAGCGAGGATGACCGCTATATCAAGGTAGAAAAACCCGTGATCGACAACCCGCGCACGCTGCTGATAATGGAGTTTACGGGCAATACCTGCATGAACTGTCCTACAGGCGCAGGCATAGTGGAGAAGATTAAAGACGACGAGGCTCCCGGAAGGGTGATTTCCGTAGGACTGCACCCTTATGGAAGCCACTTCACTGATCCGGTGGTGTCGATCCACACTCCGTCGCACAAGCAGGACCTTAGAAGCGAGGCTGCTACGGCCCTGTTTGACTACTATCAGCCGAGTGGATTCCCGGCTGCCGTCTTCAACGGGCTTAAGTCCTCTATGTCCGGCTCTACCGGCGACTGGCAGCAGAGGGCTTCGGAAGCGCTTAAGGCCACTTCCTATATTTCCCTTTCCGCCACTTGCGACTACGACGAAGCGACCCGCGGACTGACAGTGGACTATGATGCGGAGTTTCTCGACGACGTCAACAGGAAACTCAACATCACTGTATGGCTCGTGGAAAACAAGATAATGGGCACGCAGACCATGCAGGACGGCAAACTCAACGTCAACTACGAGCACAACCATGTGCTCCGCACTTCCCTCAACGGCGACTGGGGTCAGGAACTCGGCAGCTCGTTTGCCGAAGGCAGCAAGACCCACGGTCAGGCTTCCATGACCCTCAAAGAGGATTGGGTGGCAGATAACTGCAATGTGGTGGTATACGTCTATCGCGACGACAACAAGGAGGTGGAGCAGGCGGTTTCCGTCGATTTCAGCAAGTGGATGTCCGACCATTCTCTTGGAGAGTGACTATGAATTGTGAATTATGAATTATGAATTGATTCAAGCTACATGAAAAGACTGACTCTATCAATCATCACGGCTCTCTACGCCACGATTCTATCCGTGGCAGGATTCGCGGCCGACGCGGTGAAATGGGACATAAAACTCGTAGGCGACGGCACCGATTCCCCCTCGGTTGTGGCTACCGCCACCATCGAGCCCGGCTATCACCTCTACTCCATCGACAATCCCGCCGGAGGATCCAATCCTCTTGTGTTCTATTTCGATACCAAGGGATGCGAGACCGTAGGTACTCCCTCGGCCGACCGCCAGTATACCAAGGAATTTGACGACACATTTGAGGTAGACCAGCATTTCTATGCCAACAAGGTCACCTTCACGCAGAAGCTGAGACCTACAGCCGCAAGCTATTTCGTAGACGTGGAGATCAAGGGGCAGGCCTGCAACGATTCAGGCTGCACCCAGGTCTTCGGAGCCAAAAGCCTCTCAGGCAAGGCTCCGGCAGCGGCAGCCGTGAGCGAGCTCCCCGAGCCCAAGGCAGCTGCTGAAGAAGCTACTAACGAAGAGAAAGCCGAGGCGATAGCGGAGGCTGTGGACTCCCTTCATCAGGCCGACGGACCGCTTGTGCCCGGTGTCCTCACTCAGGGCGACGTCACGAAGGAAGGATGGTGGACCAACGTTGAGGCTGAGCTACGCGCATTCGAGACCGATGCGCCGGAGGCTGCAAGCAGCCTTCTCTATATTTTCATCGCGGGCTTCCTCGGCGGCCTCATTGCACTGGTGACACCCTGCGTGTGGCCGATGATTCCGATGACGGTCTCGTTCTTCCTCAAGCAGAATAAGAAGAGCCGAAAGAAAGCCATCAGCGCGGCAGCCACCTACGGCGGTTCGATCATAGTGATCTACGTGCTTCTCGGTCTGGCCGTCACCATCATCTTCGGGGCTTCTGCCCTCAACAATCTGGCCACCAACGCTGTCTTCAATATCATATTCTTCCTCCTGCTCGTGGTCTTCGCCATCAGCTTCATGGGAGGATTCGAGCTCACTCTTCCGTCAAGCTGGACCAATAAGATGGATTCGAAAGTCGACGCCACCACCGGCATGCTCTCGATCTTCTTCATGGCCTTTACGCTTGTTCTGGTATCATTCAGCTGCACGGGTCCGATCATCGGCACCCTTCTGGTGGAGGCCGCGTCTACCAGCAACTTCGTATCTCCCGCCGTCGGCATGTTCGGCTTCTCGCTTGCCCTCGCGCTCCCCTTCACGCTCTTCGCCATGTTCCCGACTATGCTCAACAGCATGCCGAAGTCAGGAGGATGGATGAACACAGTAAAAGTGGTGCTCGGATTCCTCGAGTTGGCGCTCGCGCTTAAGTTCCTCTCGGTTGCTGACCTCGCCTATGGCTGGCGCATACTCGACCGTGAGGTATTCGTAAGCCTATGGATTGTGATTTTCGCCCTCCTTGGTGTTTACCTTCTCGGAAAAATCACGTTCCCCCACGACGATAAGGTGGAGAAGACCGGGGTGACCCGCTTCATGCTCGCCTGCATCTCGTTCGCATTCGCCATCTATATGCTTCCCGGCCTCTGGGGTGCGCCCCTGAAGGCGATCAGCGCTTTCGCACCTCCGACTTATACCCAGGATTTCTCACTCTATGAGGGCGACGTTCACGCTGTCGTAGACGACTATGAGGAAGGCATGGAACTGGGCCGCAAGCTTGGAAAACCCGTGATGCTCGACTTCTCAGGCTATGGATGCGTCAATTGCCGAAAGATGGAGGCTGCCGTCTGGACCGATCCGGAGATCAAGGCTACGATCGACAACGACTATGTGCTCGTGACCCTGATGGTGGATGAGAAGAAGGCCCTGCCCGAACCCATCAAGGTGACCGAGAAAGACGGTACGCAGCGCACTCTCCGCACCTACGGCGACAAGTGGAGCTATCTGCAGCGTTCGAAGTTCGGAGCAAACGCCCAGCCATTCCATGTATTGGTCGACAATGACGGACACCCGCTCGCCCCGGCGTTCGTATACGAGGAAGACATTCCCGGCTACAAGCGCTTCCTGAAGCAGGGTCTTGACAACTATAAGAAATAATGCTTTTTTTGACATGCTTCGAATACTTACCATCATATGTCTGGGGGCGGCCTGCGCGACGGCGCAGGCCGCTTCATTAACCGGACAGACCGCCATCGGCAATGACATCGATCCCGCTCCTTCCTACAGCCGATATCTTGAACTTGCCGACTCTGCGCTCTATTATATAGCGAAGGAAAACTGGAGCGAAGCCGCACGTTGCACCCGCGACGCCCTGCGGCTCGAACCTGCCAACCCGGGAAACCCGATGCTCTTCAGTAATCTCGGGCTGGCTGCCGGCATGGAAGGGAAGATAGGAGAGGCGATGGAATGCTTCGACATCGCCCTCTCTCGCGCTCCCAAGAGCATACCGGTGCTCACGTCAAAGGCAAAGATTCAGATAAAGGCTTCCGATACCGTCGGTGCCATGGAGACAATAGACGCAATCCTTGCCATCGACAGCCTGTCGGAATGGCCGCTGCAGACAAGGGGGCTGCTCCGCATGAGGAGTGGCGAATACAAGGATGCCTTCGACGATTTCAAGAAATTGACGAAGGCCTTTCCTTCCAATTCTTGGGGACCCGGCGGAATGGCCAAATGCATGGAGATACAGGGATACCTGTCCGAGGCCGCCGGCTACTATTCCGACGCAATCAGCCGAACGGTGCCGGGAGATGACGACAGGGTCGAGTTTCAGCTCGGACTGATCGAAAACCTCGGACACACGGGAAAACTCACCGAGGCGCTCGGCGTGGCGAAGGAGGCCATCGGAGAGCAACCTCACGACGGACGACTCTATCTTCTCAGGGGATGGATCAAAAAACTCCTACTTATCTACAGGGAGGCTGAGGCCGACAAACAGCTCGCAATCGATTATGGCGTTGACTTCCAGACCATTGAACGATTTTTCCCCGAAAAACGATGAAAAAGATATCTACACTCCTCCCAAAAGATATCGACAATTCTTTCCGACATCGGATTTTTTTATTAATTTTGCAATCGCAAACAGGTGGCGGCTGCGATGCAATTGCAAACCTGATGCATTAACCCTATTATTCACGACAGAGAAAACGATGGACATACTTCCTCTACATATCGAATATCTGCTTACTCGCCATGACTGCGTCATAGTGCCACAACTCGGAGCTTTCATAGCCACCGAAAGGGAAGCCTATATCGATTTTGAGACCGGCATGATCTGTCCGCGCCGCCGTGAGATCAGCTTCAACGGCAGTGTTGTGACCGACGACGGACTCCTCTCCCACTCCATCGCAAGGAGGGAGGGCCTTCCTTACGAGGATGCGAGGAGACTTGTGTCCCATCTCGCAGGAAAACTGTCGGACGACCTGCGCGAAGAGGGTGAAGTGTCGATGGGAATGATAGGCAAGCTCGTGATCGACGAAGAAGGCTTGATCAACTTCATGCCACGCAGATCGGCAATATTGTCAGACATACGTCAGGACGTGAAGCTGCATGCGTGCCCCGTTACGGAAGCCTCCGAGGACTGCGGGCTGACTGTGGAGCCTCTGAAGGAGGCATCGGAGGAAGAAGACGGCATGCGCACCATTCGGGTGAAGGCAGACCGCTATGTCTTCACAGTCAGCAAGCGCGCGGTCCATGCTGCGGCCATGCTCGTTGCTGTATTCACGATCGCTCTCTCCTTGCTCCTGCCCATCAATCATGACAACGAGCAGAAGGCCTCCGTGATCTCTTTCGATGAATTCTTCCATCGTCAGGCGGCAAGTGCAGTCAGCACAGTCCCCTGTGCGTCCTCCACAGACTCCGATGCCTTGAAGGATAGTGTAGTCAGCACAGTCCCTGTGCGTCCTACGCAGACTCCGATGCCTTGAAGGATAGTGTAGTCAGCACAGTCCCTGTGCGTCCTACGAAGACTCCGCACACATCTGAGAAATAACGTCTCAGACACGAAAAATTGAGAAAAGACAAAAAAAGTTGCTGAAATATTTGCACAGTTCAAAAAAAAGCAGTAACTTTGCATCGCAAAAACGGGGAACACCCCACCAGCAATGCGAAAATAGCTCAGTTGGTAGAGCACGACCTTGCCAAGGTCGGGGTCGCGGGTTCGAGTCCCGTTTTTCGCT
>JAIDSM010000061.1 GCA_029061225.1 Muribaculaceae bacterium
CGTCGACGGCAAGGAAGTGAAGGTATCCACCAACGACTGGGGCAAGACACTCCACAAATGGGGCAGCTACTATATCGAGGGCAATGTCAACTCCAAGCACGCCGACGTGTCGGCCGACAACTGGACGATCGGTCTATTAAACCAGATTGACACCGGCTCGAAAGTCGACTACCATGAGGCAAAGAATGAAGAAAATCTTCACGCCTTCGTGCCTATGGAGTTTGCCGCGGTAACAACTCACTCCGCCGAGGATGCCTACGAAAGGGTGCTGGACTACGCAGGAGCTTCCCTCAGCCGTGACGAATATGACGCCATGATGGTGGCCGATACACGCGACGGAGTCGCAAGCTGCATCGTAAAGGGTATCGGCAAAGGCCTTATCAACAGTCAGGACGACATAACATATGCCGACGGCTCTACCGGATTCCCAAAACTCAACTCATTGGAAGACAAGGCTGATACAGACGGCGACGGAATGCCTGACGAATGGGAGACTGCAAACGGACTGAACCCCAACGACGCTGAGGACGGGCCGTCAACAGCTGAAAACGGATATACGAACCTTGAGAACTATCTGAACAGTCTCGTGGCTCACATTGTGGAAGGGGGCAACGCTGGCGGTCAACTGCTTTCAGGAAAGCAGGAGTTCGGTTCAGGAGTAAACGAAATCTTCAATGGCGCAGCTTCAGATGGACGCACTTTCAACCTTCAGGGTATAGAAGTGGATGAGGACGCCAAGGGCATAGTGATCCGAAACGGTAAGAAGGTATTGAAATAAAATCAGGTCTCCGACCTGATTAAGACCCGCCACCTACCAATACGAGGCTAATTCCTACCAAAATATCGGATTCAAAACATCTGATTAAAATTTATTGTTAATAAAGAGGCGACCCTTCTATGAGTCGCCTCTTATCACACACTTTAAAGACCTTAAAGACCCTAAAGACCTTAAAGACTTTAAAGACCTTAAAGACCCTAAAGACCTTAAAGACCTTAAAGACTTTAAAGACCTTAAGGACCTTAAAGACTCTAAAGACCTTAAGGACCTTACACCTCCTAAACCCCATAAACCTCCTAAACCCCGGACATATGGAAATAATAAAAGATAAGGAATTCGGTGGCGAACGCCCCCTGTTCGAAACACATAACGTTAGATTAGAAAATGTAGTGATCCGCGCCGGTGAATCAGCGATCAAGGAGTGCAGCGATATAGAAGCCATCAACTGTATATTCGAAGGAAACTATCCGTTCTGGCACGTACATCGTTTCCTGATAGACCATTGCTACTTTGCAGTCGGTGGCCGCTCTGCATTATGGTATAGCGATCACCTGAAGATGAAGGATACAGTAATCGACGCTCCAAAGATGTTTCGCGAGATGTATGACCTTGACATCGAGAACGTCGTCATGAACGATGCTGACGAAGTGTTCTGGCGCTGCAAGGACATCAAGATAAAGAATCTCAAGCTCCACGACGGCACATACCCCTTCATGTTTAGCGAGAATATCGAGGTAGACGGTCTGGAGTCTGACAGCAAATACGTATTTCAATATGTAAAGAATGTTGTGATCCGAAACGCGAAGATCACGACCAAGGATGCTTTCTGGGAAGTGGAGAACGTGACTATCTACGACTCCGAGCTCAATGGCGAATATCTCGGCTGGCATTCTAAGAATCTCCGGCTCGTAAACTGTCACATCACCGGTGAGCAGCCACTCTGCTACGCCGATGATCTGACGCTTGAGAACTGTACATTCGGCCAGGACTGCGACCGAGCTTTCGAATATTCGAATCTCAAGGCCTTAATTTCGGGCAAAATCACTAATATCAAGAATCCGACAAGCGGAGAAATCATCGCGGATGAGATTGGTACAGTGACAATTGACAAAAACATCAAGGCCCCCGCAGACTGCAAGATCACTCTCCGAAACGGCGGAGAAATTACCTTCGATTAAGAGACATTATAGAAATTGCTTCCACAATATCTTATTTGTTTAGGTGTCCGAGCTTCAGCTCGGCTCTCCAGACTCTAAAGACCCCACAACTAAATAATGAAATACGATTTCGACAGCGTGACTCCGCGTAGAGGCACACTTTCTTATAAATGGGATAGCGCTCCCGAGGGGGTACTCCCCATGTGGGTGGCAGACATGGACTTCAAGACCGCGCCCGCTATCATCGACGCTTTGCGCAAACGGGTAGACAACGGGATCTTCGGATATACCCGTGTGCCTGAAGAGTATTACGACGTAGTAGTCTCATGGTTCAGTCGTCGCCACGCTTGGACCATTGACCGCGACATGATGATATACACGTCCGGAGTGGTGCCTGCAATATCCGCCATCATCAAGGCCCTCGCCAAACCGGGAGAGAATGTGCTTGCCCAGACTCCGGTCTACAACTGCTTCTTTTCCTCCATACGCAACAACGGATGCGTCATCTTAGAGAGTCCGCTGCTTAAAAACGGAGACACCTACGACATTGACTTCGAACGACTCGAAAAAGATACGGCAGATTCGAATACAACTCTCATGCTCCTATGTAATCCCCACAATCCCGCTGGAAGGGTATGGAGCCGCGAGGAGCTTACACGTATCGCCGAAATATGCTCACATAACAATGTGACGGTTATCTCCGACGAAATTCATTGTGAATTCGTTTTCGACGGACTGCACTATACTCCGTTCGCGAATGTAGCGGAGGAGACGGGATGCAAAGCCGTCGTCTGCGTGTCGCCAAGCAAGGCCTTCAATATCGCCGGTCTTCAGATCGCCAATATAGTGGCTCCCGACGAAGAGACACGCGCTCGAATCGACAAAGCAATCAACATCAACGAGGTATGCGACGTCAATCCTTTCGGAGTAATAGCTACCATAGCCGCCTACAACGAAGGGGAGGAATGGCTGTGTCAGCTTCTCGACTACATCAAGGGTAATTACGAATATATGAAGGACTTCTGCGAGAAGAATCTTCCTGAGTTCCCGATTGCGAAGTTAGAGGCTACCTATCTTGTGTGGATGGACTGCACTGCACTCGGATTGAAATCTGAGGCTCTCGAAGAGAAACTCATTGAAGACGTCAGCCTTTGGCTCAATGCCGGCACGATGTACGGCACAGTCGACGGCGAAGGCTACATGCGCTGGAATATCGCCTGCCCCCGAAGCGTGCTTGAGGAGGGACTGCAGCGATTCCGCCGTTTCGTCCGAAAGATTAAAGATTAAAATCATCACGGTCTGTCCCGGTGTCCGGGCCTCCGGCCCGGCTTAATCTAATGATCCTAAAAACTACATCAGCTCGATGAATACGGCTTCTCCTGTAGCAAAGCGCCACGTCATTCTCGACGCGCTCCGAGGCTTTGCCCTCCTCGGCATCTGTATGGCTAATTTCCCCGAATTCTCGCTATACTCGTTTCTCCCTGTCGAAGCATCATCAATGATGCCGACTTCCGGATGGGACCTTATAACTAAATACTTCCTCAGCATATTCATCGACGGAAAGTTCTACACTATCTTCTCCCTTCTGTTCGGAATAGGATTCTCGATCATCATCTCCAATGTAGCGAAAAGGGGAGGCAACGCATTCGTTGTCTTCTACCGCCGTATGTTTTTTCTGTTGCTCATCGGATTCCTCCACCTTATGTATATATGGAGCGGCGACATACTGATGCTATACGCTCTGATGGGAATGATATTGCCGCTTTTCCTTAAGGTATCGGACAAGGTTCTGCTATGGACTGCCGGAGTATTGCTCTTTCTTCCGGTAGTGCTGGATTTCATTCTGGAGTCAGTCGGAATTTCGCTTTCGGCTCCTATCGTAGACTGGCAATGGCGGGAGTGTGCAAAAGTCGGAATCACGGAAGAGAATTTCGCCTATTGGCTGCGCGACGCCGATAGCTACGGCAAGGTATTCGACTTCCTGATTCAGGGAGCCATAGTAAGAATTCAGGAATTCGTTGACGGCCACCGGTGGTTCAAGGTACTGGGACTCTTCATGATAGGCCTTTATATAGGACGACATCGCCTTTATGCCGACTTGGAGACAAAGAAAGATCTTCTCCGCAAGGCTGCCGCATGGGGACTCTGCCTCGGACTTCCGTTATCATGTCTTTATGCCTGGGACTCAATGTCGGGTCATCCCTTCGGACTTGCAGGACATAGCCTTATATACTTTCTTAGTGTCTATCTGACAGCCTTCGGATATATCGGAGCGATATGCCTTCTCTATCTGCGCCACCGAAATGCACCCTGCTGGAAGATACTTGCTTATCCGGGACGTATGGCCCTGACCAACTATATCGGACAATCCCTCATAGGAATGCTCATCTACTACGGCACCGGGTTCGGATTCGGAGCCGACACCGGTCTTATCTATGTAGAACTGACCGTCATATGCGTATTCATCTTTCAGATATGCTTCAGTGCCCTCTGGCTCCGTTTCTTCCGGTTCGGTCCCCTCGAGTGGATATGGCGCTGCCTCACCTACCTCAAGCTGTTTCCACTTAGAAAGTAGTGACGTACGGCTCTTGCAATGCTGTTCAAATAACGCTTTACTCAAGAATTCGAGTGTCCCCGGTGTAGTTAGCGACCTCCGGGCGCGTCACGCGATGGTAAAAGGTAACTATAGCCATGCTTTCTTATTCGAACCGCATTGCATGGCGCATGCGTCCCCGAGTGCGTAAGCAAATTTTTTCACTCCTGCATGCAAGGTTTTCATAATTCTTTATTTATTGAATAGACGTTCGATCGAATATTGTTAAATTTATAAGGACCTATTCAATTATGAAAAAACTGATATTTGCAGGAATAGCAAGCCTCGCACTTCTCGCGGGAGCATGCTCCGACATAGACGACAATCAGGACGACAACATATTCGTAGTCTGTCCAGGATTTGGAGACGAACCTTGGCAAGACGCACGTCCCCTGAAAGAAATTGCGTCCGACAACCTTGGGAAATCCACTGACTTCGCATCATCTCTCTTTAAGACAGTCTATTCCGGCGAAAATGGAAACGTATGTGTTTCTCCCCTAAGCGTATTCTCCACTTTCGCCATGATGGCAAACGGCGACAGCGGAGAAAGCCGCGATGAGATTCTCGGGATACTGGGCTATGACAAAAGTCCCGGAGGACTACACGAACTTGATGTCTACTGCAATGCCCTCATGACCGAGGTACCTATGCTAAACGGTGAATCTCAATGTGGATTCACAAACTCGTTATGGTACAGTCCCGACTTACAGCTGAAGTCTGATTTCGCGGCAGATATCCGTATGATATTCGGTGCCTACTTATTCCCGACATATCTTGGAGACGAATCAGGCAGGATTAAAATCAATGAATTCGTCAGTGCTCATACCAACGGTATGATTCCTGAATTCCTTTCAAGTCCGATAAAAGTCAGACTTGCTTTTCTTAACACCACATATTTCAAAGCTCAATGGAAGACGGAGTTTGACAGCAAACTCACAAGCAAGGGAGTTTTCCGCAACCTTGACGGTTCCGACTCGGAGGCTCAGTTCATGTATATGGAGGATGGGCTTACATATTACGAAGCTGACGGTATCAGAGGAGTATGTCTTCCTTACTCGGGCGACAGATACACCATGACTCTTCTTCAGCCGAAAAATGGAACCGACTTCGATTCTATGATGACACATCTGGACAGCAGTACACTTAAGAAGCTCGAATCTTCAGCCTCAATACAAGAGGTTTTCCTAAAAATGCCTAAATTTGAGACTGAAATCAATCTCAGCATGCTTGACTACCTGAAAGAAATGGGATTCCATAAGGTGTGCAACAGAGGCATCGACAAAGCAGCTGACGAGCCTCTTTACCTCACAAAATTCATCCACGCCGTAAAGATCATTGTAAACGAAGACGGCACGGAGGGTGCAGCCGCAAGTCTTGCAGGTATGGATAATGAGGCCGGACCAGGCTCCGGACCACTAACGGTAGCTTTCGACCGACCTTTCGTCTATATTATACGAGATACAGTCTCCAATGCCATCCTCTTTATAGGCACTGTGACTTCATTTTAAATGTACATCATATAGTATTTATGCATGTCAATTGTGGATGTCCCCTCTTTTTCAAGCGTCACATAGTGTAGTCAGCGCACTCCGTGCGCGTCCCCACATGTCATGTACCTTACTTTTCGATTTGACAGAAATGCACATTTACTTTGTGTTGGAACTATAATTTTGTATATCTTGGCAGACAGCAAAGACAAGGAACCGGTAATCGCCAGACTCATGAAAGATGGCGACGCATCGGCTCAAAAGGCCCTATACTGTACATACGCCGGTTATCTTACCGGTGTATGTACACGCTATCTGTCTGACCCTGAAGATGTGAAGGATGTGCTGCACGACAGTTTCCTTCTTATCTTCTCATCAATGACTACATTCGAATACAGAGGATCCGGATCGCTTAAGGCCTGGCTTACAAAAATTGTCATAAATACTTCTCTGCAATTCATCCGCCACACTTATCGGAAAGAGATTCTATATGATTCGCCGGACCCCGAAGAAACCGAGCCCGATGAACCACCGCTACTCGATGGACTGACAATGGAAACGCTCCATAAGATGATACGGGAACTCCCGCCAGGATACAGGACAGTGTTCAATCTCTACGTATTCGAACAGAAGACCCATAAGGAGATCGCTTCCCTCCTTAATATAAAGGAAGCATCCTCCGCATCACAGTTCCATCGCGCGAAATCCCTATTGGCAACAAGAATAAAAACTCTTCAATCAAACAATCCCTGACAATGAAAGACAAATGGTTAGACGAACTACGTGAAGGTCTGTCCGATTTTGAGATGGATCCGCCTGAAGGCCTTTGGGAAAGCCTCGGGGTTGGAAAGCCTGTGTCAAAGAATGTCATATGGAGAAGACGATGGATGGCAGCGGCTGCGGTCATCGCCACGCTGATCGCTGGGTCAGGTATACTTATATGGCTAAGCGATATTGAACCCATCAACGTCGACAAAGATAGATCCGCAGCGATAGGAAAATCATCTACGCAGGATAACAATACTGTTAATAATTACGGCGAAAATAACGAGAAAGGTAATGTCCATTCCACGCATGGCGGCAGAGTAATGGATAAGGAGCAACTATGTCTGAATGAATCTTCTACATATGTTCAAGAAGTGAATAATGCAGATACGCCCGTAGATACGGTCAGAATAGAAGAGATGTGTCCGGAAGACGATATGCCGTTTTTTTCAGTTGACGGTAAGAGTGACAGGGGAAAAACTATCTTTGCAGGATTGACATCAAAAAACAGGGTCAAAAGGAAATCAGACGACAGATATGTGATCAGCATGTCTGCCTCCGGTATAGGCAATGCATTGCCACATATGGGAAACAATGGTCAACATTCAGATCTGGAATACAATGGACAACATTCAGATCCTAATGGTCCGTTTGATTCCCCCAATCGGCCCGGGGATTCAAATGGTGACTTCCTGCCCAATGATCCTGACTCAAACTCTCCGGCTCCTGATATCGACAACTCCATAGAGACAACAAGCATCCGGTATCACCAACCGGTCAGGTTCGGACTGACTCTGCAATATAGAATCTCGCAACGAGTCGGAATCGAGACCGGACTGGTCTACTCAGGTATGGAGTCGGACATATCAATAAGCCGAAACAATCTTACATCGACCGGCGTAAGAAAACTTCACTATGTGGGCATACCGCTAAACGTGAAGATCTCAGCCTGGTCATGGAAGTTCATTGACCTCTATCTGTCTGCAGGTGCTACCGGAGAGAAGTGCGTAAGTAATAAGTTCGAGATTAAATCCACATCCGAAGACATTTCACTCGACGCATTCTCCGGACAGAAAGAAAAACCATTCCAATGGTCGGTCAATGCTTCCGCAGGAATACAGTTGAATCCAATGCCAAACATAGGAATATTCGCTGAGCCTGGAGTCAGCTATTACTTCAATGATGGCTCCTCCTTATCGACAATCTACAAAGACCATCCTTGCAACTTCAACATCAACGTAGGCCTCCGCTTCAACATAAATCCTTAATAACAGAAACAGTAATCAGCCTTCGCCAGGCAAAGTACCGCGTAGCTAATTATGCATTATGAATTATGAATTATGCATTAAATATCACCTCGGTGGATACTGCCCCGAGAATGTATCTGCAGCCGACATCGACGCATCCCCTGTCTTCAATCCCTTTGAAAGCCAGTGTACACGCCATTCGCTTCGGCCATGGTTGAAGGCATCCGGAATCTCGTAACCATACGCCTGCTTCTGGATATAGTCATCTCCAATCTTTGAAGCCGCGTTGATGGCGTTCTCCACGTCGCCAGGTTCTATGGAGCCGAACATCTCGTTATCGGTATGGCCCCATACTCCGGCATAGTAATCAGCCTGCAGCTCAAGACAGACGCTTATCTTATTCGCCTCTTTCTCAGGAAGACGGGCCATAGCTGAGTGCGCTTTCTCAAGTGTCCCGAGTAGATACTGCACATGATGCCCCACTTCATGGGCTATGACGTAGGCGTAGCAGAAATCTCCGGATGCTCCTATCTGGCTCTGCATCGACTTGAAGAAATCAAGGTCTATATATACCGTCTGATCTGCAGAACAGTAGAAGGGACCGGTCTGTGCGGTACCCTGCCCGCACCCGGTCTGCACGGAACCGCTGTAGATCACCATCTGCGGAGCTTTATATTCTCCCCAGCCCTGCTCACGGAAGATTTTCGTCCATACGTCTTCGGTTCCTGCAAGGACTTTCGATGAAAGGTCGTACAGCCGCTGGTCTTCGGCATCAAGCTGCACCGGTTGCTGGGTCTGTGCGCCACCCTGCTGCTGCATGGCGTTGAACACCGACTGCGCCACATCTCCGACACCGCCGCCCGACATAAGCGTCACCACAGCCGCGATTATGATTCCGATTATACCTCCACCTATGCCGATGGCTTTTCCCGACATACCACGGCGGTCCTGTATGTTGCCGCTCTGCCGTCTTCCGTCAAGTCTCATTTTATCTTTTTTAATGGTTTTTACGATTGATTCACACAATTACAACATTTATGAAGCGAATCTGTTCTATCAGTCACTTCAATCCCTTCCCCCAGGTATTTTCCCAATTTGCAGAAAGGAGGATTCAGTAATCTTCCTTTACTTATAAGCACAACATAACCTATTGAAGTTGTGATGAATATCCAGTCTTTCTCATCTTTATTTTTACTTATTGGAGGAATTTCAACAATGATATCGATATTTTTTATAACTTTGCATCAGAACTATTAAAATTCATTTCCATGAAAAAACTGACCATAGGACTGCTGTCAGGCCTCATACTGACAGCTTGCGGACAGAATGGCAGCTCCGGATCAGGAGCGACAGCTATACCCTCCGACAACGACATCGAAAAAAGAGTGAAGGAGATCGTAGGAAAGATGACGCTTGAAGACAAGATCGGACAGATGTGCGAGATTGAGATCGGACAGCTCACCGACTACAAGGCTTCCGGAGAGCAAGGCAAGTTCGTGCTCGACACCGCCAAGATGAAGGAAGCTTTTGAGAAATACCGCGTCGGATCAATACTCAACACTCCGCTCGGCGAAGCACAGGACCTGATCACATGGCACTACACCATCGGCAGCATCCAGGAGGAATCGATGAAATACATCGGTATACCGGACATATATGGTGTGGACCAGAATCACGGCACCACTTACACCACCGGAGGCACATTCTTCCCGCAGGAAATCAACATGGCTGCTTCATTCAACCGCGACCTTGTGCGCGAAGGTGCCGCAATCTGCGCCTACGAATCACGCGCAGCCTCAATTCCATGGGTCTACAATCCCGTAATGGACCTCGGCCGCAATCCGGTATGGAGCCGCATGTGGGAAAGCTTCGGCGAAGACCCCTACATCAACGGCGCTATGGCTGTCGAGATGGTGAAGGGATATCAGGGCGACGACCCCAACCACGTAGGGCCCAACAACGTGGCAGCCTGCCTCAAGCACTATATGGCATACGGAGTCCCTACCTCCGGTAAGGACCGCACACCGGCTTCCGTAAGCACTATCGATCTCAGAGAGAAATACTTCCAGCCATATAAGATGGCAATCCGCGCAGGAGCACTATCCATAATGGTCAATTCCGGAATCGTAAATGGTATTCCTCTCCATGCCAACCATGAACTGCTGACTGTATGGCTTAAGGAGCAGCTCAACTGGGACGGTATGATCGTCACCGACTGGGCCGACATCCACAACATCTGGAAACGCGACAAGGTAGCCGCCGACTATAAAGAGGCTATCATGATGGCCATCAACGCCGGCATCGATATGTCGATGACTCCCTACGATATGGAATTCTGCACTCTCCTGAAGGAACTCGTAGATGAAGGCAAGGTATCCCAGGCCCGTATAGATGACGCTGTAGAGCGTATCATACGTCTGAAGCTGCGTCTCGGCCTATTCGAGACTCCCACCATGAATCCTGCCGACTATCCTAACTTCGGAAGTGAGGCACACGCGCTTAAAGCCCTCGAGATGGCTGCCGAGAGCGAAGTACTTCTCAAGAACGAAGGCTCTATCCTGCCGATAGCGCAGGGGAAGAAAATTCTTGTGACTGGACCTAACGCCAACTCCATGCGCTCACTCAACGGTGGCTGGAGCTATAAGTGGCAGGGTAGCGACGATCCAAAATTCCATGACCAGTACAACACTATTTACGAAGCTTTGCGCCTTATCTACGGCGATGTCAACGTCAAGCTCGAGCAGGGCATGGACTACAATCCTGAGGTTTGGGAATCAGAGATTAACGTTCGTATCCAGGCTGCTGTGGCAGCCGCGCGCAATGTCGACGTAATCGTGGCCTGCGTAGGCGAGAATTCCTACTGCGAAACACCGGGCAACACCAACGACCTCCATCTCTCGGCCAACCAGACAGCTCTTGTGAAAGCTCTCGCGGCTACCGGCAAACCGATCGTGCTCGTACTAAATGAGGGTCGTCCCCGCATCATACGCGAGATCGAGCCCCTCGCATCAGCTGTAATCGACGTGATGCTTCCCGGTAACTACGGTGGCGACGCACTCGCCGAACTCATCTCCGGAAAGCGCAACTTCAGCGGTAAGCTTCCATTCACTTATCCGAAGTGGATCAATTCTCTTGCCACTTACGACCACAAGCCCTGCGAGACAGTTCCTACTATGGAAGGCGCCTACAATTACAGTGCGGATATAGACGTGCAGTGGCCCTTCGGCTTCGGCTTGAGCTACACTACCTTTGAATATTCCGGCATCTCTATCGACAAGACTGAGTTCACGCCGACCGACGACCTCAAGGTTTCCGTAAGCGTGAAGAATACCGGCTCTGTGGAGGGTAAGGAAGCGGTTATATTCTATAGCAGCGACCTCGTGGCGACCGTCACTCCTGATGTGCTGAAGGTACGTGGCTTCGACAAGATATCTCTCAAACCGGGCGAAAGCAAGACAGTCGAGTTCACCATCCCCGCATCCGATCTCGCATTCGTGGGCGCCGACGGCAAGTGGACGATAGAGAAGGGTGAGTTCGAGTTCACGCTCGGCAATCAGAAGGTGAAAGCTACATGCACCTCCACAAAAGTCTGGGACACCCCCAACATCTGATATGGAATGGAGGCTTCCAGCCTCCTCATATCACAATAATATTTCGGGCTTACATCCTCAACACAGTGTTGAGGGCGTAAGCCCGAATTTTATCTCTTATAAATAGCTTTAGAAAAGCCGATTATGCATAATAACTTGTTTAGCTTGAACGTAGTTAATTATGAATTATGCATTCTGAATTGCCTCAGCTATCCTCCCGAGTATTTCTTCCAGGGCTGACCTTGGAGCGCCGACATTGAGTCTCATAAGCCCTGAGCCTTCCTTGCCGAACATGGCTCCGTCGTTGAGTGCGACACGGGCCTTATTCACGAAAAGATCCACCAGCTCATCATGGCTTAGTCCGAGACCACGGCAGTCAAGCCACACCAAATATGATGCATCCGGCCTCAAAGCCTTGACTCCGGGAATATTCTCACGGCAGTATTCCTCTACGAAGCGGATATTCTCTTCCACATAGTCAAGCATCTGCTTTCTCCATTCCTCTCCTTCGCGATAAGCCGCTATGGCAGCAATGTGAGAGAAAATCGGAGCATCCCCGAATTCATTCGCTGCAAGCCAGCCATAGAATTTCTCACGGATCTTTTCATCCGGCACCACCGAAAATGAACTTACAATTCCCGGAATATTGAATGTCTTAGATGGCGCGCAGAAAGTAATGCTGTTAGAAGCGGCATCATCACTCACCGTAGCAAACGGCACATGCCGATTGCCCCAAAGAGCCATATCGGCATGTATCTCATCCGAAACCACAAGCAGACCCTTTCTCTTGCAGATCTCGGCAAGACGGCGCAACTCATCCTCACTCCACATCCTTCCGCCCGGATTGTGCGGATTTGCAAGCAGAAGCACTCCCCCTTTCGTGTCAAAACGCTCAAGTGCATCATAATCCATATGATAACGATGCTCTGTATCCTCGATAAGAGGCACATTCACCACCTTCCTGCCGTTTTCCTCAGCCGTGATACGGAAAGGATGATACACCGGAGGCATA
The DNA here is from genome assembly GCA_029061225.1 of Muribaculaceae bacterium. Taxonomy (GTDB): domain Bacteria; phylum Bacteroidota; class Bacteroidia; order Bacteroidales; family Muribaculaceae; genus Lepagella. The sequence continues at coordinate 12,630 of JAIDSM010000061.1, forward strand.
ATCACCACGTCATCTCCCGGCTTCGTGAACACATTGATCACCATGCCTATTCCCTTCACTATTCCGGGTATATAGCTTATCCACTCCGGCTTTATCTCCCAGCCGTGCAGTTTTCGCTCCCAGTCTATGATGGAGGGTCTATAGTCGGCAGGCTCCGCCGTATATCCTAATATCGGATGCTCCAGCCTCTTCCTGAGAGCATCCATTATGAATGGAGGAGTAGCGAAATCCATATCCGCCACCCATGCCGCAAGCAGGTCAGGACGCCCGAAACGCTCCTCTAAGAGATCCGTCTTTATAGCCCCGCTTCCTCTTCTCTCGATTATCTCGTCAAAATTATATTTCATTTCAGTTGTAAGTTGGGTGTTGTCGGTATTATCCATGTTGTATCATGATATATCATGGTAATTGATAATTGATCATTGATAATTGATCATTGCTCCAGTGCCTGGATGATGTCGGCAAACAGGTCTTCCGGATCCTCCAGCCCCACCGAAAGCCTGATGGTAGTGTCCTTCACGTCCATCGCGTCGCGTTGCTCCTGGGTCAGCGGTCCGAAGATGGTGCTTGCAGGGTGTATGGCCAGCGTTCGGTTGTCGAAGAGATTCGTAGCCCGGTGGATAAGCTTCAGTCCGTTGATAAAACTCTTGCAGGCATCCTCGCTCTCAAGATCGAATGTCAGCATAGCCCCTGCCGCATCCCCATATTGCTCCTTAAACACCTTATGCTGCGGATGGCTTTCAAGTCCCGGATACCCGACAGTTACTACCCCCGGAGTCTGGACAAGCATACGGGCAAGTTTCAACGCTGATGCGGCCTGACGCTCATAGCGCACGTCCAGAGTCTCCAGACCGAGGGTCTGCATATAGGCGGCATGCGGAGTCATGTATCCACCGAAATTGAATACCGAATCCTTCTTGATGAATGTTGAGATCTCCGGGAAATTACCATAGTCTATGATCACACCTCCAAGACTCGTCGCTCCTCCTGACACATATTTCGTAGTGGAGACTACCTGAAAATCCAGACCGAGCGCACGACCGTCAAACTGAGTGAACGGAATCATGGTCGTGTCAGCAATCAATGGTATGCCGTGACTGTGGGCGATATCTGCAAGAACACGTACATCCGCCACCTCCGTCTGAGGATTCGTGACGCTTTCAAGAAATATGCAGCAGGTATTGTCATCTACCAGAGCCTTGACTGCCTTCGGGTCTGTCAGGTCTGTCAGACGTGCCTCAACCCCATAGCGGGCCATCGTCCTTGTCAACAAAAGATAGGTATTACCGAAAAGATGTCGCGACGATATAATATTCTTGCCTGCCGACGCCGCGCTGAATAGCATCGCGCTTATAGCCGCCATGCCGGATGTGAAAGCGCTCACTTCCTTTGCTCCGGTAAGGGAAGCGATGCGCTGCTCGAAATGAGTGACGGTGGGATTGAGCACTCGGGAATAGTCAGGCGCATCGGTCCGTCCGCAGAAAGCGTCCGCCATAACATCGGCATCATCAAATTCATAAGCCAACGTGTGATAGACCGGCATCTGAAGCGCGTCGTATGCATCACGGCGCTGATATGGCGTATGTATAGCCTTAGTGGTATTCTTCATCTTTTTTCCTACAAATAATAATTCGATGCAAAATTAACATTTTACACCGAAACCTACACAATCCAAAGCCAAAAATATTTCACTTCCATCGAAGTGATGCCAATAATTGATCATTGATAATTTATCATTGATCATTGGCAGTTAGTCCGGTCCACTCCGATGCCCTTATAATCCATCATCCTGATAGTGATGGCACGTGCGTTTTTCATAATAAGGACGATCCCCGAGATCGGAGACATCGGACCGGCATCCTGCATTTTTCGGGTCTCACTCTTATAACACTTGTTTCCACCATAGGTTGACTAAAAATCCTTGCAAGATTGATAAATTTTGATTAATTTTGTAGCAATTTGAGATTTGCGCCCTCTTCACTGTGTTGAGGACACAGTCCGAAACTCCGAAATAAACGACAATGAAAGAAAACCTTAACGCCGGCACCATCTGCGTGCAAGGCGGCTGGAAACCCGAGAACGGCCAGCCCCGCGTGCTTCCCATAATCCAGAGCACAACATTCAAATACTCCACATCCGAACAGATGGCCCGCCTCTTCGACCTCGAGGAGAGCGGCTATTTCTATACCCGACTCGCCAACCCCACAAACGACGCGGTAGCGGCAAAGATTGCCGAGCTGGAAGGCGGAGTCGCTGCCATCCTCACTTCCTCCGGTCAGGCAGCCAACTTCTACGCCGTCTTCAACCTTTGCTCCGCAGGCGATCACTTCGTATGCTCCTCGGCCATCTATGGTGGTACCTTCAACCTCTTCGCCGTAACTATGAAGAAGATGGGCATCGAATGTACTTTCATCAGTCCCGAATCTACTGAGGAAGAGATTGCGGCCGCTATCCGACCCAATACAAAGCTCATCTTCGGCGAGACAATCTCCAATCCCAGCAATGACGTGCTCGACATCGAAAAATTCGCCAAGGTAGCGCATGAAAACGGTGTTCCTCTTATCGTCGACAATACATTCGCCACCCCCATCAACTGCCGTCCCTTCGAATGGGGTGCCGACATCGTGACCCATTCCACCACCAAATACATGGACGGACACGCTACGAGTGTAGGCGGCGTGATTGTAGACAGCGGCAACTTCGACTGGGAGGCACATGCCGAGAAATTCCCAGGCCTGACAACCCCGGATGAGTCATACCACGGCCTTACATATACAAAGGCTTTCGGCAAGGCCGCCTTCATCACCAAAGCCACAGCTCAGCTCATGCGCGACCTCGGCTCTATACCCTCCCCCCATAATTCATTTCTTCTTAACCTCGGACTCGAGACACTCCACCTCCGTATGCCACGCCACTGTGAGAACGCACTGAAAGTGGCCCAATGGCTTGAAAAACATCCGAAGGTAGGCTGGGTAAACTATGCCGGCCTTGAAGGCAACAAATACTATGAATTGGCAAAAAAACAGATGCCCAACGGCACCTGCGGCGTGATTTCTTTCGGATTGAAAGGTACCCGCGAAGACGCTATAGAGTTCATGGACAAGCTTAAATTCATAGCCATCGTCACCCACGTGGCCGATGCCCGCACCTGCGTGCTCCACCCCGCGAGCCACACCCACCGCCAGCTCACCGACGAACAGCTCCGCGAAGCCGGCGTTCCCGCCGACCTCGTCCGCCTCTCCGTCGGCATCGAAGACGTCGAAGACATCATCGCCGACCTCGACCAAGCCCTGTCTTAATGATTAATGATCAATGATCAATGATCAATTAAGGTTTCTCCCTTCATCAGTGCGCTCATCTTCAGTTCGGAGAGGCGATGTGTGGCTGCGACATAATTGATCATTGATCATTAATAATTTATCATTGATCATTAATAATTTATCATTAAAACAATGCTCATCTTAATAGCCGAATCCAAGACAATGCTCGAGCAGGAGCTACCCGTCAGCCGGGAGTGTTACGAAGCGAACACCCCGGCCGGCGAGGCTTTTGCCGACGAGACAATGTCGCGCGTAGCCGACATGGACGTAGCCGACATAGCCGCAGCAATCAAGATAAGTCCGGCCATGGCCGCCAAGGTCATCCGCATGGCCTATGAATTCCCCAACAAACAGACCGGCCTCCGCGCCATCGACGCCTTCACCGGCGTAGTCTTCAAGAACTTCGGCTACTCCTCCCTCTCCCCCGAAGAGAAGGAACGAACAGCCGCGAATGTCCGTATCATTTCCTCCCTATACGGCTGGCTACGCCCCGAAGACATCATAAAGCCCTACCGCTTCGACTTCAACACTCCCCTCGCTCCTGACGACAAGACCTTCGCCGCATGGTGGAGGAAAGACGTCACCATCCATCTCGTAAGGCAACTGAAAGCCACCGGCAAGAAAAACATCCTCAACCTCCTCCCCGCCGATGCCGCCAAATGCATCGACTGGAAACTCGTTAAGAACTTCGCCAAGGTATGGAAAGTCGACTTCAAGGAGCATGACGGCTCCGCCGTCCGCACCCCCCACGCCGGCAAACTCAAAGCCCTCCGCGGCTACCTCCTAAGAGAAATAATCACCCAAAACATCACCTCCCCCACTCCCCTCCTGACCCTCGAGA
>JAIDSM010000062.1 GCA_029061225.1 Muribaculaceae bacterium
GGAAGGCCAAGATCCATCTGCTAAAGGTAAAGATCATTATGCCTCCCTTCGTTTTCAACTAAATTAGGAAAGAGCCAAAAATATAAGGACAAGGGATTCAAGGTAATAGCTGTCGCAAGGGAGAGCGAGAATTGCATTGCCATGAACAAGGCCATGGAAAAGGACGGTTACCCATGGGAAAGCTTCGTTGACCTGAATGATCGCGATAATGTATGGCGGATCAACAGAGCCGGAAATGGCGGCGGCAAGATCATTCTCGTAGATGAGGCCGGCGTGATTGTAGGTACTGACATGCCTGTTACAGAAATCAATAATTTCCTCATCAAGAAATATGGAGAATGAATTACAATGCGCACGGACGCGCAGCAGGTCTGTCGCAGGTGAAATCCCTACTCCCTACTGCTGATCGCTCATCGCCAAAACTCTACCCCTCCGCGAGCCCCTCTGCCCCCCTGCGGGAGGTTTTTTACGTACTTGTAAAAGTTGAGCAAAATATTTGCCTTTGTTATATTGTCGCGACAACAATTTGCTTTTTCAACATTTAATAACTAACTTTGTAATCTCAAAAATACTGCTTAAGATGTTCCGGAGATCAATACTTTTATTATCAGCGTTGATTGCTGTTGCTGCCAATGCTCAGACTGAGATTACAGTTGACGAGGTCGCTGCGATGTCGGCTTCTAAATCCTATAAGGAGGTAGGAATCCATGATCCGTCGATCTACTATGATCCCGCTAAAGCCACATATTATATGATGGGGTCGCATATCGGATTTGCCAAAACTACAGATTTACTCAATCTCACCGGTATCGGCAGCCAGAATGTCTACACCAAGAATTATTCACAGGAATTCAAATCCTCGCCTGAACATACCGTCCAGGTGGTCCGTGACGGTGTGACGACCACTGAGACATTGCCATCGTTTAATGCCGGTGCTTATTGTGCTACTTATGCCGGTATAAAGGTCGGAGACCGTCAGCCTACGACGGAAGCAGCGTGGATTTCAGGCGACCAATGGGCTCCCGATGTGATCTATAATCCCAATATGGGCAAATGGTGTATGTATCTTTCACTAAACGGAGACCATTGGGCTTCTACAATCGTCTTGCTGACATCCGACAGTCCGTCCGGCCCATTTGCCTATCAGGCTCCCATAGTGAGCGGAGGCTTCAATGGACAGACCTATTCCGGTAAAAGCGTATCGTATAAGGATACCGACCTTGAGCTGGTGCTTGGTCCTCTTGATCAGCTTCCTGCACGCTACAAGACATCTTCATGGGGCAATCTTTGGCCCAACTGCATCGACCCTTGTGTGTTCTTCGACGATGACAATGAACTCTGGATGGCTTATGGATCTTGGTCCGGTGGTATTTTTATCCTTAAACTTGACAATAATACCGGCCTGCGCGATTACACCTATACCTACAAGTCTGAGACCTACAACGGAAAAGCTCCGAACGGGTCCTCTTTTACCGGCTATACATCCGATCCGTATTTCGGAAAACTAATCGCAGGAGGATGCTACGTCTCGGGTGAAGGGGCCTACATCCAAAAGATCGGTAATTATTATTATCTCTTTGTCACTTATGGCGGTCTCGCTCCGGATGGAGGTTATGAAATGCGTATTTTCCGTTCCCAAAATCCCGACGGCCCATATGTAGACGGCACAAGTGCGTCTGCGAAATATACTCAGTATTTATTGAATTTCGGACCTAATGCCGGCACCAATAAGGGGATGAAAATAATTGGTGCTATGAATAAATGGGGCACAATGACTGTAGGTGAATGTGCCGAAGGGCACAATTCAGCCATAACTGATTCTGAGGGTGATGCCTTTGTCGTCTACCATACTAAGTTCAATAACGGTACCCAGGGCTTTCAGGTCAGGATCAGACAGTTGTTTGTCAACGAAAAGGGCTGGCTCGTGGCTTCACCATTCCGCTTTACGGGTAAACAGACACGTCAGGCTGATATCGACAGTCGCCAACTGTTCACTCCGGATGAAATCTCCGGAACATACAAGCTGCTTTTGCATCCGTACCGATTGAACCACAATAAAATGGCCGAGTCTGTCCCGGTGACTGTGACTTTATCCGCGGATGGTACAATCACCGGTGACCGTACCGGCACATGGGCATATTCAGAGGATGGCAAATCATATGTAACCATACGTATCAACAATGTTGCGTATTATGGAGTCGCCCTCAATCAGAATGTTGATGGCTACAGCGATATGCCGGCTGTATGTATGACCGCGACAACTAACTCCGGAATCCCGATGTGGCTTTACAAGCTTACTCCTAAGGCTGCCATTGCGGAAGCCTACCATAAGCTGACTGTTGATTTTCTTGGTTCTGAGAATTCACAGATTAAGAAGGATGCTCCCCTGGTAGATAATGTTACTATAAGATATGACGCGAGAAATGCCCTTACGGGTGAGCCTGAGCCTGAAACGCTTTCACCTGAAGGAAAATTCACCCCGACTGCTGACGGACATGCCATCACCATATCAGTTGAACTGACGGCCGGTGACTATTCACTGAAACTCGGTCCTTATACTCGTCTTACCCGGAGCGAAGACTATACTCCTGACACATCGGTCTATTATCCGGTCTCGCAGCAGAAAAACGTCAACGCCGGCTGGTGGAGTAACTTCTCCGCGGAAAGCTATGAGCTGCAGCAAGGTGATGCCGCTGATTTTCATTTCCACAACTATTCCTCTATGGGTGAAAACTGGCATAACTGGGCTTTGTATGGTGCAAGTGCTACACATGGAGCAAGCGGATATAACGAGTATTTTGGAATTCGCTGCGACAACTGGGACAATACGACGTCAAGCAACAATGGATGTGTCAGCGATTTCAATTGGGACACATTCAAGCGCGATATGAACGGATCCCTTGTAGACATGCATACGGAATACAATGATGACGGTGTCTTCTCTATGAATTCTGTCATTACGACGTCAGACGGTGTAGGCTATCACTATTCCTACACCAAGACTATCGGATCGAAACCGGGAAAGATAACGCTGTTTTTTGTCAGCGAGAAGTCTTACATAGACGGTTCCGGACTTGAAAATGGAGTGACGGACATATATGACGAATGTAATCCATACGATGGCCGTACTTTCAACGTATGGGGGCAGGAAGTTGACGCCACCTACAAAGGCATAGTCATACGTAATGGACGCAAAATCATCCAGCGTTAATAATCACCTATGGAGACGATAATAAACATAGCAGGTTATGGGGCCGCATTATGCATGATATTCGGTTATCTGCCCCAGGCGATAGCCACTATACGCACGCGAGATACCGACGGTATCGCCATGCCGACATTCCTGATGCTCGGACTCGGCTCCGTGCTTTTCGTCATTCAGGGAATACTGCTCGGCAATATTCCCATAGTGATCACCAATACCATAGCCACCGTCTGCTCCATAATAATATTCGCCATAAAGATCCACAACGACCGCAAAAAGAAAAAGAACAGCAAAGACTCCTGACACGATGAAGATACTGCTTACCGGCGCGACAGGGATGCTTGGAGGCTACCTGCTTCCTATGCTGAAGGAGGGTAATGAAGTGAAAACCTTACAGCGCCATGACGCCGACATTATATGCGATCTTAGAGCCGACACTCCTTATTTCGGTGAGAATGTATTTGACCTTGTGGTGCATGCCGCAGGATCGACCGACGACGACATTGCCCTGGAATTGAATCTTGATGGTACCCGCCGCCTGCTTGCGGGCCTGGAAAATAATCCTCCCAAAGAATTGGTCTATATTTCCAGCTGGGAGGTGTATAGCCCTGATTCCGGAGAGAACGTCACGGAAGACCATCAGACATGGGCCTCTTCAAAAGTGGGGCAGTCAAAGGCTCGTGCCGAGCAACTCGTGAAGGAATGGTGCGGTCAAAGAAACGTCACGCTTACCATACTACGTCCTGCTCGCATGTTCGGTAAAGGAGTGCATGGCGAGATGAAGAAACTCTTCAATGATGTCGTCAACAGCAGATACATCCATGTAAGGGGCAATCAGGCGCGACTCAGCCTTGTCTGTGCGATAGATGTGGCGGAAGCTGTCAAAGTGCTTCATTCAATTGGAGGGACATACAACATTTCAGATGGAAAGAATGCGTCATGGATAGCGTTGGCGGATGCTATGAGCGCTAATTCCGGAGCAATGAAACGCCAGATGTTCCTCCCCAAGAAGTGGGCTGATGCCGCATGGAAACTCATGCCTTGGATACCTGCCGTGAAGGCTTCTCTGAATCCCGAGGTACTTGCAAAGCGCAGCAAGACGCTTACATTATCCGATACGACTCTGCGTGAAGCGATTCCGGATTGGAAGCCCTTCCCGGCTATCGAAGTCATAAGCCGGCGTTGTGAGTCTTATCCTTATTCAGAATATTGACCATGGGAAAAATCAAGGAAATATTCGATGGCTTGGCCACACTCGGAAAGGTTATGCTGTTGTCGCGTAGGCCGTCGGCTGCCGGCAAACCGAGAGATGAGCGATTGATCATAATGGGTAACGGCCCTTCTCTCCGTGATACAATAGCCGGATATTCCGACATTCTGAAGAGTGCAAATACTCTCGCTGTGAATTTCGCTGCCAATGCAGACACCTACTCTCAGATTAAGCCCCATATTTATGTGCTTGCTGACCCTCATTTCTTCAGGACCGGATCCGACGGAAGATCATCCGATCCGAATGTGGTCAGGCTTTGGGATAACCTCGCGGCTACAGACTGGCCTATGACACTCTATGTGCCTTGCAAGGCGAAACTCCCGGAAATAATAGATGGCAATCAGAATCTCACGGTGAAGAGATACAACCTTACTCCTGGCGAAGGCCTGCGTGGTCCGGTCCATTGGTTCTATCGCAAAGGTCTGGCTATGCCACGACCCCGCAACGTCCTTATCGCGTCGATAATGGTGGCCCTTAGGAAAGGTTACCGTGATATTGCCATTGTCGGCGCCGATCATACCTGGAGCCGAGACCTTTGGGTGGATGACAATAATCGAGTCATATCCGTACAGAAACACTTCTATAAGGACAACGAAAAGGAATTCGAGCGTGTCGCGCAGGAATACGCCGGATATCATCTCCATGATATTCTCAACAGCCTGACGATAGCCTTCCGCTCCTATCATCAGATAGCCGACTATGCGGCTTCTCTTGGAGCAAAGATTATTAACTGTACCCCGGGCAGTTTCATTGACGCTTTCCCCAGGGCCGAACTGGATTCAAATCGCTGAAAACGACGAAAACGATGAAAACGAAGAAAACTACAACCCTCCAAGGTCTCATAGCCTTATCTCCGATGGTGGTCTTCCTCGCTCTTTATGTTGTGGTATCGGCCATAATCGGAGATTTCTATAAAATACCTATTTCGGTGGCATTGCTCATAGCGTCGATGTGGGCCATAGGAATCTACAGAGGTGTTCCCTTGAAAGAGCGTATCGAGACCTTTTCCAAAGCTGCTGCCAACAGCGACATCATCTACATGATCTGGATATTCGTGCTCGCCGGTGCTTTCGCCTCGTTGGCGAAAGCCATAGGTTCGGTCGACGCGACGGTCTCTTTCACACTCAGCATCTTTCCTCCTCAATATATAGTCCCGACCCTATTTGTGGCATCATGCCTGATATCTTTTTCTATAGGTACTTCCGTAGGCACTGTAGTGGCTTTGACACCGCTTGCCGCTCAGCTGGCCTCCACGGAGGGTGGAAACGTTGCTTTCTTCGTTGGGGTAGTGCTCGGTGGAGCTTTCTTCGGCGACAACCTATCCTTCATCTCCGACACCACTATTGCCGCAACCCGTTCGCAAGGATGCTCTATGCAGGATAAGTTTAAAGTCAATCTCTGGATCGCCCTTCCCGCTGCTATCGCTACCCTCGTATGCTATATGCTGTTAGTGCCCGAGGTGAATGTGACCGAAGTGCCCGAAGGCGGCGATCCATGGCTTATGCTTCCTTATCTGGTGGTTATAATCACGGCAGTCCTTGGTGTCAACGTCACTCTGGTGCTGACACTCGGCATTATCACTGCTGTGATTCTTGGGTTGTTCAATGGTGTAGGAATATTGGATATGGCCGGTTTCGCAGGAACCGGTATCGATGGCATGGGGGATCTTATAATAATCACCCTTCTCGCTTCCGGTATGCTTGGGGTGATAAAGGCCTGCGGTGGCATAGACTATATACTTCGCGTGATGACTGCTCGTATTTCTGGACTTCGGGGTGCGCAGACCACCCTCGCTGTCCTCGTAGGAATCGTAAATTTATGTACGGCCAATAATACCGTGGCGATAATCACTGTCGGCGGACTTGCTAAAGACATCTCAGGGCGTTTCGGTGTCGATCCCCGCAAGAGCGCATCTATCCTTGATTCGGCTTCCTGCGTGGTGCAATGCCTCATCCCTTACGGGGCCCAGACGCTCCTTGCCACGTCGCTCGCCGGTATCTCGCCTGCTGCCCCGTTCCCCTATCTATATTATCCTTGGGCTGTTGCGTTTACCCTCGCACTCTCCATAATCTTTCTCTTCCCACGGCGGTATTCAAAAAAATAGCTCGAAATATTTGCGTAATTCATACACATTGACTAATTTTGTGTTGTAATCACGCAAATTTCGTTGTTTATGAGTTATACGTATAAGTATCCGCATGCTGCCATCACCGCAGATTGTGTTATATACGGCTTTGATGGAGAGCATCTTAAGATTCTTCTTATAGAGCGCGGTCAGCCGCCTTTCAAGGGTATGTGGGCCCTTCCGGGAGGATTCATGAGGATGGATGAGACCATCGAGCAGACTGCCAGGCGCGAACTCTGTGAAGAAACTGGCCTGAAAGATGTATTCATGACGCAGTTCAAAATGTTCAGCCGCGTCGATCGTGATCCACGCGAGAGGGTAGTGACAGTCGTCTTCACCGCTCTTGTGCGTCCCGAGGATTATGTCTTGACTGCCGGTGACGATGCCTCTAATGCGTTATGGTTTGACGAGCGATTCCTTCCTCCCCTCGCGTTCGACCATGCAGAGATAATCGAGGAGGCGCATAAATATCTTGAAGAACTCCTGCGCCTTAAACCAATAGCCTTCGAACTTCTCAACAAGACATTCTCCATGGGTGAGCTTCAGCGCGTTTATGAGGAAATCAATCGTACTTCCTACGACCGCCGTAACTTCCAGCGCAAGGCTCTTCAGAGCGGACTGCTTCAGGAAGTAAAGAGTGGTGCCAATGTATATGGCGAAATCGATACTTGGGATGAAGCCGACTCTGTATGTATGAGTTGCGAGCCTCCGGCCGAAAGCCTCAGTCCCCGTCAAAGTCCCTTACGCACGTCGCGTCCGGGAAGAAAACCAAATAAGATGTTTACTTTTTCGGATAAGCTGGTATCTAAAGACAGAGCGGATGATTCCGACTCGTCGATCAGGGATATCTTCGACTACTGACATCCATTCAGAAGCCGACACTGAAATGCCACTGACTTACGATCCGGCTCTTCCACTGACTTACCTTTTTTACTTTTTCTGTTTAAATCAAACCAAAAAATGAAGACAACCGTATTCAATCTCATCGTCCTCGACGAATCCGGCTCCATGAGCCACCTGACGGAGCAGACTATCTCCGGATGCAACGAAACGATCAATGTAGCCAAGTCTCAGGCCGAGAAGAACGCCGATGTGTTCCGCTCCCTTATGTCGGTCTATGCGTTTCAGGATGGTGGACCTGTCAAGTCTCGCTACATCATGAAGAACGAGGATGCGCTCAAGGCCCGTCACATTTCTTCTGACGACTATAGACCATGGGGCAACACACCCCTGCTCGATGCAGTCGGTTCCACTCTCACTGAGCTTAAGACCGTCGCCGCCACTCATGAAGACGCCACAGGAGTCATTACCATCATCACCGACGGCATGGAAAACTCCTCGACGCATTACACCTGGCAGGATGTCGCCAAGCTCATCAGCCAGTTCAAGGAGATGGGATGGACAGTCAACCTCATCGGCGCAAATATCGATGTCGATGAAATGGCTAAGAGAATGAACATCGACAACCGTATGGCCTTCAAAGCTACAAAGGCCGGTTCTTCAGCCATGTGGGGTGCCTTCAGCGCAAGCACAAGCGCCAATATGGATTGCTATGCAGAGGAATCACGCTGTATCGAGGATTTGGATGAGAGGATCGCCAGCCGGAAGAGCAGGTCAAAGAACTTCTTCCACCGCTGATTTCGGTAAGGCTCCAATAGCTATAAAACTCAAAAGCTAATTTAGATATCGGGTGACTCCCGCTTCGCGGAAGTCATCCGCTGTCTTTTTTGTTGCTCCCACGAGGATGGTAAGCAAAGGATAGGCCTTGGCTGTAGGGAGGTCATCGGAATGGTCTGTCAGAAAGGACTCGAGCCGAAGCTGTTCGGACGCAAGCAGATGCTCGATCGCATCGTGTTTGGCGTGTCGGTTTAGCTCTTCGTAGTCTGATATGTCTTCGGTGAATTTAGTAGCCAGCGTTCCGTCATATCCGAGTGATCGGCATATCGGCACTGCGTATTCTTCGGCAGCGGCTGTGGCTATATAGGTGAGGCAGTCCCGCTCTCTTCGCGATGAGATGTAATCGGTCACCGAGCTATTGGCGTATTCCAGCATTTTAGAGGCCAGGCCTTCCCACTCGGAGTCTTCCAGATTTTGCCGTGCGATTTTAGTGAGGTGCCATTTCATCGTGTGATGGCTTGTCAGTCTGATGCTTCTAAGTCCCATCCACCATAGGCTGGAGATGGCGCATCCATAGGCTCCGCGCTTGATCAGCAGGCCTGGCAGACTACGCATAAATATGTGCATTGAGTTGGCGGTGAGCAGCGTGCCGTCGAGATCCACTACTGTCACTCCCCTGAGCGAGTCTTTATGGGTGTCTTGTAATCGTCCGACCATGGAAATCTTATTAAGGTTCTGTTTCTGTATAAGGAATGTTTAGCCCGGATCCGTGGCTTGTCGGTGGTTTCGGTGATCACCGCGATGCTTATCCTTGCCTCTGGATTCGTTTTTCTTAATGTATGCACGATTGCGTACAGAGTGTCGCCGCTGTCGATAGCGTCATCGATCACCAGTATTTCCGGAAGAGGGTTGCGCGTAAGTGCAGCGGCAAGATCTTCCGGTATCTCCACAACAGGAACTGTGGAAGATGCACCCTTGAATTTCTTTCGCAGAGAAAACATATGGGCCTCAGCCTTACGCATGGCGTCAAGAAGCGGATAGGGGAGACGTTGTAATATTTTTCGCAGTGTTTCTTTCTTGTTCTTTGTGGAAGGGCGCTGCAGCGACACGTCAAATCTCGCTGAGTATAGTGTTTCTGGAAAGTGGCGAAGGAATGCGTCGCATACAATGCTCCCTCCACGCCTTATGGCCACGATGGCGTCAAACCCGTTTCGGACGCTTTCTTCCACTGCCCGGGCGAGTCTCTCGGCATGCGCGTCGAGATCCTTTGGATTTAGCGTGACAACCTGCATATAAGTTTTATTGCCGGCATGCCCAGATATGAAATCAGGGCGCCGAGTTTATTCTTGAGTCTTGTTTTACCGTCGGTCAGTTCCTTTACCCTCTGCTCCTTGATGACTTCAATACACCTCTCGAGTTGCCTCGGATTCTCGATACCGTGTCGTGTCATTTCCACGAGCATGTTGAAGTGGGCCGCGAAGCGTCGGTCTTGTGCAGCCCTCAACAACGCTGGCGTGCGTTGTTCCATGTGTGCTACTATGCGGTCTGTGACATCAAGTACGTCAAGTCGGGCATCACTCCATGTGTTGATGAAACTTCCCGGAGTGTCGCGGTAATAATACACGATTCTGTCAAGTATGCACACCTTGTTGGTGCGTTCGAAAGCCTGATAGAAGAGGTCGAGGTCTTCATATCTGCATTTGCGGAAGCGAAGGGAAGCGTCTCCCTTGAAAATGTCTGACTTAAAAAGCATTCCCCATGGATTGTTGAGTATCCGCTTCTGATAGAGTCCCATAAGGATAGCGGTATCGGACGGTACAGTCAAGTTTTTCCCTTTACCCTTTGGCATATGGTGCGGAATCCCTCTTGTATATCCGCCGGCTACGATTCCTGCTCCGCTTTTCAGGGCTGCCGTCATCATGGTGTCAAGCGCGTCGGCAGGCATCATGTCGTCAGCGTCCATAAAGGCGATCCAATCTCCAATGGCATGGTTGATTCCGGCATTACGGGCGGCGGATACCCCTGCGTTTGACTGACTGATAAGCCTGAATCTTGGATCATCTTCACAGTACTCCTTGCAGATGGCTGCAGATCCGTCGTTCGATCCGTCGTCCACGAGTATCACCTCAAAGTCAGTGTATGTTTGAGACTGCAGCGATGCAAGCGCATCCCGCAGCCACTTCTCCGCGTTGTAAACCGGAACTATCACCGAAATCGTTTCCATAGGCTTCCTTTGTGCAAAGTTAATGATTTATTATGGACCAGCCAAATAAAAAATAGGATTGCGCCATGCACAATCCTATTTTATGTTTAATGCCTTGCAGAGGCTTGTCTTTTTTTATAACTCCGGCTCTTCTACGAAATCGTCTTTGCCTACACCGCAGACAGGGCATACCCAATCGTTGGGGATATCTTCAAAAGCTGTTCCGGGAGCGATGCCGCTGTCGGGATCGCCTGTTGCGGGATCATAGATCCAGTCGCATACTTCGCATCTGTATTTTTTCATAGTCAGATAAATTTTAATGGTTTCTAAATCGGTTTTCTTCCTTTAAAACTAATCTATCGCCCCTTTGGTTTAATAATTATTAAAAAAACTTGTTTTTATTTGTGCCTTTTGCGCGTTTTTTATATTTTTGCACTGCGAGGCGTTCTCTTGTGGGCATATTTCAGATTGTATAGCCCCGGGATTATGCATTATGAATCGTGAATTATGAATTACTGAAAGAATTATGGATAAGTATCAGGAAGTGATCGCCGCTTCAAAAGTGACCGGCGACGACGAGGTCGTGAAGGCCGAGGTTAAGAAAATCGTTGACGAGGCCGGCAAGTACGCATCAAAGGAGGTGTACGAGTTCCTCCTCAATTCAATCGATCTTACTACACTCTCTACCGATGACAGCGTGAAGAGTGTCGTTGCCTTCACCGAGAAGGTCAACAGTTTTGACAGTGACTATCCCCAGTATAAGAATGTAGCGGCCATCTGCGTCTACAGTAATTTCGCGGAGGTGGTACGCAATACTCTCGATGTGCCGGGAGTGGATGTGGCCGTTGTGGCGGGATGTTTCCCAAGTGCACAGACATTTATCGAGGTGAAGGTTGCCGATGTGGCTATGGCCGTGCTCGGAGGTGCCGATGAGGTAGATATTGTATTCCCTGTCGGTATGTATAAGGACGGCGACTACGAAGGTCTTTCAGATGAGATCATCGAAATGAAGCGTGCCGCACGTGGTGCCAGGCTCAAGGTGATTCTTGAGAGCGGTCTGCTGAAGACGGCCGAGAATATTAAGCGTGCTTCTATCCTTTCGCTTTATAGCGAAGCTGATTTCCTGAAGACATCTACGGGAAAGATATATCCGGGCGCAAGCCTTGAGGCTGCATGGGTGATGTGTCAGTGTATTAAGGAGTATTATCAGACTACCGGACGTAAGGTCGGATTCAAGTGCTCTGGCGGAGTTCGGACCACTGAAGAGGCACTTAACTATTATGCCATAGTGAAGGAGGTGCTCGGAGACGAATGGCTTTGCCACGACCTCTTCCGCATCGGAGCAAGCTCGCTCGCCAACGCGGTCCTCTCCAGCCTTGAAGGCTCGGAGGTGAAGTATTTCTGAAAATTTTGAATGTAGATTGCATAATTAAAGCATATTCCTCGTCATAGACGCGTATAGACGGATGTTTTGTTGAAAAATGTCCGTTTTTTATTCGTTTTAGGTTTGGTAATATTGAAAATAGTGATTAACTTTGCAGTCCAGTTCTTCAACTATTAAGAGAAAATTATAAAACGAAAAAAACATATGTTGCCTAACACAGATGTCATCACGAAAGAAAGCGTGGTGGTAAGATTTTCAGGAGACTCCGGCGACGGTATGCAGCTCGCAGGAAACATATTCTCCAATGTCAGTGCCGGCGAGGGAAACACTATATCCACGTTTCCGGACTATCCGGCCGAAATACGTGCTCCGCAGGGTTCGCTCAGTGGAGTCAGCGGCTTTCAGGTTCATATCGGACGCGGTGTACACACTCCGGGGGATGCAGCCGATGTCCTCGTTGCTATGAATCCGGCAGCTCTTAAGACAAATCTACGATATCTTAAGAAAGATGGAATAATCATCTGCGATAGCGATACGTTCCGGCCGGTCGACTTGAAAAAGGCCGAGTTCGTCAGCGATGATCCTGTGGCTGAATTAGGAATTGACCCCGAGCATATTATGCTCGTGCCCATGACTACAATACTGAAGGCTGCCCTTGCGGACTCAGGAATGGATCAGAAGGCAATGATGAAGTGTAAGAACATGCTTGCGCTTGGTATCGTGTGCTGGCTTTTCGACCGTCCGGTAGACGGTGTGCTTCATAAGCTTAAGACAAAGTTCGCCAAGAAGCCTGCCGTGTATGAGGCTAACGCTAAGGTGGTGTACGCCGGCTGGGACTATGGTCACAATACCCATGCCTCCATGCCTACCTACCGCATAGAGACCGAACCTGTGAAGCCGGGTGTTTATACCGATGTCAATGGTAACACGGCCACCGCTTGGGGACTGATAATGGCTTCTGAAAAAAGCGGACTGCCGCTTTTCCTCGGCAGCTATCCCATCACTCCCGCCACTGACATACTCCATGAGCTTGCAAAGCGTAAGGATCTTGGAGTGAAGGCGTGTCAGATGGAAGACGAGATAGCTGGCGTATGCTCGGCTATTGGTGCTTCCTATGCTGGGAACCTCGCTGTCACCTCAACTTCCGGCCCGGGCCTGGCCCTTAAGAGCGAGGGAATCGGTCTGGCTGTGATGGCTGAGCTTCCTCTCGTCGTGATTGACGTTCAGCGTGGCGGTCCTTCTACCGGGCTCCCTACCAAGACCGAGCAGACCGACCTGATGCAGGCCCTCTACGGCCGCAACGGTGAGTCTCCCCTCTGTGTCCTGGCGGCTGCCAGTCCTACTGACTGCTTTACTATGGCTTTCGAAGCGGCCCGTATCGCTGTCGAACATATGACTCCGGTGATTCTTCTGACAGATGCTTTTATTGCCAATGGCTCGAGCGCATGGCGTGTCCCCGAGGAAGAGGACTACCCGGCTATCAAGGTGCCTTTCGTAAGACCGGGTCAGGTGGAAGAGGGCTGGACTCCTTATATGCGTGACGCAGAAAGCCTCGTGCGTTATTGGGCAATTCCCGGCATGCCCGGTGCTATGCACCGTGTGGGTGGTCTTGAGAAGGATTCGAAGACAAGCGTTATCTCCACAGATGGCGCCAACCATGAAAAGATGGTGCTTACACGCCGCGAGAAAGTTGCCAATATCGCTAAAGATATCCCCCTGCTTGAGATTCAGGGCGACCGCGAGGCCGACACATTGTTGATAGGTTGGGGTGGTACCTATGGACATATGCTGACTGCCTGCGAACAGCTCAACAGCACTGGCACGCACGTAGCTCTCGCTCAGTTCCGCTATATAAATCCGCTTCCGGCCAATGCTCTTGACGAGATCCGTAAGTACAAGAACGTGATAGTGGCCGAACTTAACACCGGTATGTTTGCCGACTATCTTCAGCAGAAGCTTCCGGGCATCGAGGTCAAGCGAATCAATAAGATCGAGGGCCAGCCTTTCATGGTGTCTGAGATCGTAGATGGAGTAATCAGGCATTTGAACGAAAAATAATCCGCAGACAACAATGGAAAACAATAACTGTACATTCGCTCCCGGCGACTATAAGAACGGGGCAAGCGTCCGCTGGTGTCCCGGATGCGGAGACCACGCTATACTCAATACCCTACACAAGGCTATGGCCCGCGTCGGGGTGGCTCCCGAGAATACTGTGGTGGTGAGCGGCATAGGCTGCTCTTCCCGCCTGCCTTATTATATGAATACCTATGGCATGCATACTATACACGGGCGTGCCGCGGCAATAGCCACAGGCGTGAAGACCTCGCGTCCGGAACTGACCGTATGGCAGATCTCGGGCGATGGCGACGGCCTCGCCATCGGCGGCAACCACTTCATCCATGCCGTACGCCGCAATGTGGACATCAACATGCTTCTTCTCAACAATAAGATCTATGGTCTGACAAAAGGTCAGTATAGCCCGACTTCCGAGCGTGGCACAGTATCGAAGTCAAGTCCTTACGGCACTACAGAGGATCCTTTCATCCCGGCTGAGCTCTGCTTTGGTGCGCGAGGTAACTTCTTCGCCCGTTCATTCGACGTGGGCCTTGATATCAGTGTAGACGTGATGGAAGCCGCAGCCCGTCACAAAGGTGCTTCTGTTGTGGAGATTCTCCAGAACTGCGTGATCTTCAACAATGGTATCCATGCCAATATAGTGGATAAGGAAGTTCGCGATGACCACACCATTTATCTTCGCCATGGTGAGAAGATGCTTTTCGGTAAGAACCATGAGAAAGGTCTTGTTCAGGACGGTTTCAATGTAAAGGCCGTGACTATAGGTGAAGATGGTTATTCTATCGACGACGTTCTCGTACACGACGCACATTGTGAGAGCAATTTCCTGCAGCAGCAGCTCGCAATGATGGATGGGCGTGAGCTTCCACTCGCTCTCGGTGTGATCCGCGACTACTCTGCTCCCACCTATGAGTCGGAGGTCGCTGCTCAGGTGGAGGAAGTGAAGTCGAAGAAAGGTTTCGCGTCGTTGCGCGACATGGTGCTCCGCACTTCCGATACCTGGACTGTGGAATAATTTGAATTTGCGTTTAGGATACTTCCTTAAGACTGAAATAGACTGAAAAATCGGCTGATTTTACCAAAATCAGCCGATTTTTGTGCACAAACCTCAAAAATATGTGCAATTTTTGCTGAAAAATTTCGCTGTTTAAATTTTTTTAATTAGTTTTGCAGTCCAAAACGACTACTATACAATTTTTATAAACTCAAAACTATCAAGATTATGTCTGATATCGAAAACAAAGTGAAGGCTATTATCGTCGAAAAGCTCACAGTAGACGAAAACGAAGTAACTCCCGAAGCAGGCTTCAGCACTGACCTCGGCGCTGATTCTCTCGACACCGTTGAGCTCATCATGGAGTTCGAGAAGGTGTTCGGAATCACTATCCCCGACGAGGACGCTGAGAAGATCTCTACTGTAGGCGACGCTATCGAGTATATCGAGGCTCACGTTTAATCACGACAACACCACATTTCTCTCAAGATAAATTCGGTTTTCTCCTCTAAATACAGGAGAAAACCACATCTTGAGGACGCATCATGTGAAGAATATGGAATTAAAAAGAGTTGTAATCACGGGCCTCGGAGCCCTCACTCCCATCGGCAACGACGTTGAGACCGCTTGGGAAAACGCCAAGAAAGGTGTCAGCGGTGCTGCCCCTATCACGCATTTTGACGCATCCCTCTTCAAGACACAGTTTGCCTGCGAAGTGAAGGATTTCAATCCTGCTGATCATTTCGACCGTAAGAAAGCGCGTCAGCTTGACCTTTACGCCATGTATGCCCTCACGGCTGCCGATGAGGCTATCAAGGATGCAGGTCTCGAAGACGAAAACCTTGACAAAAACCGCATCGGCGTCATCTTCGCTGCCGGTATCGGTGGTCTCCATACTTTCGAGGAGGAAGCCGGTTATTACGCCATGAATAAGGAGAATGGTCCGAAATACAATCCTTTCTTTATTCCGAAGATGATTGCTGACATAGCTGCCGGACAGATATCGATTGATCACGGTTTCCGTGGCCCTAACTTCGCTACAGTTTCGGCTTGCGCGTCTTCTAATAATGCCCTAATCGACGCATTCAATTACATCCGCCTCGGTATGGCCGACGCCATCGTGGCTGGAGGTGCTGAGGCTGCTGTCTACCCGGCCGGTGTAGGTGGTTTCAACTCGATGAAGGCTCTTTCTACCCGCAACGACGATCCTACAAAGGCTTCACGCCCCATGAGCGGATCGCGCGATGGCTTCGTAATCGGCGAAGGCGCGGCTGCCCTCGTGCTTGAGGAACTTGAGCATGCAAAGGCGCGTGGCGCCAAGATCTATGCGGAAGTGGCTGGCGGCGGCCTAAGCGCAGATGCCTACCACATCACGGCTACTCATCCCGAAGGTCTTGGAGCTACTCTTGTGATGGAGAACGCTCTGCGCGACGCCGGCATGAAGCCCGAAGACATCGACTATATCAACCTTCATGGCACTTCAACTCCTGTCGGCGACGTCAGCGAGGCGAAGGCCGTCAAGAAGGTGTTTGGTGACCACGCCTATAAGCTCAACCTCAGCTCTACGAAATCCATGACCGGTCACCTTCTCGGTGCCGCTGGAGCGCTTGAGGCTGTCTTTACCGTCAAAGCAGTCACCGACAACATCGTGCCTCCCACCATCAATCACGAGGAAGGAGACAACGATCCCGAAATCGACTACGACATGAACTGGACCTTCAACAAGGCTCAGGAGCGTGAGATCAACGCGGCTCTCTCAAATACCTTTGGCTTCGGAGGTCATAACGCTGCATTAATCATAAAGAAATACAAAGAATAATCATTCTTACGCATTCTATGGCGGCCTCAGGCAATTGCCAGAGGCCGCGTTTCAATGATTGCCCCTTTTGCCCGCGGCCTATAGCTGATTAGCG
>JAIDSM010000063.1 GCA_029061225.1 Muribaculaceae bacterium
GGCGGGATAGCTCAGTTGGTTAGAGCGTCGGATTCATAACCCGGAGGTCTCGAGTTCAATTCTCGATCCCGCTACAAGAAAGTCGCTGAAAAGCGACTTTTTTGTTGTATTCTATACTTGAATATTGGAATAGGCAAAATGCAAGCCGACAGGTAGGAATCATGTGTATCCTTTCCTGTCGGCTGTGTCGTTTTTGAATATGCTTTTCGATTTCTCAGACAAATATTCAAATTTCCGAGGATTTGAGCTTCTCTGCGTTTTCAGCGACGATTAATCTATCTATGCATTCTTGTATATCGCCGTCAATGAAAGAACTTAGGTTGTAGACAGTATAGTTTATGCGGTGGTCGGTCATTCGTCCCTGGGGAAAGTTGTAGGTTCGTATCTTGGCCGAACGGTCGCCTGTGCTGACCATAGTCTTTCTCTTTGATGCGATATCGTCGAGGTATTTCTGATGCTCACGATCATAAATGAAAGTCCTGAGTCTTGATAACGCGCGTTCTTTGTTTTTAGGCTGGTCTCTCGTTTCAGTACACTCTATGAGTATTTCCTCCACAATCCCCGTATTGGGATTCTTCCAGTTATAGCGCAGACGGACGCCGGATTCTACTTTGTTGACGTTCTGGCCTCCGGCGCCCCCCGAGCGGAATGTATCCCATCTGATTTCACCCTCATGGATTTCTACATCGAACTCCTCCGCCTCAGGAAGCACGGCTACGGTAGCGGCGGAAGTATGTACTCGACCCTGTGTCTCAGTAGCAGGGACGCGTTGCACGCGGTGAACGCCGCTTTCGTATTTCATAGTCCCGTAGACGGAATCTCCGCTAAGCGTGAAGACGATTTCCTTATAGCCGCCCGCCGCCCCTTCCGATACGTTGCTGACGGTCAGGGTCCAGCCTTTTCTTTCGGCATATTTCTGATACATCCTGAAGAGGTCGCCTGCGAAAAGTGCTGCTTCATCGCCTCCTGTGCCTCCGCGGATCTCCACAACGCAGTTTTTCGAATCGTCGGGATCTGGCGGAATCATAAGGAGTTTTATTTCCTCTTCGAGCTTTGGGATTCTGGCCTGGGCTTCTTCAAGTTCTTCACGTGCCATTGCTCTCAGCTCATCGTCGGTCTCCTCTGCCAGAAGAGCCTTTGCTTCGTCGATGTTGGAAAGCGTAGTGCGGTACCTGGCAGCAGTCTTCAGTATTTTTTCAAGGTCATGATATTCCTTGGTCAGCCTGACATAGCGCTTCTGGTCGGCAATCACAGACGGGTCTGTGATCAATGTGGATATTTCATCGAATTTTGCGTCCAGTCCGTCGAGACGCTCAAGTATCGTAGACATATGGTGATAATATGTTGTGATTGCATATTGTGGTAATACAAAAAGACCAACACTCATCGAGTATTGGTCTTGGTAGCCGATCCGGGACTCGAACCCGAGTCTCCACCGTGAGAGGGTGGCGTGCTAACCGCTACACTAATCGGCC
>JAIDSM010000064.1 GCA_029061225.1 Muribaculaceae bacterium
TGCAAAATTAGAATAACTCCAGCCCTTATGCCATACCCATTTGGGTATATTTAACTCTTTTGCTCCTAAATTTTCTCCTCGATATGCAATCGTACCCATTTGGGTATGGTGTATGGAATTTTGTGATTGTAACTTTGCATCAGAAAAAAACTACAACGAATATGAAAACAATATTTGCTTTTATCCTTGCTGCTATGGTTTCTACAACCTCAGTAGCACAGACCATAACCGGTAAGGTCATGGACGAAAATAATTCTCCAATGGATTATGTAAACGTTGTGCTCCTAAAAGCAGACTCCACATATATTACGGGGACAGTAACAGATCAGAATGGAGTATTTTTGTTTGAAGATGCACAAGGTAACCCTAAGCATGTCAAGATTTCGTCAATAGGATATGCCGACAAGATACTTGACATTCCAGCCACAGGAAATTTCGGGATCATTGTCCTTGAACCTACAATGGTAATGCTCGGTGAGGTGGTGGTAAAATCCAACCGTCCTGTCACAGCCATAAAGGGCGATGCGCTTGTCACCAGTGTGGCAGGCACACAGCTTGAACATGCCGGGACTGCCAATGACGTACTTACTCAGGTCCCTATGGTGTTGGGGCGTGATGGAAATTTTGAAGTGTTCGGGAAAGGTTCTCCTGCCATCTATGTAAACGGGCGTGAAGTAAGGGATATTAATGAACTCGCTCAGATTAACTCTGCCGACATCAAGAATGTGGAAGTTGTGACGAATCCCGGCGCAAAATATGATGCCACTGTAAAATCAGTAATACGCATACGTACGAAGCGTCCGCAGGGAGAAGGTTTCAGCGGCACGCTACGTGAGGTAGCCGCAGTTCAGAAATATTTCCGAAACATTGATCAGGCGAATCTGAAGTATCGCACCGGAGGTCTTGAAGTTTTTGCTAACTTCGGTTATCTTACGGGGAAGTTTCAGAGTGATCAGAGCGTTGTTATCACCACTCGCTCCAAATCGCTATGGAAAGAGACAATCATTCAAAGAGGATCGATGCGCTCAAGTGATTTCTATGGTAAGATAGGATTGTCATATCTGTTTAACGACAACCATTCGATAGGAGCATACTATTATAATCGTATGACCGAAATGAAATCACATCATACCGGTTTCACAACTATGCTTTCCGATGGTGAATTGTTTGATAAGTTTTACCTTAATCGGCATGCGGTTAACAAGACTTTGCCTTCTCATTATGCCAATCTTTATTATAACGGTCATGTAGGGAAGCTTGGGATCGATTTTAATGCCGATTATCTGTGGAGCAAGTATCAGAACCCTGTTACGAGCGAGGAGTTGAGTGAGACGCAGGAAAGCTCGTATATCACTTCTATAGGTGTAAGCCACAGCAGGATGTTTGCGGAAAAATTTGTATTGAGCTGTCCCGTGCTGAACGGTGAAATTGAATTAGGAGAGGAATACACGTCATCAAGGTTTTCGTCAGACTATACCACAGACGCGGAAATAGTGAATAATGCCAATTCAAGAGTGGATGAAAACAATATTGCCGCATTTCTCGAACTACACCAATCATTCGGGAATTTCAATATCGGTGCCGGGGTGAGATATGAGCACGTCAGCTTCGATTATCTTGACAACGGGCAGAAAAATGATGATCAGAGCAAAGCGTATAACAACGTTTTTCCTTCGCTGGCTCTTTCTGCTTTAGTAAAGAATGTGCAGCTCTCTCTCAGTTACGCACACAAAACGCAGAGACCTAACTACTCTGACCTTAACGGTACGATAGATTACATAAACCGCTTTACACTTGAAAGCGGGAACCCTTATTTGAAACCGGAGAAGATACATACAGTGGTACTTACGGGTGCCTGGAAACAATTTTTCGGACAGGTAAACTACACATACAAGCAGGATCCTATATTGCGGACTACTCATCCGTATGACGACAATGGTGAGATTAAGCTAATAACCCTGGCTAACTATCCCAAAATCCACTCTCTTGAGGCGTTTATCGGAAGTCGCTTTCAAGTAGGAATCTGGCAGCCTGTCGTCAATGTAGGCATAATGAAACAATGGCTTACTATCGACTACATGGATGGTCATAGAAAATTAAATAATCCTGTCGGGATGATTCAGTTTCAGAATGCAATCCACCTTCCGGGAGACATATGGATGAATATAGATCTTCAGTGGATGAGCGAGGGAGACGAGAAAAATTCTCATAGAGGATCCTCTTCGTATATGAATGCAAAACTATACAAGGCATTCTTCAATAAGAGTTTGGGCGTTTCAATTGAGGCTGCCGATATATTCAATAAAGGAAACTATGGGGTGACAATGGTCAGCCGGGATGTCTCAACTTTCAAACTATCAGAAAACTTGAGTCGCTCGTTTGTTCTCACTCTTCAATACACCTTCAATTCCAGTCGTGACCGATACAGAGGACAGGGAGCAGGCTCAAATGAAAAGAATCGATTTTAACCATAATCTATAAGCTCACTAATTTTTTTTAAAACAAATCCCCAGGCTTAGCCGGATTTAGCCTGGGGACCACGAAAAGTTCAGTAACCTCGGAGAGGTACTTAACGACATAGTCATGATTTTGTCCCAAAGAACTAAACACTCAAGTTAAAAATAAATATTCTATGAAAGTAATTTTTAAACTAATCTGTCTGTCTTTGTTGTTCGTCTGTTGTTCCTGTTCATCCGATGAACCGAGCGAATATACAGTCACGGTTGAAGTGAGTGCATCATCCGATAATGATGCAGTTTGGATACACGGAATTGGAGAACATAATGGGCAAGGGGTGTATTTTCAAAGATACATTAGAAGAACATTCGTTACTCAATATGCATCTGCTCAGATTATAATCCGTTGCGATGATCCGAAAATCCTTTTGACAGTTAAAATCTGGGTCAACAATAAATTGGTAAAGGATATTGTCGGTAACTCATACATAGACACGGGCAACTATATATACTAAGATGGCATATTTAACCATCACATACTATGATGCTTATTACATAATGCTGTAAAGAAGAGAGCTAAGATTATGGTAAAAAAGGGAAATTTTTCCGTCGCTACCTTGATATGTACCGTAAGACACCTAAGGAAAGATATCTCGATCTCCTTTCGAATTACCCCGAGGTATTCAACATCGTTCCTATGAAGGATATTGCCTCATTCCTTAATGTCACGCCAACTTATCTTAGCCGTATCCGACGAGTCCTCGCCAAAACCAAATTCTCGAATCCCGAATAAGTTCTTAGGCGCTTTCTGATATAGGTATGATTTTGGCATATAGAACTCAACACGACCTATTAACCTATTAGAATATATGAACAGGATTTATAAATCGAAAGTAGCTAAGTGGTATATATGGTTTTGCGTGTGCATGACCTTAGCATTCTTCGGCTCAATATACCTATGCTATATATCAACATGGGTTCTATTATTTGACATTGCCTCGATGGGATTCTGTTTAATCATACTCTATGATATGCTAATACATACAGATTATACCGTAAATGGCGAAAAACTTCATATCCGGTGTGGCTTTTTATTTCGAATGGATATTCCTATTTCCAAAATTACTGAGATAACACATAAATCAACGATTCTTTCTTCGCCGGCATTGTCAGCTAAACGGATTGGTCTTAAGTATGGCAAAACAAATTGGGTATACGTTTCGCCTAAAGAGCAAGGCGAGTTTATCGAAACATTAAAATCCATCAATCCGGAGATTAAAGAGAGTAACGCTCCTCAGGTAAATGGTCATTAATAGAGCGGTCTTCCTGACCGATGGCGCGTAGATTCCGGGATTCTTCACAGTCTCGAATCTATGCGCCATATTTTCTTTATATTTTGAAAGATATTTTAACATTTGTTGATTCCGTTAAGTAAAAATAAGTTACGCGCCATATCCTGATAAAAAGTGGGATTTTTTTCGAAAAGACTTGCGGGGGGCGGAAAAATGTTGTAATTTTGCATCCGCAATCGGGAAACGACGGGGCACAGCAATGAAAGCCAGACGTAGTGAAGACGGTTGCTGAACAAAGAGAACAATGACTTATTGCCACAAGACAAGCAGCGTAAGCGACCTGAAAAGGTTGTTTCACTGGAATTGAGACAAGGGAAGAACGAACAAGGGAAACCGAGACGGACTTTCCGGAGATTCCTGGACCTGAAGGCCGGACAAACAAAATTCGAAGATATATAGGAATATATAACTAACAACGGAGAGTTTGATCCTGGCTCAGGATGAACGCTAGCGGCAG
>JAIDSM010000065.1 GCA_029061225.1 Muribaculaceae bacterium
TAATTCCTAAGCGCAGGAACTGCGCTTGTCCTCTGCGTTCTCCGGCCGATGCGTAGCAGGCCGCAATCATTGCGAGCTTTTCCAAAACTGTGTTGCGAAACTCCCAAAAGCATTGAAACTCTGCCTTTTCATCAGAGCATCGCCGCGATCTGCTTCTCAACAGCCGTGCAAATAAATGAATTGATGGAAACTCCTGTCTGCTTTGCAAGGTAGGCTATCCTACTGTGCAGATCTGGTGTGAGCCTTACATTAAAAGAACCTGAATAACTTTTATGAGGTTCTATACCCTCTTCCTTGCAGTATTCAAGATAATCATCGACAGCTTCGTGGAAAGCATTGGTTAGCTCGGCCACACTCTCCCCCTCGAAATTGACAAGACCGTCAATCCCTTCGATCTTGCCGAAAAAGACATTGTCAGCCTCGCTGAATGCCACCGACCCTAAGAATCCCTTGTATTTAAGTGTATTCATAACAAATTATCGTTTTTAAGATACTCATATACCTGTTTCAACACATACCCCTTGATTATATTTCCCGGATGAGGTTTATGTAGCATGATTGGCCTTTTACCGGGGCCTTTGAATATAACTCTGGATCCGGATGTCTTTCCCTTGTTACCTGGAGAATACCCCAATGACACCAAAAGACGGTGCATCTCATCCCAAGTGAAATCAGTTGGAAAAGACCTGAATCGTTGTATGAGTTTCTCTTTTGTTCCCATTTTTAATATTTTCTACAAATGTAACTAAAAATTAGTTACACTGCAAGTTTTTTTACATAAAATTTTGGTGAGTTTATACGAAATTGCCCCGAACATAGTGGTGCATAAATAGAATACTTTCATATCAATTACAGGCGAAATAGAAATAACCTATATGATAACAATTTTTCCAAACAACTTAGTTAATATGGTGACTTCCTGGAGTGCATGGTAGAAGCGGCCAACGAAGCGGCTGTCGCCTTGTGCAAGCAGTTCATGGGCGAAACTGCGGATATCCAAGTTATAGGTTATGAAGTCATTGATGGAGGTGATCTCACCGGATTCAATCTTGTGCAGTATCTCTTTACAGCGTTGTAATCGCTCAATAGTTTCGCGCCAGATTTCATTCGGAAGTCCCCATTGCTCCGGAGTGCGCGTATTCCAGTCAGAACGAAGCTCAGCCAAGGGAACATGGCCTTCCGGAAGATCTTTTATCGGTGTTTCAGAATATTCGTTGCGCATTGCATCAGTGATGATTCCTCGACGGATATTCTCAGGTAGCTCATCAAAAACCTCATATCCCTTCTTCACCGCGTCAAAGATATAGCGGTCTCCGCTGTTCCTTAGAGTCTGCCATACATATCCGTTAGAGGTGAAGTAACCTCCATCATCTTTGTTTGTACGCTTCACTTCGTCGAAAAGGAAGGGCAATATACAGTTTCGTCCGATATATTCGGTTATATCTTCCTTGGTATAGTAAGCACCCATGGATGCGCGGTCATTGATATACTGCTCGAAGATGTATCCGAGGACATCCGGATTAATGTCACGTCCCGATGCGGTTACTCGCGTATCAAGATGCCACTGCCATTTATCAAAGAACGCAAACAAGGATATGAAAGCATCGTCTGCAATATCTATGTCGGCATAGTCCCGTTCTATCTGGTGGGTATCAAACATGCCTCCGTTGAGATACGGTATGCGTCCGAATTTGTCCACAAATTCTCTTCCGTGCTTAGGTGCATTAAGTCCGTCGGAGAATAGCTGAGTAAGAAATTTTTTATAGAAGGAGCCGAAGAAGCGGTCCTTACCCTGTTCTTGGCGTACCCAGTCGAGTTTGTCGCGTAAGTAGTTTACGTTCCCATCAAGAAATCCTTTCTTCTGAATAAAATAACAGAACATAAGGCGGTTGAGCATGACGGAGGCATACCATTGCTTATTACGGTTCTCCTTTACTGCGATATTGTCGTCTATTCCGGTAATGAACTTTGTGAAGGCTGTATGTTCTTTCTTGAAACCGGAATAAAAATCCTTTGTGATTTTCTCAGAGTTGACTGCAAAAGCACGGTTGACACCCTCTTTTACATCAACTATTGTGATCTTCTCATCATTATTGAATGTGATGAAATCAAGTTTCTGACGCAGGAAGTCAGCCTGGTCAGTAGTCACGTATTCGATGCTTACAAGATCGCGCTTATCTACATTCTTGACCGGCACGATCCATGCGTGGTGTCCCTGACGGTTAGAAGCCTTATAGATTGCAATATAATCCTGGGCCTGCTTGCGGAGTTGCGCGTCAATGCGACGGGCGAGTGAATTGGTTGGTATTGCATCAACTTCTGTAACTATAACCTGCAGGCCGTTTTTCTCTGCCACACAGGTAAAGGTGTACTCATTGTTATCTATTACTATTGGAAGTAGACGGGAGTTTCCTTTGGGTTTGTTCCATCCGAGTTCTGACAGAAACAGTCCTCGGTAATTTGCATCGAAGATATATTCGTTGAAAGTATTACGATTCATAGCGCAGTCCCATTGAGCAGATTATCTGATTGTCCTTGTCTTCGATTTCATCTTCAGAGATCACACACAGCTGGCCGTTACGGCGCAATTCGAGTACATAATCTACGATGTCGTCATCTGCAGACCGTCCACTGTTTTTCAACATCCTGCCGATATTGAATTTGGCATTGCTTTGAAGAGGATAGTTGTATATGTCGTCTATTGCATATTTCAGTTCTTCGCGACGTTCTTCGTTGAAGAATAAAGTCGCCGGTTGCTCGTAGTAGTGTGTCAGTAGATCTACAATACGGTAACGCGTTGAAAATCGGTTCCCGAGTACACCCCCGGTATTGCTTACAGTCTGCTCCTTGATTCGTTCAACTGCCTTCGCCACAAGCTCATGATGTTTCTCCAATGTCTCCGCGCATGGTGTATCCGGATGGCAGGCGAGTGTCTGCATTATGCGTTGTTGTGACTGGGAGATGACATTGCCGTTAAGGTCAAGCCATGTCAGTACATCAAATTCGTTAGCCGTGCGTGTATATGTGATGACTCCTTGTTCCCCTTTGTTATCAGTGAGTTTTGTGGAGTAAATCATATTCTGTAGCTGCGGAATGATTTCTTTAAGCCGTTTGTCAGCTTTGATCGCGTTGCTCCATATCTGGTAGGCTTGGGAAGCGAGGTCTACGTCTCCGTCATCGGTATCGTCAAGAACACCGGATTTTTCATTGAACATATCCCTGAGGTTCTGCTCGTTTCCTTCAAAGAAAACTTCGTCGGAACCGACGATATTGGCGTTGGCGTTGATTTGATCATTGAGACGGCCACGCAGCACGGCTCTTTCATTTAAAAGCCCTCACACTTTCTCAGAGACCCACCATAGACCATCGTACCCCACATGATCGGGA
>JAIDSM010000066.1 GCA_029061225.1 Muribaculaceae bacterium
ACGATTAAGAATATATTTTTTCCAAAACAATACACCTTAATATTGTGTTTGTGAAATAAAAGTATTAATTTTGCGGCGAAAATATGACCTCTAATCCGCATGAAATGAGGATTGATGGACATGAAAGCCTGATTATAAGGATATTATGAATAATCTCGTAATAGTAGAGTCACCTGCAAAAGCTAAAACCATTGAAAAGTTCCTTGGTAAGGGGTATACTGTGCTCTCTTCCTACGGACATATACGCGACCTTAAGAAAAAAGGAATAGCTATAGACTTCGATAATGATTTCGCTCCGGAATATGAGATTCCGGCCGATAAGAAAGACACAGTCCGCAAGCTCAAAGAGGCTGCCAGGAATGCCGATATGGTATGGCTTGCTTCCGATGAAGACCGTGAGGGGGAAGCCATAGCCTGGCATCTTTACGAGGTGCTTGGACTTAAGCCTGCCAATACCAAACGCATAGTCTTCCACGAAATCACCAAGCCGGCCATTCTCAACGCCATAGCCAATCCCAGAGATATCGACTTAGACCGGGTCAATGCCCAACAGGCACGCCGTGTCCTTGACCGTATAGTCGGCTTCGAACTCAGTCCTGTGCTCTGGAAAAAGATCAAACCGTCATTGTCGGCCGGGCGTGTTCAGAGTGTTGCTGTCCGTCTTATCTGCGAGCGGGAGAAGGAAATAATGGCTTTCACTCCCGAATCATATTTCCGTGTTTCCGGTCTGTTTGACATTCCAGGGTCGACAGCCGGACTGAAGGCAGATCTATCACGCCGTTGTAAGGATGAAAAAGATGCCATGGATGTGCTCAGTGAATGCCATGATGCCTCTTTCCGTATCTCCGAGGTCAACGTCAGGCCGGGACACCGCCAGCCCTATCCACCCTTCACGACCTCCACGCTTCAGCAGGAGGCTTCACGAAGATTGGGATTCTCTGTCAACCAGACAATGGTCATAGCGCAGAAACTATACGAGGATGGAAAAATCACATATATGCGAACCGACTCTACCAACCTTTCAGAGCTTGCACTGCGCGATATCTCCGACGCGATTCGAAGCAATCTTGGCGAACAATACCTCAAGGTGCGTCATTATCATACCCACTCCAAAGGCGCGCAGGAGGCTCATGAGGCTATCCGTCCTACCTATGTCAGCAACCGCACGATCGAGGGGGACGCGAAAGAGCAGAAACTTTACGACCTCATCTGGCGCCGTGCCGTTGCCTCCCAGATGGCAGACGCTGAGATAGAGAAGACTACGGTAGACATCGCCATAATTCCCGATCAGAAGAAAGCTTC
Organism: Muribaculaceae bacterium; assembly: GCA_029061225.1. Classification (GTDB taxonomy): domain Bacteria; phylum Bacteroidota; class Bacteroidia; order Bacteroidales; family Muribaculaceae; genus Lepagella. The sequence goes on from JAIDSM010000066.1 coordinate 1,303, forward strand.
TACTGAGGATACATCCCATGGCGTGTTCAAAGCAGAGGGAGAGGTGGTAGTATTCCCCGGATTCCTCAGCGTATATCAGGCCGGAGCAGGAAAAGACACATCTCTTCCTCCTCTTTCAGTCGGCATGGATCTCACTCCGCAGGAAATCACTGCTACAGAAGACTTCACACAGGCTCCCCCGCGCTACTCGGAAGCTTCCCTCGTGAAGAAGATGGAGGAACTTGGTATCGGCAGACCATCGACATATGCTCCGACTATCTCCACCATTCAGCAGCGCGAATATGTAAAGCGTGGCGAAAAAGAAGGTGCTCCCCGCGACTTCAAGGAAATCATTCTTAAGAAGGGTAAGATAACGATGAAGACCAAGAGCCTGAACGCCGGTAGCGAGAAAGGGAAGCTTGTGCCGACCGATACGGGTATGGTGGTCAACGATTTCCTGACCGAATATTTCCCCGATATCCTCGACTATAATTTTACTGCCAAGATAGAGGAGAAATTTGACGATATCGCAGAGGGTAAGCTTCCTTGGCAGAACGAGATGTCGGAGTTCTACGGTGCTTTCCATCCCGAGATAGAGAAGATCAATACACTCAAGATGGAGCATAAGGTAGGAGAGAGGGAGCTCGGCGTCGATCCAAAGACCGGACGCACCGTCTATGTAAAGATAGGACGGTTCGGCCCCATAGCGCAGATTGGAGAAGCCACAGATGAGGACAAGCCCTTGTTCGCCTCGCTGCAGCCGGATCAGAGTGTGCAGACCATCACGCTCGAAGAGGCCTTGAAGCTTTTCGAGCTTCCGCGCGACGTGGGTTCTTTTGAAGGGAAGAAGATACTTGCGGCGGTCGGGCGTTTCGGTCCATATATCCGTCATGACTCTATGTTCGTGTCCATCCCCAAGGATATGTCGCCTCTTTCGATCACTGAGTCAGAGGCTATCGAACTTATTGAAAAGAAGCGAGCCGAAGAAGCCAATAAGTTTATCAAGTCCTTCCCCGAGCGTCCGGAAATCGAGATACTCAACGGTCGCTACGGTCCATACTTCACATACCTCCCCGAGGGAGCTAAGAAGAAAATCAACTATAAGATTCCGAAGGGCACCGACCCCATGTCTCTGACTTTGGACGATGTCTTGAAACTCATAGAGCAGCAGGATGCCGCGCCTAAGAAGCGTCCGTCTGCAAGAACGAAGAAGAAATAAGAGCCAACGCATAATATGATAACGCAAGAACAACTTAAAGAAGCGGAGGAACGTACCGCCGCGCTCAAACGCTACCTCGACATCGACTCCAAAAAAATCGAAGTGGAGGAAGAGGAACTACGCACACATGTGGCTGATTTCTGGGAAGACCGTGAGAAAGCTGAGGCCCAGATGAAAAAGATCAAAGACCTTCATTTCTGGATAGATGCATATGAAGCGCTTGAAAAGCAAGTGGAGGAACTCCGTCTGGCTTTCGACTTCGTGAAGGAAGGACTTGTCACCGAAGAGGAGGTGGACGATCAGTATGCCGTGGTAGCGAAGGATATAGAGGCCCTTGAGCTGCGCAATATGCTCCGCCGAGAGGAAGACAAGCTCGGAGTGGTGCTTAAGATCAATTCCGGTGCCGGAGGCACCGAAAGTCAGGACTGGGCCCAGATGCTCATGCGTCTTTATCTGCGCTATGCCGAGCGTCACGGCTACAAGACATCCATCGCTCAGCTTCTCGAGGGTGATGACGCCGGCATAAAGTCGGTCACCATCAATATCGAGGGAGATTACGCCTACGGATACCTCAAGAGCGAAAACGGGGTGCACCGCCTTGTGCGTGTCAGTCCCTACAACGCTCAGGGCAAGCGAATGACTTCATTCGCCTCTGTGTTCGTGACTCCGCTCGTAGACGATACCATCGAGATCAACGTGGAACAAGCCCGCATATCATGGGATACATTCCGATCGGGGGGTGCCGGAGGTCAGAACGTAAACAAGGTAGAGTCCGGTGTGCGTCTGCGCTATCAGTACAAGGATCCATATACAGGCGAGGAGGAAGAGATACTTATCGAGAACACCGAGACGCGTGACCAGCCCAAGAACAAGGAAAACGCATTGCGTCACCTTCGCTCCATCCTCTACGAGAAGGAGATGAACCATCGCCTTGAAGAGCAGGCGAAGGTGGAGGCCGGAAAGAAGAAGATAGAGTGGGGGTCGCAGATACGAAGCTATGTTTTCGACGACCGCCGCGTGAAAGACCACCGTACCAACTATCAGACCTCAGATGTCAACTCCGTTATGGACGGAGAAATCGACGAGTTCATCAAAGCCTACCTGATGGAGTTCGCCGCTTCCGAGTCTAATGATTAATGATTAAAGATTAAAGATAAAAGGCGGACGCTTCATTAGAAGTATCCGCCTCATTATTTAATCTTTAATAATTCATCTTTAATAATTCGTCAAGGAGCTTACGGTTGTTGCTCAGCCGGGGCACTTTGCGCTGGCCGCCGAGTTTGTGGTTGCCGGCCTGTGAGAGCCAGTCGTCGAAGAGTCCCCTGCGTGCAGTGATGATTTCTGGCGGGTCAAGGAAGATGGTATGCGCACGCTTAGCCTGATAGTCGGAGTTTACCTCCTGGAGTGTCCGGTCGAGAACATCGCGAAACCTATCCATCGAGTCCGGCATCTCATTCCATTCGATGAGCCATTGGTGATGTCCTCTCCGGTTGTTGTGGGCATAGAACGGGCCAGCCGTGTAGTTGGCTATTCCGGCTCCGGTGGCCTCGCAAGCGGCCTCGATCGCCCGGTTGGCGTTGTCTTCCATCACTTCCTCTCCGAAAGCGTTGATGAAGCTTCGAGTGCGGCCGGCTATCCTTATCTTCACCGGATTCGTTGCCGTGACGGTCACCGTGTCGCCCAGATGGTATCGCCATAATCCATTGGAACTTGATATCAATAACTCATATGTCTTGCCGGCTTCCACCTCCCATGCGGTCACAGGCTCGCCGCCTCCCAAAGGCTCGAACTCGTAGAAGACGCATCCGTCGAGGATAAGAAGCATGGAGTGGTCGGAAAAATCATTCTGGAAAGCGAAGAATCCTTCGCTTGCATTGTAGGTCTCCATAAAATGCATCTTCGCATGATCTGTAAGGGCTTCATATTCCTTGCGATATGGACGGAAGTCGATGCCTCCATGGAAGAAAACCTCCAGATTCGGCCATACATCGGAGACCTTGTCTACTCCCTTCATCCTGCATACTTCCTTTAAGACTGTGAGGAACCATGAAGGGACTCCGGATATATTGGTGATGTTGGCGTTGGCCGCAGCACCGGCAAGGGCCGGCAATTTCTCGCTCCAGTCTTCCATTAGGGCTATACGTTTCTCCGGCACACGCACCATGTCGGCGAGCCTGGGCATGCGGTCGATGAGTGTAGCGCTGAGATCGCCCACCTTGACATCGTTTCTTAGATTGAGCTCATTGGCAAAACTTCCGCCGAGAATCAGGCTTTTGCCTGAGAAAAGCCTGCTTTCCGGGTTCATCTTCAGGTAGTGGGCCACGACATCGGAGGTGCCTGGATAATGGTTGCGGCGTAGACAGTCGTCAGTAATCGGAACGAATTTGGATTTTCCCCCACTCGTGCCGCTGCTCTGCGCAAACCTCCTGCAACGTCCCGGCCAGAGCACGTCTTTCTCGCCTTCCACCATTCGCATGGCATAGGGCCGGATATCATCGTATGCGACAGTCGGGACTACCTCCTGATAAGCCTTGACAGGATCGGAGGCGGAAATAATCTTCTTATATCTGTATTTTTTGCCCATTTCAGTTTCCGCTGCACGGCCAAGAAGCCACATGAGCTGTCGTCGCTGCAGCTCCTCAACGTGTCCGCTCCAGTTTTCGGTGCGCCGCGCTCGTGATGCAAAGATATATCGGGCAATGGGTGTGAAGTCCATGGTCATTAAGTTCAAGTTAGAGTGAAATATGTGTTCAGAGCCCTATCTGCAGCCTAAGGAACCGGGTCGTAGCCTGAGCCTCCCCATGGATGACACCGGCCGATGCGCTTCAGCGTAAGCCATCCTCCTTTAAGTGCCCCGTGTTTCCGTATAGCCTCTATGCCATACTGGCTGCATGTCGGTGTGAAGCGGCAGCTGGGAGGCGTATGAGGAGATATCGCATACTGATAGAAGCGAATGGCTGACGTAAGCAGAATCTGAGCTATGTTCATATTTACTCTTCTTAACAATCGTTATCCGATTTGGGTTGAGGATAAAGTTTTTTTCTTATCTTAGAGAGCGCGGAGCCGACAGCTGAGGAAATGACATCCATACCGGCGTTGGCGGTATCCATATATACGATGGCGAGCGATAGGGTACGTATGTCGGGGTCCTGTCGGATTATTTCCCTCAGTGGATGCCACTGAAGGCGGAAGGCCTCGCGGATGCGACGGCGCATCAGTACCCGGTCTACGGCATGGCGCCGTTTCTTCTTGGGCACGGTGATCATGAACTGCACCGGTCCCATCAAATCAGGTACATCCTCCCGGAACGATCCTTTCAAATCATCTTCCGACAGGATGCGGAAGGTCACTCTCAGAGGACCTGAATAGACCGATTTCCCTTTCTGGAAAAGTTCCTGCACCAATGTGCGGTGGCGTAGCTTGGCGCTTTTCCTCAGGGTGAACCGTTCTGCTATGTGGTTCAGATGTTCTGTGTCAGTCATTTTTGAATGCGAGTTTTACGATGTCAGCTGGTGAACACACTATATGGTCGGCATAAGCCTTGCGAAGTTCGGTAATCGGACGGAATCCCCAAGTGACACCAACCGAATCGATGCATGCGCGCCGCGCTGTCTCGATGTCTACGGCTGAGTCCCCGACATGCATAGTCTCGGCCTTAGGAGTCGGATGGGAGAGCAGAACGGCGAAGTCAATGCTCGGGTCCGGTTTAGTAGGCCGCTCATCCGTCTGCCCTAAGACAGCCACAAAAGGAATGTCCGGGAAGAAATGGTCGATAATCTTCTTTGCCGCCGACTCGTATTTGTTGGTGGCTACGGCCAGTGCTATATGGTTGTCAGTTAGCTGCTGTAGCATCTCCTGGATTCCGGGGTACGGCCTGGTCAGGTCTGTGCAGTGCTCGTCGTAATATTCCCTGAATATGGTGAGGAGTTCATCGATTTCTTCCGCAGATGCATCGGGCTGCGCCCTCTCCATGAGTTTCCTGATGCCGTTTCCTACCATATATGGATATGCAGCCAGAGGATGTTTGTGGTATCCTTTGGCTTCGAGGGCGTGGTTGCAAGCCGTTCCGAGGTCGGCTATTGTGTCGAGTAGGGTTCCGTCAAGGTCGAATATGATGAGCTTCTTCATTAAGGGTTAAGGGTTAAGAGTTAAGGGTAGGGGAGGCTATGGATATTAGCGTTCCTTCGGCGGTCTGGGTCTCTATGATCTCACCCGGACTTACTGTTTTGGGATCCGTGATGGCCTTGCCGTTGATTCTCGTGATGGAGTATCCTCGTTTGAGTGTGGAGGTAGGACTGAGCACCTCAGTGAGCCTTTCGAGAGAATCAAGACGTGACTTTTCCTTCTCCAATAATCCTGTAGCTGCAGTCCTTACTGTAGCCGCGATGGCCTCAAGAGCCGGATATTCCTTTTGGATACGCATGCGGGCGCTCATACGCAGGGTGGTGGTAAGGCCCTCCAGCTTTATCCTCTCCTTGGCGGTAGCGTCTCTGGCGGCGGCTGGAATCAGCGACGAAATGCTCTGAAGCTTCATCCGTGCATTTCGAATCCTGGACTCTGCCATAGCGGGCACCATAGTCTCGATGCCTTGAAGCCGTATGAACTCACCTTTAAGCCGTTCGGCGGCGAATGATGCGATGCGGGAAGATAAGTCGCATACGCGTTGCCATGCCATGCCTGCTGTGTCGGAAAGCCATGTTGCGACAGCTGTTGGAGTCTTGCATCGAATGCAGGCTATTTCGTCAAGCACGCAGCGGTCCCGTTCGTGACCTATGCCAACTGCAACGGGTATAGGGAAAGTGGCTACCCGGCGTGCAAGCTCAAGATCGTCGAAGCCGTTCATGTCTGTCGTGGCTCCACCTCCTCGGATTATCACGACGCAGTCCCAGTCTATGATGGACCGGGTCTGTTGCACCAGATCGAGAGCTGAGATCACGCTTTGAGCAGTGCGTTCGCCCTGCATGATGGCGGGAAAAAGCATTGTATGGAATTCCACTCCGGCTGAATTGTGCTGAAGCTGGTTCATAAAATCACCGTAACCCGCTGCAGCTGCGGAAGAAATTATTGCGATCTTGCGCGGAGGATCGGAAAAGGTCAGGCTCCGGTTTAGGTTGAGAATCCCTTCCCTTTGCAGGGTCGCCAGTATTTCCCTCCGTATTCGTTCGAGGTCGCCCATGGTGAAGGAGGGCTCGATATCGCCGATGTTGAGGGAAAGTCCGTAGTTAGGATGGTAGTTGGCTCCGCCATAGAACATCACCTTCATCCCGTTGGCCAGCTCCCGTTGGGTGGCGTACTGGAATTTATTCTTTATGTGAAGATACCTGTTGGCCCAGATGTTGGCTCTCATGCGGGCCACTGTGTTTCCGGTAGCGTCTTTTTCTATCAATGTCATGTAGCAATGGCCCCCTCTGACCGACATGTCACTTATTTCTCCTATCACCCATGCGCCCATGAGGGCGGGCTCGCGGCTCATGGCTTGGGCCACGAAACGTGAGAACTCTGAAAGTGAATAGGCTCTGGGTCCTTCTGGGCGGGAACATGCTTCCATACTGCAAATTTAATCAAAATCCACGACATAAAGATAAAAATCGGGATGGAATTATATGTTTTATAGGATTTGTGGGTTTTGTAAGAGTTAAAATTCAATTTTTTTGCCTAATTTTGCATTATGTTTCCGCTCATGCGCCGAATATTCCGCAGCGTGTCGCCGGTATCTGCATTGATACTGGCCATTGCCTGTATTGCCTTGGCCGGATGCTCGTCGAGCCGGCATGTGCCTGATGGAAGCTATCTTCTCGACAAGGTCAACATACGGGTTGACTCTACCGGAAAAAACGAACAGCTGGACCTGACGGAAATGCAGGCCTATCTTCGTCAGCTCCCAAACCATAGAATGCTTTGGAGCATCAAGTTCCGTCTTGGCTTCTATAATATGAGCGGAAACGACTCCACCAACTGGTGGAACCGCTGGATGCGTAAGCTGGGCGAGCCACCGGTGATCTATGATCCTGAACTTTCAGAGGCGAGCAGCAGCCAGCTGCTTCAGTATCTGGCAAGCAAAGGATACTTCAATGCCGCGGTGGATGTGGATTCCGTTAAAAACGACAAAAAGAAGAAGATTGAGCTTACCTACAATCTGACTCCGGGTCCGCGCAAGATCATATCGAAGATGGAGTATGAGTTCCCGGATTCGGCTGTAGAAGCAATAGTGATGGCGGACTCGGCAAGGTTTCTGACTTACCCCGGACAACCTCTTTCAAGGGATGTGCTTGAGAATCAGCGTACGCTCGTAGCCGATGTATTGCGCAATAAAGGATATTACAATTTCGGTAAGGAGATGGTCACTTTTGTGGCCGACACTACGGAAGGAAGCAGCGACGCGGAGCTTATCATGAAGGTCAATCCTCCGGCAGGACCTGTAAGGGAGCGGGCGGATGTCTATTCTAAGTTCCTTATACGCCGGGTCACGGTGATAGCCGATGCGGATGCGATTGACGCAGAGGAGCCGGCTTTGGCGGCTGGAAAGGATTCCGTCAATTACCATGGCATAGAGATCCTGTATGCCGATTCCCGCTATCTGCGTCCGTCGGTCATCGCGGATAACTGCTATCTTTCTCCCGGAGATGTTTTCGCCCAGCGAAACGTAGACCGGACGTATCGGGCTTTCTCCCGTCTGGGTATACTGAAATTCATCAACGTGTCATTTGTCCCTGTCGGTCATATCGGCGAAGACGGACTGCTCGACGTATATGTCATGCTGACTCCCGGTAAGTCCCAGACTGCAAGCGTTGAGTTGGAAGGCACGAATTCTGAGGGAGATCTCGGCGTGGCTGTCGGATTGACGTATTCCCACCGCAACATCGGGCGTGGGTCCGAGACTTTCACGGGAAAGCTCCGTGGAAGCTATGAGTCGCTGTCAGGTAATCTCGAGGGCCTGCTCAACAACCGATATATGGAATACTCCATCGACCTCGGTCTGTCGATGCCGGAATTCAAGGCTCCTATCTCGCGTCGGATCAGACGTCGCATCCAGGCTTCAACAGAGATGAATTTCTCGATGAACTATCAGGAACGTCCTGAATACACACGCGTGATCTCCACGGCAGGATGGAGCTATAAGTGGGTGGATGCACGGAAAAACAACCGTCATACATTCACGCCGATTGACATCAACTATGTATATCTGCCGGCTTCAACAAACGACTTCATAGACCTTATAGCTCCCGACAATCCGTTGCTTCGCTACAGCTATGAGGATCACTTCATCATGCGCATGGGATGGCGTTGGTATCATTCCAACAAGCGCGAGGC
>JAIDSM010000067.1 GCA_029061225.1 Muribaculaceae bacterium
ATATTGTTGTAAAGGTTGTTATATTATTATGCAGTATATTTGAATAATATACGATAAAATGCATAAATTATACAAATTTAAAACGATTCTACTATGGACTCAAAGAAATTCCTCCTTCAGGAAAAGGACATACCAACCGCATGGTACAATATAGTGGCCGATATGCCCGTAAAACCTCAACCGATGCTGAATCCTGCCACCGGCAATCCGCTTACGCCGGAGGATATGTTTCCGCTTTTCTCGAAGGAAGCCTCACTTCAGGAGCTCAACGACAAGGACCGCTATATCGAAATACCCGAAGAGGTCAGGGAAATGTATAAGATCTACCGTCCGACTCCGCTTGTCCGTGCCCGCGGACTTGAGAAGGCCCTCGGGACCAAGGCGCACATCTATTTTAAGAATGAGAGTGTAAGTCCGGTGGGGAGCCACAAACTCAATTCCGCCATCCCTCAGGCTTATTACTGCAAAAAAGAAGGTGTGACCAATATAACTACCGAGACCGGAGCCGGGCAGTGGGGTGCGGCACTCTCGCTCGCTGCAAAGCATTTCGGACTTAATCTTGCGGTTTATATGGTGAAGGTTTCGTTCAATCAGAAACCCTACCGACGTTCCATCATGCAGACCTACGGCGCGGAAGTCATAGCGTCTCCCTCCATGTCTACCAAGGCGGGACGCAAGATCATCACAGAGAATCCTAACTATCAGGGATCGCTCGGTACAGCCATATCGGAAGCTGTGGAACTCGCCATGGCAACAGAAAACTGCAAATACGTGCTTGGATCCGTACTCAATCACGTTGCCCTGCACCAGACAGTCATAGGACTTGAGGCCGAGAAGCAGATGGAGATGGCAGGGGAGTATCCCGACATCGTGATCGGTTGCTTTGGTGGAGGCAGCAATTTCTCAGGCATCTCTTTCCCGTTTATGCGCCATAATTTCAGCGGAGAGCGAAACACTCGCTTCATAGCCGCCGAACCGGAATCATGCCCCAAACTGACTCGCGGCAAACTACGCTATGACTTCGGAGACGAGGCCGGTTATACACCCCTGATTCCCATGTACACCCTTGGTCACGATTTCGCACCAGCAAATATCCACGCGGGTGGTCTCCGCTATCATGGAGCGGGTTCTGTCGTAAGCCAGCTTAAACGGCAAGGACTTATGGAGGCAGTGGACATCCATCAGCTTGAGACTTTCGCAGCCGCCACTCTTTTCGCTCAGACCGAAGGAATAATTCCGGCTCCGGAAAGTTCACATGCCATCGCAGCTGCAATCAGGGAGGCGAAGAAGGCCAACGAGGAAGGCACCGCTCCCGTTATTCTCTTCAACCTTTCGGGACATGGACTAATCGACATGGCTGCCTATGACAGCTATATCTCCGGCGATCTGACCAACTATCACGTATCTGACGAGACGATTGAAAAGAATACCGAGGATCTTGCGGGTGTAAAAGATTAAAGATATAAGATTAAATATTGAAGATTAGAGATTAAATATAAAAGATTATTAAAGCCTTGCCGACGAATTGGCAAGGCTTTTTGTATAGACTTGTTGGGACGCGCACGGAGTGCGATGACTCCACCCAAGGCTTTTTGGAAAAATACGGATTATTTATTGACCTGGTATTTGTTCCAGCCGTCCTTGAGGTAGGCTAGTGCCTGCTCGGCTGCGGCTACACCGGCGTTGAAGTTAGCCTCAGCAGTCTGCGCTCCCATTTTCTTGGGAGTGAAGAAAACGCGTGCGCCGAAACGTTTTTCAAACTCCTCAGCTGCATCCGGTTTGATATCGCTTACATAGCGGAGGTCGGGACGTTCCTCGAGTGCTTTTATCAGGCCTTCCTCGTCAATCACTTCCTTGCGGGCCGTATTGACAAGTACTCCACCCTTAGGCATCTTCATAACGAGATCATAGCCGATGCTCTTCTTGGTTTCGGGCGTAGCGGGTATATGAAGGGATACGAAATCATTTTCAGAGAAAAGAGCGTCTACGTCATGAACCGGACGAACGCCTTCGGCCTCCATTACCTCGTCGCTGACGAACTTATCGAGAGCGGAAATCTTCATTCCGAAACCTTTGGCGATACGGGCGACATTGCGACCGACCTGTCCGAAAGCATATATTCCAAGATTCTTATCCTTCAGTTCAGAACCGGACTTGCCGTTATACTGATTGCGGCACATCATCACTACCATTCCGAATACAAGCTCGGCCACGGCGTTTGAGTTCTGACCGGGAGTGTTCATCACGCATATGCCGTGCTTTGTGGCGGCATCAAGGTCGATGTTGTCATAGCCGGCGCCTGCGCGCACGATTACTTTCAACTTAGGAGCGGCAGCCATCACCTCCTCGTCGATCTTATCGCTGCGCACGATAAGAGCTTCTGCGTCTTTAACAGCCTCAATAAGATCTTCTCGGGAGCCCATTTCCACGAGCTTAAGTTCGTTTCCGCTTGCGTTGACTGTGTTGGCTATAGCCTTTACCGCATTGGCGGCGAAAGGTTTTTCCGTAAATACCAATATCTTCATAGTCATCTATGTTTTAATGGAGGGATTCGAATTCGTGCATACATTCCACAAGAGCGTCTACCGACTCCATGGGAAGTGCGTTGTAGAGAGAAGCTCGGAAACCACCCACGTCGCGGTGTCCCTTGATTCCCATGATTCCCTTTGAGGTTGCGAAGTCGATGAAGTCCTTCTCGAATTCAGCATACTCAGGTTTCATGACGAAACAAACATTCATTATCGAGCGTGACTCCTTATCCTGTACGGTGGCTACAAACATCTTGCTTGTATCGATAGCCTCATAGAGACGTTCGGCCTTTGCGAGGTCCATCTTCTCTATCTCGCGAATGCCACCGAGGCTCTTGTAGTATTTGAGGGTCTGAAGGGCCGCGAAGATCGGGAGAACCGGAGGAGTGTTGAACATAGATCCCTTGTCTACATGGGTCTTATATTTGAGCATGGTCGGAATCACACGGCTCACTTTGTCGAGGGCAGCATCCTTGACGATGCAGATGGTCACGCCCGAGGGAGCGAGGTTCTTCTGCGCGCCGGCGTAGATAAGGTCGTATTTGCTTACGTCTACAGGGCGGGAGAAGATATCGGAGCTCATGTCGCAGATCATCGGGACGGGCACTTCCGGATCCTTGCGGATTTCGGTGCCGTAGATAGTATTGTTGGAGGTATAGTGGAAGTAATCCATATCAGCCGGAACCGTCCAGTCCTTGGGGATCACGGTATATTTGGAGTCCTTGCCGGAGGCAACAACGTCAACCTCTCCGAAAAGCTTAGCTTCCTTTATGGCCTTGGATGCCCATACGCCGGTGTCGAGATAAGCCGCCTTTGTATTGAGGAAGTTCATTGGGGCCATAGCAAACTGAAGGCTTGCACCGCCACCTAAGAAAAGTACGCTGTAACCTTCAGGAACCTCCAGAAGTTCCTTTACTAAAGCTACCGCTTCATCAACGACAGCCTGAAACTGCTTGCTGCGGTGAGATATCTCGAGGATTGAAAGACCCATGTCTGCGAAGTCCAGGATGGCGTCCGCTGTATTCTTGATGGTGTACTGGCTCAAAATCGAAGGGCCGGCATAGAAATTGTGTTTCTTCATCTTTTTAGCTGTTTGAAGGTGACTGAATAGAAGAGAGGTGTTTTATTATCAGGTGCAAATTTAACTAATAATTGTCAAATTGCCAACTTTTACACTGAATTTTTTCGATTCCTTTATATGTTTTATAACATATTGCGTTCCGCGTTGCGCTTGATGCGTCATGCGAAAAATGTCAGACTGTCTGCTGCCTTAGCTTTTCCACATATTCGTCTATGCGATGCAGCTCACCCGGAATGTCTATTCCCTGCGGACAATGGGGGACGCACTGGCCGCAGCCGATACAGTGGTTGGCCTGACGAAGTTTTGGCACCGATCTGTCAAGGCTAACAAGAAACGCCCTTCTTGCTTTGGAATAAGTAGGAGACTGACTTGATGTCGGAATGTTGTCTTCATTGACACATTTATTATAATGCAGCATATTGGCCGGAATGTCGATACCGTAGGGACACGGCATGCAGTACTTGCAGTCGTTGCAGGGAATGGTAGGATACTGCATCATCAGGTCGGCGGTCTCATGCAGGAAAGCGAACTCGTCTTCCGTAAGAGTCTTCAGCGGACTGTAAGTCTTAAGGTTGTCTTCAAGATGCTCCATATAAGTCATACCGCTCAAGACGGTCAGCACATCGGGATATGATCCTGCATACCGGAACGCCCATGAAGCCACGCTCTGCTCGGGTTCGCGCTGCAGCAGACGGTTGGCAATATGGTCAGGCACTTTAGCAAGTCGGCCACCGAGTAAAGGTTCCATAATCACAGCCGGAATACCCCGTTTCCGGAGTTCCTCGTATAGATACTCCGCATTGGTATTTCGTGGATTCAGTTCCTTTGAGTGCTGCCAGTCAAGATAATTGAGCTGTATCTGCACGAAGTCCCATTTATACTCGTCATGACGCTCGAGGAGCCAGTCGAACACTTCTATATCGCCGTGGTAGGAGAATCCGAGATTTTTTATCCGTCCTTCCTCACGCTCTTTGAGAAGGAAGTCGAGCACTCCGTTGTCGAGATAGCGGGAATGGAGTTCTTCCATTCCTCCCATTCCTACGCCATGCAGAAGAAGGTAATCGATGTAGTCGGTCTGCAACTCCTTCAACGAATTGTGATACATGGCGATCGAAGCTTCCCGGGAATGAGTCTGGGGAGCGAAGTTTGAAAGTTTGGTAGCTATGTAGTAACTGTCGCGCGGATGGCGGCTTAGAGCGATACCGGTAGCACCTTCCGACTTTCCCTTGCAGTAGGCCGGAGACGTGTCGAAATAGTTGACTCCATGCTCAAGGGCGGTATCTACGAGACGGTTTACCATCTCCTGATCGATCTCTTCTTCACCTTCCTCACCCCCTTCCACCGGCTTGGTGGGCCAGCGCATGCATCCGTAGCCGAGAATGGAAACGTTTTCACCGGTTTTAGGATTCTTACGGTAAGTCATTTCCCCTTCGGCGGCATCAGTGATTTCCGGAACAGCTTTCTCCGCATTTTTACATCCTGCCAAAGCAAGGCCGGTCAGAGTGCTACCGATTCCAAGCCTCTTCAGAAATTCCCGTCTATTTATATTATTGCTCATATTACATTTCTTAGATTAATGAAACTTTAATAATTAATCATTCATCATTGATAATTCATCATTCATCATTGATAATTAATCATTAAATAAAACGGTGGTTTTCATGTCCCTCCACGTAGATCGCGCTGAAGGGTCGGGCAGGACAGAGGTTTTCGCACGCTCCGCAACCGATGCATTTCTCAGTATTGACCGCCGGTATCTTCAAGCCATTGTCCGATTCCACCATAGTGATGGCGCCGGTAGGACAGTGGCGGGCGCAATTGCCGCATTCGACGCCGTCGGTGACCGGAACACAATTCGCCTTTACCCAGACCGCATGTCCTATCTGTACTGAAGACTTTCCGATAGCATCCAACGGTTTGATGGCACCTGCCGGACATACATCAGAACAGCGGGTACATTCAGGCCTGCAGTATCCACGTTCGTACGACGATTCCGGTTGCATGAAGTTTTCGATATCGGTCTGAGGGCGCAGCACGCCGTTGGGACAAGCCGAAATGCAGAGCTGGCAAGCCGTGCAGTGCTGGTGAAGGTTGCGAAGGCTTACCGCTCCGGGAGGAGCTATGCGGGTCTTACGTTCAGGTATCTTCTTGTCCTCAATAGTTGCAAGACCGCCGTCGACAAACTTATCGGCAGCCGATGCCGCCACAGATGTGCCAAGAAGGGCTCCGACAGTCAGAAACTGGCGGCGGCTTCCGTCGACATTAGAATTGTCGGTAGAATCAGTTGACTTCGGGCTAAGACCGACATAACGATAGGAGAGGGCACCCTTATTGCATTTTCCGATACAATCGAAACAAGCCACGCAGCGGGAATAATCGATCTGATGAGCCGGTATGTCAATGCAGGCGCTCTTACAATTGCGTGAGCAAAGTTTGCAGTCAACGCATTTGGACTTGTCAATGACGATTCTAAAAAGCGCGAAGCGGGAAAAGAATCCGAGCACTGTACCCACAGGGCAGATGGTGTTGCAATATGTACGGCCGTTACGCCAGGCGAGGATCGCAAGGATGACTAGTGTAGTGACAGCCACTACCAACACACCGTATCCCTTGCTCCAGAACTCCACCTGATAGAATGCATAGCTGTCGTGGTTTTCGGCCCAGGATGCAAGCAGATTGTTGCCCCAGATCCAGACAGGCTGCAATAGACTTGAGACGATGCGGCCATATGCGCTGTAGGGGGCAAGAATGGCGACCATCGAACTGATTCCGGCTATTAACGAGACTATCATCAAAGCAAGCATTAGATAGCGGAGTATCGATTTAGCTTTAGAAAAAGAATAACGGTTCTTTTTAGCTTTCTTGCCAAACCAAGCAAAACCGTCCTGCATGATGCCTAGCGGACATATCACGGAGCAATAAAGTCGCCCGAAAAGAACGGTGAGCACTAACAAACCGACGATTACGAGCACATTAAGCGACAGCACGGCAGGGAGGAACTGTATCTTAGCCATCCATCCGAAAAGGGTTTGCCAAGTGCCGGTGAAGTCCAGAAACAATGGAGTAATAAGGAGTATGCTTATGACAGCCAACAGACGTCTTAACGTTTTCAGCGTATTATCGGCAGACTTCCGTTTTCTTTTATGTCCGGAATTTGATTTTTCGTTTAATTCCATATAAGTTGTTAAGTTCTGAGTCAATTAATGCTTTCAGTGACAAAGTTAATAAAAAAATGCTGATTTCAAAAACTTATGATGAAAATTCTCAAATTCCTACTGTTCTTGAGACATCCCCAGCGTAGCAAGCACACTCCGCTGTGCGTTCCCGCGCGTGTAAGGAGAATTTTTCGATTACATTGCCATGGCTTATTCAAAATGCACATTTACATAGTGTCGAAACTGTCGCTGCGGATAGAAGATTCCGTAATTTTTAATATTCATGATGAAGGATTATTTGGTAGATTTAGGAATTATTGCTAAATTTGCAATCGAACCCCGCGATGTGTCTGACGTCTTGAAGGAGTACTAATATCAGGAATTAAATGAAAATGTCATATTTCAATTACACTGTAAAATAAAATAGATTATGAATGCTACAATTTCTATGGATGGATTATGGGCTATAGTCGATTCTCTGTCGCTAAAAAATAAGAAGTGGCTTGCCGATAGGCTGAGCGCATCGATGTCGACTGCTAACATGGATAAAGAGCAAGAGATCCTGAATGGAATATCCAGATCTATACAAGAAGCGAAAATCGGTAAAACCCAATCATTGGATACTTTATGGGATCAATTATTGACGAGATAAGTTGAGGCTTTCACATTTGAAAGTCTCATTTTTTTAATCATTCTGGTGGATTATTTGGTAGATTGAGGAATTATTGCTAAATTTGCGGAGGAATCCACGCTGTGGGGCAGTCTAAGAGTAGACATGGTATGTCAGGCAGCGGGAAACATTTGAAAAATTAATGAAAAGCGTGTATTGTAACGCTTTATCTTTGACTACTTGAAAATCTGGCAGTTTTCATTATCGAGATCAAGGATAGAGTAGCAATAGACGCCACGGGTATGTATATACCTATCCGGGCTCATTTCAAGCCGATAAGGGCTTGAAGTGGGTTTGGGGTATCTGCATATATACAGCGTGGAGTCTGTTGCTTATCCTGTCTCGATAGGCTATGCCAGATGCCTCAAGTAGCGGGATGAGCAGCAATATGGCTCCACCGCTTTTTTCATACCTATACATCATCAGCCATCAGGAGTCAGTGGCAACTCAGTCAGGACAGCCCGATGCTCATTGATAACAAGAAAGATAGATATGACGATGGCCTCAATATAGTGACAGTGTGGGACTTCATTAAGACCTATGCGGCCATTCCTCATCAAATCGGCAAATTTGATATTGTAACTGGTTATTTCACTCTCCGTGCTCTCAGTAAACTCTATCACGAAATACCGGAGGATGTGGAATACCGTCTGCTCTCTTCTGAGATGCTTAGGGATGAGAACGACCAAAAACAGATAATCGATCTTTTGCGAGGTGACGAGGGTATCGACACGACCTTCAATCTTGAGGAATACGTGAAGGATGCAAAGGCTTTCCTGATGAGAGACACTGTGAAGTGCAAGGCGATAACCAATGCATTCTGTCATGCTAAGGTTTATCTCTATGAACCCAAGGATAAACGTCTTAAGGGATTTTTCCTCTCTGGTAGCAGTAATCTGACGGATTCGGGACTCGGACTACGTCCATCCTCGAATGTAGAGCTAACAATGGGAAAGACGGCAGACAAATCGGACGCCGATTATCGAGAATTGACCCATTGGTTTGATGAAATCTGGAAACATGCGTCCGATACGCTTCCTGTAAATAAGGAGAAACCAAAAGGGGAACGTATATCTGTAAAGGAATATTTCATACGGCAGATAGATGATTTCTTCCGTAAATATACACCTGAGGAAATATATTATAAGATTCTTTTCGAACTCTTCAATTCCGATATTGACCTTGATGCTTCGATAGAGCATCGTCAGGATATGTCGCTTCTGCAGACAAGCTCCATTTGGAAGACTCTCTTTAACTATCAGCAGAAAGGCGTTATCTCGCTCATAAAGATGCTTCGTAAATATAACGGTGCAATCCTTGCTGATGCGGTTGGTCTTGGAAAGACATTTTCTGCCCTTGCTGTCATGAAGTATTTCCAGACACAGGGGTATGTCACACTACTTCTATGTCCAAAGAAACTTGAGCACAACTGGAAGCAGTACAGACGTAGGAACGGTTCGCGTTTTGAAACCGATGAATTCGACTATATTGTGCGATTCCACACTGATTTTCAAAATGAGCGTCTTGAGCATAGATACGATGACGCACGTCTATCTTGGCTTCAGAAACAAAAGAAGATACTTATTGTCATTGATGAGAGCCATAATCTAAGAAATGAGAAATCATCCCGCTATCAAGATCTGTTGACCTCACTTATTCAGAACCAGCCGGGACATGAGCGCCGTGATGTAAAAGTGCTTATGCTGTCGGCAACTCCCATCAATACCGGTCTTAACGATGTTAAAGGTCAGTTCAATCTGATCGGAAGAGGAGTGGACAGCGCATTTAATACAGATGATTTCAACGTTGTGTCACTGATGTTTCTTTTCAAGGATGCGCAGGCTAAATACACAAATTGGTGTAAGGATCCCGAACGAACAATTGGAGGATTCATAAAGACTCTCCCTCCTAAGTTCTTTAACCTCACAGACAAACTCATTGTAGCCCGTACTCGAAGTTTAATTGAGAAGACACTTGGTGAGAATCTCGGTTTTCCGGAAAAGGGGAGTCCTACGAATGTATATCAGGGAGTAGACCATTTCGGTAACTATAAATCGACAAAAGATATTTACTCTGCTTTCGATTCTCTATTTCTGGCAGCCTATCAACCAAGCTTGTTCATGGAGGAGACCCGTAAAAAGTCTGAGAAGGCAGCTGCCGCCGAAGCATGGAATGACGAGGTAAATCGTGAGCGATTCCTCGTCAAGATGATGGGAATACTATTCTTGAAACGTTTGGAGTCTTCATGGTACTCTTTGATGAGCACTGTGAAGAAAGTTCTCGATGTTCATGCAGAGACTCTTGATAAGGTGAAGAAATACCGTGCAGGCATGACTTCTGAATCACTGCAACCATCTTTATTCGATGGAGAAGAAGAAGATGGAGAAATCGACGATGATGAGTATTTCGGATTGCGGAAAGGAACAATTAAGTTATCCGATATGAAAAATATCGGAGGTTTCCAACGAGCTCTTGAATCTGATAAAAAGAAACTGAATGAAATATACCTGAGTCTTGTTGATTTCAAGAAAAAGTATGAATCTGGAATAGAGCGCGATGTGAAGCTTGACGAACTCGAACGGATTCTTCGCGAGAAACAGGACAAGCCTAATAAGAAGGTGGTAATATTTACAGTCTACGCCGATACCGCAAAATTTATTTTTGATGAACTGGTGAAGCGTGGATTCACTAATATTGCATCTGCAAGCGGTTCTGAGTCATACTCAACGGGTGCACAGTCTACAAATGGCTATTTCTCGCTTCTTCAGAGATTCGCTCCATACAGCAAATTGTATAAGGAACTTGACTGGCGCGACCTTTATGAAAAAGCCGCGCTTGACCGGAATGTATATTATGATGATGAGAAGCAGCAGTGGGATGTGCCGTATGACCTGTGGAGATCGCTTATCTTAAAATACGAGCCTTCTTACGCCAGACTTCTCAATGACCCTATAGATATTCTCATAGCCACAGACTGTCTTTCCGAAGGTCAGAATCTTCAGGATGCCGACATGCAGATCAATTATGATATTCATTGGAATCCGGTACGTCTCATCCAGCGTTTTGGACGAATAGACCGTATCGGTTCACCCAATAAACTCATAAAATGTGTCAACTTCTGGCCGGCAAAGAGTTTTGAGGAATATCTCGAACTCGAGACTCGGATTCAAAACCGTATGGCCATGATGACGCTTGTCGGTTCGGAGACTCAGGAAGTAAATGAGAAGTTTATCAAGATGGTTGAGGATAATCCTATACAGGATAGAAACGCCGACCGTCTTCTCGAAGAGTTACAGAATAATTCTATCAGCGACATAGAGAGTCCCCGCACCCTTTCACTTAAGGATTTCTCCTTTGAAGTATACCGTCAGGATCTGATAGACTTCTTTGAAAAGAATAAGGACATATTCCGAAAAATGCCTAATGGAATTTTCTCTGGTTTCTCATTCAATCCGACTGATTTCGAAGGCATGGGAGAGTCTCTTGTTGGAGTCGTTGGATATCCACACAGAGAGGAAGGTTCTTCTAAACCTTATAAAGAAATCTATTTGATGTGTCAGCCGGTGGATCAATCCAAGCCCGCTGTATACCGTGAACTTAACCGTGCTGAAATACTCGATTTCCTTCGGAAGAATAAGAGTGAGGAGCGGACTCTTCCTCGATGGATAGAAGCAGGTGATTACGAACAGCTCGAATGCCTTTCCGGAATTGTCAGGGATTGGATGACGAATCAGGTTCCTAAACGAGCTCTGACTTCCGCTCTGGCATTGCTTGGCTCAAATAAGCTGACAAAGAAAAAAACAGAGAAGTCGGATGATCGCCTTCTTGAGGAAAAATTCAAACTCGAAAATTTTGATCTTGTGGTTTGGGAATATATCACTGTAAAGTAATAATGTCATGAAGGAAACTCTATATAGATTTACCTGCAGTCCACTGTTTGAAGCAGTGGTGGGATTACTTGATAAGCTTCAGATTCGTTTTGAAGCCAATAGCAAGACACCTATGGCATTCGAGAATCTATACTCCGGTATGGTTTCTTCTCCTATGCCTATAGCTTTGAGAGAAGTGGTTTCAAAAATAGCCGAGACCTTTTTGATAGGTTCTGTGGATGAAGATACTCTGAATGGCAATGCTTCTTCTTTTGAACTCGGAAAGCCCGTCGAAGGGAAATATCATACTTTGGTGATATTCGCTGTTGATATCAAAAAAGGGGAAAGCCTTACGCGCAGTGAACTTGCTACGCTCACAAGAGGATTCAATCGAATGGCACCACAATTGCCGGTAGTTATATTCATCAAAAACGGAGACTTCCTTTCGCTCGCAACATGTGAACGTTCAGAATATCGTCGTTCTGGAATGGAGGGCGAAAAACTCGGTAAGGTATCTATTCTCCGCGACATCAACTGCGCCGATCCTCACCGTGGACACATTGATATTCTTGAATCCCTCGGCGATAAGGCTTATCCAACTTTCGACGAACTCTATAAACATTGGCTTGAAGTATTCAGTAATGAAACCTTAACCAAACGTTTCTACCGAGAGTTACAAAACTGGTATTTTGCGGCTCTTAAGGTTGTTCGATTCCCAAATGATATTTATAGTACTTCGGATGATACGGCATATAATAGCGAGGCAACCATACGCTTAATAACGCGTTTGATATTTGTTTGGTTTCTTAAGCAAAGAAACCTAATTCCGGGAGAATTATTTAACCCTGATTATATAGGAAATAAGTTGCTTAAGCAATTTAATCCAATTGAACCTCAAGGGTTATTTAGCGAAACACAGCGTGTAAGCTACTATTATAGAGGAATCCTTCAGAATCTTTTTTTCGCCACTCTTAATACTCCTCTTACAAAGGAAGGGAAAACTGAACTTACCGAGCGGAGGTTCAAGACTTCAAGAGACCAATTCGATGTAAATGTTCTTATGCGCTATCGAGATTTATTCAAAGATCCCGAGTTGTT
>JAIDSM010000068.1 GCA_029061225.1 Muribaculaceae bacterium
TTGATGGCGCCGGCAAGGCCAAGATGACGGTATTCTGGGTCGACAATCAATCCGGACGTCGCAACGAAATCTCCATGGCCCCAGCTTTCGATGTAGCTGAACCCGACAAGCCTGTCGCCGTGAAGGGCCACAACCGCTTTTCCGCCCGTAATCTTCTGAGCGATGTATTCGGGTGTCCTTTTGGCGATACCAGTGCCGCGCTGAAGAGCAGACTCATAGATGAGCTTAACGATCAGTTCGGCGTATTTGGCATCCTCGGGAGCAGCGAATTTCACTGTGATACCGTTGATTTGCATTTTGTTGAGATGTTACCGAAAAATTGTTAAAAATACAATGTCTGCCCGTCGCGCCAGCCTTGACTCTCCGTACGTCAAAGCCGTTTTAATGTTTGAGTGGGGCAAACAATTTGCAAAGTTACAAAAAATAATTGAGAAATGAGAATTGAAGGTTGATAAATTTGGAAATTTTCAAAAATTATGTTATTCTGAAGGATGTATTCGGTATTTACCTCGTAACTAAAATATCGAAAGATGACGAAGATCCATAATATAGAGACATCTAATTCCGGTAGTATTTTGAGATTCGGAATATTTTTATTAATTTTGCTACGTTTTAATTATATATTAAAATATAGCAAAATTATTATGATAGACAATCATATCAGCATATTAGGAAAGACGGTTGAGCTTATAAAGCGTCCGGCGGACAAACTTAAGGGAATCAACATGGGTGAAAAGCTCACTTTTGATTTCTTCGATGGGCTTTTTAGGGGAGAAGAACTGCTCTTCGTAAAACCCAAAAGTGTTAATCCCACTCCAAGGAAATGTGCCCTCGTAACGGAAAGACTGATGCAGTTGTTTGGACTGCCTGTGGTATTCATATTGGCTCCAGGACCCGGTTATGAACGTAAGAGACTCATTGAAAAGGATGTGTACTTCATAATGTCCGACAAGTATGCGAATCTTCCGATGTTGGTAGCCATGGAAAAGGTGACCGGGAGAAAAATTCCTGATAGGCTGACTCCGGTAGCACAGTATATATTGCTATACCATCTGGAGATTGAGAATATAGATGGCAAATCCACCAAGGCTATAGCTTCACTGATGCCTTACTCCTATGAAAGTGTATCTATCGGGCTCACTTGCCTTTCTGACGTTGGTCTATGCGAGAAAGTTGCTATAGATGCAAGAAGTAAGGCTATCCATTTTAATAGCGCCGGTAAACTGTTATGGAATGAAGCAGGAAAGTATTTGATTGATCCGGTAGAAAAGAAAATATTTTGTGATGGACTAAACAGTGAAAAAGAGTTTCCCGTATGTGGAATCAATGCAATGGCTCATTATTCAATGCTGAATAGAGATCCTGAAAAGTGGATCATGATGACTGCCGGGGAGTACCGTCAAAGCATGGGCGATGGTTCGATAGTCAATCCAAACGAGTTTGACGGAGACATAATAATAGAGATATGGAAATATCCTTCGGTAAGACGCAAGAACACGGCTGTAGAATGGGTGGATCCACTTTCGTTGGTACTCTCCTTGAAAAAAGATGATGACCCCAGGGTAGAAGAAGAAACAGAACATATAATCAATAACTTCAAATGGTAGGTTTAGATAAATTCAAAGAGGCATTCGCTGACTTTTCAGACAATTATGTGATAATAGGTGGAACTGCCTGTGACATCGTCATGACCGGAACTGTAGTAAGACCAAGAGCCACCCACGACATCGATATGATTGTAGTGGTCGAGAATATGACTCCGGAGTTTGGTCGCAAGTTCTGGGAGTTCATTAAAGAAGCCGGATACAGACCTGAGCGAAGAAAGGAGGAGGAAGGAGAACCTCAGAAGTATGAGCTTTACCGTTTCGTCGATGGTAAAGAAGGCTATCCTGAAATGATCGAGCTACTTTCCCGTCATCCTGATGTGCTCGGTGAACCGCAGGGACTCGTTATAGAACCATTGCCGATTTCTGACGATATTTCAAGTCTGAGTGCAATCATAATGGATGATGACTTCTATCATTTTACAATCGAGAACAGTGTGCTGACAGACGGCATCAGACATGCTTCCCCCATTGCATTGATAGCCCTTAAGGCCAAGGCCTATCTGAATCTGCTTCTAGAGAAAGAAAACGGCCATCACGTAAACACACACAATATTAAGAAACATCGGTCAGATGTAATGAAGAGTGCCGTGATTATTGAGACGTATCCAGTTATCGCACCTCAATCAATCATAGACTGCGTTCAGGATTTTGTTGAGAAAATCCGTGAAGAAGGCGATGCCCTTATTCCTTCATTGGCGAAGTCCCTTGACACGGAAGAAATGGTAGTTATGGAATTGTTGAATCAATTGAATGAACTGTTTACATTAGAAGAATGAAGATACAATACGCTTCCGACCTCCATCTTGAATTTCGGGAAAATGCCAGTTATCTGAAGCATAATCCCCTGAAGGCAGAAGGAGATATTCTTATCCTTGCAGGTGATATTGGTTACCTTGGTGATCAGAACTATCAGACACACCCTTTCTGGGACTGGGCTTCAGAGAACTACGAACAGGTCATCGTGGCGATGGGTAATCATGAGTTCTACAAGTTCTTTGACATCGCCACCTTGAATAATGGGTACAAGTTTCAGATAAGACATAATGTAGCGGCTTATTACAATAGCATAGTGTCTATAGAAGACATAGATATCATTATATCTACTTTGTGGTCACACATTCCCTTGAAAGAAGCATCGTTTACCGAACAGGTTATTTCAGATTTTCGCAGAATATTATTCAATGGGGAATTGTTGACCTTTGCGGATTTCAATCAGGAACATCGTAGATGCCTTGAATTTGTAAAAGCTGCTGTCTCTGAAAGTAGAGCAGAACATAAAATAGTTGTCAGTCATCACGTCCCCTCATTCAGGATGCTGTGCCCTAAATTCAAAGACAGCAAAGCCAACGGTGCGTTTACCGTGGAACTGGCTGATTACATTGAGGAAAGTGGAATAGACTATTGGATATATGGTCATTCCCACTACAATATCGATATGCGCATCGGCAATACTCAATGCGTGACCAATCAGCTCGGTTATGTATTCCAGAATGAGCATCTGACATTCCGTCGGGATGCATTCATAGAAACTCAAGTTTCTAATTTGGCAAAGATTAGATTCTATGTATTTAATCTTCACTCAGAGGGCTTTTATTCTAATGGTCAAAATAATGAAAAATTAGAGATAGTGTAGGATAATTCTGATGTCTTAAGTCTTAAGATGGCTGGAGTAGAGGCAAAGAGACCGAGATGCTCTCGCTTCGCTCGCGGACCGATAGGGGGAGGCTTGGAGTGATGGTTTAAGGGATGAGCTTTCGATAAAGAAAGGTATGAAGAAATCGATAGTAATCTTGAGAATTCATCAACATATGTTGATAAATAGCCATTGTTGTGAGATTTTCATAGTCATATTTTGAGGAATTCCATAGAGTTTTCTTATATTTGTAATCTAATTATGAAGTTTACAATGAACGACAGTAAAATAAATGGTTTCTTCTATCCCGGAAACGCTGTGCATGGTGAACCCGATTACGGGCTTGCCGAAAACTTCGTTCGTACAGCCGAGGCATTCGCAAACACCACTTATCAGAGTGTCTATATAATCGACTATTTCCGCAAGAACTTCCTGTATGTGTCGCCCAATCCCCTTTTTCT
>JAIDSM010000069.1 GCA_029061225.1 Muribaculaceae bacterium
TAAATTCCGTCCTTTTTATACACCCTTTTCTTCACCAAGCCGGAGGTTCTTTCAACAGATAGATACACTACGTTCATCTCATCTGTTTTTTTAGAGGAATTCATGTTTGCTCCCTCTATATATGGATAGAGCAACTTGCCTTCTTTGTCATTAACCCTGATCAGGACACTGTAGTAAAAGCCCGTCTTAGCGGAAGTACTCCACTTTGAATACGTACCGGGAATAACGATTGCTGGACCGCCATTACCCATTATGGATATGGCGTTTGGTGCTGTAGTGTTGGTGTCTTTTGTTCTGCCTACTGATATGACTTTGTCTCCTTCCCGGTAAATATATTCCACGATCCCTTTTGTCTGAGTTGGGGTAGTTAGCCATTTGCCATTTGTGGTATTGTCAGTCTTACTGTTCTGGGTTTGAGAAAAGTCAAATTTACTCTCTGTAATTACATTCCCCAATCTCACTCCGGCTATCTCGACCTCATAAGGAGTGCTGGAGTTTCCCCAGGCTTGGAGATCTACCTGACTCAGTTGATGCTCGAAGTTCAGGCTTACTCCGGAGTAGAGATTTGCGGTTTTGTTTCCTTCGACTGTTGCAATGACGAAGTCCACATGCTTGGAGATGTCTTTGTCGATCTTAAACCTATTTATGGAGTAGGAATAAGTGGTTTTTGTTGCTGTCTTTGTTGAACTGTTTTGCAGAACGAAATAACTCGAGTTGCCGCTCACACCGGCCCGTTCACTCAGCGTTTCGAGGGAGGGATAGAATGCGTAAAACTTCAATGTTCCCGATTTCGTACCAGTGTTTGCTGGCCATCTGCACATGTCAGACCGGAACGCATTGCCCATACCCTGAGTCTTGGAGACCAGTTGGTTGGCGAAATACTCGTTGAGTTTATTTGAGGTCCCGATTGTAGTCTCATCTTCCGGCGCGAATGCAGTGACGTAGAAGCCGTCGTCAAGACTCTCTGTTTCGTCGGAGCGTGTCTCCACTCCAGGCAAGTCGGTGACGAACAAGATGGCATCGTCATCATCCGACAACCCACGCACCTGCATATCCTCCTGCGAGCAGGAGGATAGCATTGATGCGGCAAGTGCCGACATAAGACCGTATATGATTCTCTTATCGTTCATGAATGTTTGTGTTTGATTAGGATCCCGGAACCGTTACAGGGGTTGAATTGCTCTGCCAGTTTTTTACAGTTACAGTCACGCCCACCCTGTCGCTGATGATCGGGTCTCCGGCTTTCGGTGATGTCTCTCCCGTTACCTCCGGCCCGTGCACTCCGACTCCGGATGAATAGTCGAGCGTATAGGTGTATGTGTAGCCCGGTTCCCATTCTCCGGAAATGGGGAGGGATGCCCAGCCGAATGCCCGCACTTCCGCTCCTGCAGGGATGGTGTAGCTTTCCGTGCAATTCTCGTCTGAGAAGTATGAGTCTCCGCTTTTGTAGACGCGCCTTGTGACTGTCTCGGCAGTCTTGTCTACCACAAGATAAACTACGTCGATCTTCATGGCGTTCAGACCCTGGCTGTTGTCGAAATATGGATATTGCTGTTTGTTGTTGCCTCCGGTAGTTTTGTCAAGCACTCTCAGCAATACGCTCAGATACATCCCTTCATTCTCATTCCCGGTATCGCCTGAATAATCCCAGGCGCTATACGACGACGGAATCAGCATCGCGCAGTTGTCGGTGTCATCGCCGATTTTCTTTCCCATTATGGAGACGGCATCCTGTCCTACCTTTACTACAGGATCCCCGTCATGGAAGATATACTCGGCTATTCCTTTTGTGGTGTTGCTCCACACGCCGTCGGCTTCAACAGAAGTCGGGAATGCAAAGTCACCGACCATGTAGGCGTTTGCTATCCGCACTCCTGCTATCTGGATATTGCAGCTCTTGTGTGCTCCTTTGGCTTTCACCTCTATTCTGCTCAACTGATGGCGGAAATTCAGGGATATGCCGGAAAATAGGTTCTCTGCCATAGACCCCTTTGCGTATGCTGTCACGAAATCCACTTGTTCAGCGAAATCGGGAGACACGCTGAAATCCTTAATACTATAGCCGATAGCCTCAATGTTATTGTTCTCGCCTACAGCAGTGCCGTTGACGAGGGTTGCTCCCTGGCCCAATGCCGGATAGTAGGCGAAGAAATGGAGTATGTCGCTTTCCTGCCCCGGCGCCGGCCACTGGCAGTCATCTGTCAGATAAGTGTTTGAGCCGTTATCTTTCTCTATTCTCTTATTGTAGAAATATCCCGTAAGCGTGTCGCCGCTTATGAGGGTGCCATCTGATTCGTCGAAGGCGGTCAAATGGAAATAGGGAAGCTCGGTCGTGATTTCCTTAGCCTTGGTGGTCAGTTCCGGCAGTGTTGTGTGGAATACTATCCTTCTGTCATCCCTGTCCGGAAGCATTGACGGGTTATCCTCCTGCGCACAGGAGGATAAGAGCACCATGCTTCCAAATATCATATATGATGTCAATGTTATCGTTTTCATTTCCGTCGGTTTTATTTTCTCGGAACAGTCACATCCGTTTTGACGCCCTCTTTCCAATCAGAGACCTTCACATCAAAGGTAACCTTGCCGTTGATTATAGGTTCGCCGGGAACGGGATCATCAGGATCATGCCAACCGATTCCATTGGTATAATTCAGTTTATATGTGTAGATTTTACCGGCCTCCCATTTGGCTGCAACGGGAAGCGCTGCCCAGCAGAAACTGCGGATCATTTGCGCATCGCCGGTGTATCTGGAATTTTCGTTTCCATCATCGGTAGTATAATACTCACCGTCGATCTTATACAGTCTGGCCAGAATTTTGCCGTCATCATCAACAGCAAAGTATACGGCCGGAATATTATACCTATTGTCGGAATAAGGATATACAACTCTCTCTGAGTTGCTTACAACCCTGAGAAGCACGCTGAAATATAGTTTATCCGTATGATAAGGATCAGAGTCAATCTCCGGATCTTTCTTACCTTCCCAAGCCTCTATTCTCTCTGCCATCGGAATCACCATCGCAGATGATGCGGAGGCCATAATTGACGCGGCATGATCTATGTCCGTGTGGCTTCCAATATTTTTTCCAACACGGACTATAGACTCTCCGGGTGTAAAAATATATTCTACGGGAGCCTGTGATGTATTGAGCCACGAGCCGGAACTCCCCGATGCCGGCATGAGCGAAGCGAGATTAAAATCACCTTGGGTCACAGGGTTGCCGATACGCACTCCGGCTATCTCGATATCGTAGATTTCGCTTGCACACCATGCTGAAAGTTCTACTCGGGCAAGCTGATGCGAGAAGTCGAGGTCTATTCCTGAATTTCCGTTTTCCTGCCGGTTGCCACTTGAGTATGCGGTTATGAAATCCACCTGGTCTCGCATATCCGATGCGACATCTAATCGTCTTATGCTATGATTGTCCTCCACTTCCGTCACGAGCTCCGATGAAGGCGCATATGCGAAGAAATGAAGGGTGAGGTCTGTATCAGGCCATTCAGCGGCAGTATCATCCTCTGCGACGTAATGCCCGGCCCCTTTCTTAATGAAGCGCATGTCACTGTAGTGAGGTGTAGTGGCTGCCGGGTCGAAACTGCTGTCTTCAGGTATGAAGCAGGTCACCCTGCACTCCGAAAGATTATCGGTAGTCAAGGCTGAGGCCCTCGTCTCGGACAACGATGGAAGGTGGGTACGGAAATATATCCGCTTTCCCTCGCCTGCAATCACACCGTCGCCTGACTCCACTCCGGCGCACGAGGCCAAAGTCAGAATCACTGCAAGAGCTGAATATATTGAAATTTTCTTTCCCATTGTTATCCGTTGATTTATATGTAGTAATGCATAATTCATAATGCATAATTGTTTGTCGCATTTACGGCACTTCAAGATCCGGAGTGTAGTCATCGTTTTCTTGCGCATAGTCCCAGTTGCTGACTTTCACGCCCCATGAGATGGATGACTCGCCGGCGATGGGACGTCCCGGTTCAGGATCTTCCGGATCGTGCACTCCGATTCCTTCAGAATAATCCAAAGTATAAATGTATTTCTTACCGGCTTTCCAGTCTGCGTCGACCGGAACGGCGGCCCACCCAAAATCCATTATCTCCACTTCTTCAGAAGCCTCAAATGGATTCTGAAGGTCCGGATCGGTAAAGAAGATTCCTCCTTCCTCTCCGGGATATAGACGCGAAATGATAGTCCCTGACTTGTCTACCGCGTAATAGATCACTTTCATCCCGTAGGGATTTCCGGGATATGGATATATGACCTTTCCTGAAGCTTTTTCTCTTGCTCTGAGCAGAATGCTGAAATACATTCTGTCTGTCTTGTAGGGGGTTGTTCCGATATTAGGATCGTTTATTCCTTCCCATTTTGTATTTTCTGTGGGAATGACCATCGCACAACCACCATTGCCCATTATCGAAGCTGCCGATTCGACAGCGCTGTGTTCTGAGCTGTGTATTTTGAAAATCCGGTCGCCGGCTGCCGGAACACCTTCTATATGCGAGTCTGCCGAGCTTTGAAAGAGATATTCAACCTTATCCTTGACTCCTTCGATTGAGGTATCCCATACTCCATGAAGATCAGGATTAGCGTCGTCGGCGAAAATAAATGTCCCCTCCACTACGGGATTGCCAATGCGTACGCCTGCAATTTCAAAATCATATTCCGAACTCGCTCCCCATGCTCTAAGTTCCACCTGAGAGAGTTTGTGACTGAAGGCAAGCTCTACCCCACTGCCGAAATCCTTCCATCTTTCACCCGTTGCCGCTGCCGTCACAAAGTCATATTGTCGCGCGATGTCCGGATTAATACGAACATTACATAGCCTATAATCTATGGAGAGCTTGTCAGCTTCCTTTGTCGTATTATTGATCAGTTCGAAGTATTTGCTTCTGTCTGCATCCGGAATGCCTGAATTGCCGTCGGTCATGACGGATAGAGAAGGAGAGTAAGCGAAAAATCTAAGTAATCCGCTGTTGGCAGGCCATTCGCGAGGACCTTCGGCCGGCGATGACTCATAGGTGCCGATTCCGGAACCTGCCTTGCGGATAAATGTAGCGTTTTCAAAATAAGGATAATTATATCTTGTCGGATCTTCCTTACTGTCTGCTGAATTGAAACATGTCACCTGGAAAGACTCAAGACGATCGAGCGTCATATCCTGAGCCCTCGATGTCGATACGTCAGCAAGGGAGGTCTTGAAATAGATCTCACCTTCCGCCCAGTCATAGACATCCGGCCCCGCCGCCTCCTTTGTGCAGGAGGCGACGGAGACAAATGCTCCAAGAGCCAAATATGTCACTCTTTTAATCTTCATATATAAATTTCAGTTGACAGAGGGAATATTGAATCCGGGAGAGCTTTTCTCTCCCGGGAGTTACTATTTACAGGTCAGATTACTCCGTAGGTACGTGTGTGTTGTTTGGTTGTTCATTCCAGCCTTCAATGCTTACGGAGAACTTGATACCGTCGCCAATGATAGGAGTGCCCGGCTTCGGATCTTCGGGATCCTGGATACCTACGCCGTTGCTGAAGTCAAGGGTATAGACATATTTCTTGCCTCTTTCCCAGTTTACGCCGACAGGTACAGCTGCCCAGCCAAACTCTACTATTTCATTATTCGGACCGGGAATGACATTCTTGTTTTCAACTCGGCGAACTATCTTATTGGAATTCTTTTCCATTTCAAGATATACGACATTCATGGTGGTATTGTTGCCGTAAGGATAGATCTGAGGAGTTACCAGTTCATCAGCTCCTGGCTTCAAAGTGACGCGGAGAAGAATGCTGAAATACATGTCGCCGTATTCATTGTCAGCACTCCATGGATCAGGATCCTGATTTGGATACGGATCTTCTCCTGAACCGGTATATGCACTGTATTTTGGAGCTATCCAAGGATTTGCCTCACCGGCCCAAGCCCCATTTTTTGTGGGAAGCACCATGGCGTTGCCACCTTTTCCCATAATGGATTCCGCTTTAGCAGCTGTAGAATGGGGAGTAGTCGACGTAGTAGCACCTCCGTTAAGGTTGTTGAACTTACCGATACGGTATGTCTCATCGCCTGCACCATAGATGTATTCTACCGGAAGACGCTGAGGATTTTTTGAGATACCCCATTGACCGCCTGCTTCAAAGTCTACACCGCCTTGTCCGTCGCAGAAATTGAAGATAGCATTTCCTGTATAGGGCCGACCAATCCTTACACCTGCGATTTCAATATTATACATATCGTTGGCTCCAAATGCCCGCAACTCAATATTACTGAGCTGGTGTTTGAATTTCAGTTCTGCGCCCAATTTTGCCTGATCCTCATTTTCGGGCACATCGACCGAAATGTGGGAGGTGATGAAGTCAACCTGCTTGGAGATGTCCGTGGCCACATAGAAACGTCCGAGCTTGAATCCTTTATATAGCTGGACATCCTTGAAGGTAGTAGACATCTGACCCATAGGATCAAGTGGCACATTGTCATTGCAGAGGTTGAAGAACTGAATGGCATTCCTGTAGCTGGTCAGATTATTGCTGTAGTTCGGATCATTCTGATCAAGCTGCGTGAAGGCTGCGTTCTGGATTTCCTCAAGCGAGGGAGCATAAGCGAAGAACTCAACTTTGTCTGCCTGTTCTCTTGACGGCCATTTCTGGTTGCTGCTGCTGGCATATAGATTGGCGCCCATCAGGTAGAAAGGTTCGTCCCAGAAGAGGGAGTCCGGTATGACGCCTGTATCCGACATGTGGTTAGGGGCGTAGGCTGATACGTAGAATGTAGCCGGATTCTGGATGTAGTTGAGGTCCGGATTTACACGGGTCGAAACGCCTGCACGGAAAGAGATCGGTAAGCCGTCCTTGTTCTGCACTACTGTCGACACCTCTTCTTGTGAGCAGGATGCGAGGACCACCAAGCCTCCTGCAACTGCAGTTAAAGAAAGTCTGTTCATAAATGAAAGATTTGGAGATTTATTATTATTGTTTGTTATTATTTTTCTGATTGTCATTATCCTCTATCAAACTTTAAGGTCTAAATAATATGTATCCCAGTTGTCGAGTTCTATGCTGACCCCTCCCTCACCCTGCGGCGGAAGAGGATCGTCAGGTATGTCGGGCAACTTCAGGCCGTGGATTCTTATTTTGACATTTTTGGGATCCGGAGCCTTATTGACTTGGTCAGACACGTCAAAGGTATAGAAACCACCGGTCCTGTTCTTCAAGGCTATGTAGAGACATATCTTGTGAGGGAGCTCCTTGCCTTCCGGAAGTCCGAAAGTAAAGAATTCTGCATTCAGCGAATTGTGTTCAAGATCTGCGTTAAGGGTAAATGTATGCGACACAGATTCTGAACCCGGCGACATCCTTCCGGGATAAAATCCTCCTGCAAGCGAAGATATGGTGGCGTCTATGCGGACATCAGCTTTCTTAAGGTTTTCCACTTCCACGAACTCTACTGAATACCTGCAGATCAGTTCTTCGGGATAAAGTTCAAGTTTCTGAGGGAGTGCCGAGACCTTGAGGTCGACATCTCTTGATTGAGCACCGTAGATCATCGATGGAGTGTTCCTTAATGGCTCGTCTTCCGTTCCTTTTGCTCTCGGAATGCTTCGAGTCGATATGTTCTGCCCTACGAGGATCGCCGTTTCATCGGTGAAGATCTCTATCTCATCATGCTGATGCTGGTTGCGAAGATGGTGACCGTAAGGGTCGTCGTTGCTGTGGCATATGGCCGTGTGTGGGCCTCCGTAAGACCTGATGTTGCCACCATCCGGATTGTTGAACCGATAGTCCATCATCTCATGATCGTCTGAATAGAGGTAGAGCACCATCGTCTTAGCCTCTTTGTCCGGAGCCTTGCTCCAGTTGAAAATCACATCCACATTGTCAGCGATTTTCGTAGGAGCGTCATCATTCAGGTCCCTGTGTGTGCAGCCTTCCGTCATAAGGAAGAGGGCTCCGAGAAGCAACGATGAATATTTCGGTAAGTTCAGCTTCATCTCTCACCTCCTTTCCTTTCGTTGGTATTGCCGCGACCTATCAGCCATACGAGTGAAATCTCGGCCTTTGTAGGACCGAAGAAATGCATATTTATCTCTTTTTCCTTGTATAAGTCATTGTCAAATGGGAAATACTTGATGTAGTGGCCACCCAAATACCCAAGACCTATGGAGAAGTCTATGTTCAGACGTTTTGTCACCGCAAGGGAGTATCCATATTCTACTCCGGCATTTATGAGATGGCGGTCCCAGAGTGTTCCTTTCGGTTTACCACCCAAATATCCCTTGTCTCCTGTCGCGAAGTCAAACGTCAGTATACCTCCGTATACTCCGAGATGATGGCCGGTAAGGGGTTTTGCATGAGCTTTTCTCCCGAACCACCATCTTAAGCCCAGATCTCCGCCGTAGATGCGCCATGAACGGTGACGATGCTCGTTTTCCCACCAGGCATACATCCATTCTCCGTAGAGCGACAGATTTTTGCCGAGATAGAACTCTGCCCCGAGGTTCGGCACAAGGGCAGCATCATAAAGCATATTCGTCTTCACAGCCATATAGAACGGTTTGCCTTCGAGAGAATTTCTCGTAAGACCTTGACCTGCTTCAAAACGGTCGCCGCCATTCAGGTCATTTGCACCATGAATGTCCTGAGTATCGTTAAGGTCCTTGAAATCCTTAAGATCGTTGGAGTTACTCAAGTCTTGTGGCTCTTTTATATCCTTTATATTCTTAGTGTCGTTTATATTCTTAGTGTCGTTTAGGTCTTTGGATATGCTGTCCTGCAGGGCAACGTTACCCATATCGGTAGTAGCTATTCCTAAAGCTGAGGAGCTGTCGCTACGCTTTAGATAAAGCATCACTGCAACGGCGTTACGAAGTTCGGGGAAGATATTGGCATGCAACCACTTCCATGTGCGTCCGCCGGAGAGCTCCATAAGCTGCTTCTTCCTGCCGTCGACTATCTTTCCCTGGGAATTATAGATCCAAAGGGGAGTGTTGTCGAGTATGTAAAGCACTTTCTCCCTGTCCGGGACGTCAGGGTCGGAGGAAACGATATTCCTGAGCTCCGTCCATGCCACTCCGTCGGCATGTGTCTTAATCAAAGCCCTCTCCACTCCGGTATGCCTGGAAATATAATCGGCTATCTCTTCGCAGCGAAGCCGTGAAAGCTTGAGATTCGCGTCGCTTGCTCCTTCAGGTGAAGCATAGCCACTCACTGCGAGACTTTCAATATTGTCCTGTGCCTTAGCTTCACGAATTTTCTCGACTAATCCATCCATGGCAGCCCGATTGTCGCCGAGAGAAGGGTCAAAAAACCTTCGGCCCACCGGAAAATAGACCTTTACCGAATCGGCAAGTGTCCCCCCGTAGGCTGAAAAGGCTAAGAGAACCGTTATTATGGATGTAAGTATTTTCTTCATTATTCGTTAAGCTTCATGCATATATACGAAAACGTCAAATAGGCATGGAGGATACCATCCTCTATGTCTATAGTCTCCGGATCGTCATTAAGTGACACCGGATATGATTGCCATTCGTCGTTTCCGCATTTCAATAATTCCATGATGCCCTAAGCTCAGGACAGGGTAATTTGCATATTAAATAGGTGTCTCACCAAATAGTTATTCTAAATTCGGTTGCAAAGATAATAGTTTTTTTGTCAAAATTGCAAAAAAAGACAATATTTTTTGCGTTTTTTTGCAAAATTTATTTCTTATATATTAAAAAAATCTTTAGCCTTCTTACCCCCCCCCCATACATAAATCACTGAAAATCGGTGATTTATGTATATTTT
>JAIDSM010000007.1 GCA_029061225.1 Muribaculaceae bacterium
CCCTAACTGTGCCGAGGCAGAAGCCGCAGGCCCCCTCCTCCCATGTCTGCGTCTGTGATAGTCGGCGTGCATGCACGCCCAATCCTCTCCCCCTCCCCGCGCCGCTAATTATGCATTATGAATTATGAATTAAAAATTAAAAAAATGGCTACTATAAAAGTAAAATTCAGACCCTCCGCAGTCACAGGCAAAGAAGGCTCCGTATTCTATCAGATCATCCACGAGAGAAGACAGCGTCAGCTTTTCACCGACTATCACGTATTCCCCTACGAATGGGATGAAAACCGATCCATGGTCACAGCATCCCCCACAAGCGAGCGCAAACTATTCATCCTCTCCATCCGGGAGAGGATACGCTGGGACATCGAACGGCTTACGAAAATCATCCGTAAGCTTGACAACAGCGGACTTACCTATTCCGCCGAAGACGTCACCGACGAATTCAACCGCTACGCCAACGACTACTCCCTCTTCAACTACATGGAAAGCATCATAATCAAACTCAAGCAGAACGGAAAGATCCGGACAGCCGAGACGTACGGCTCCACACTCAAGAGCTTCAAGAAATTCCGAGACGGCGAAGACATAATGCTCGACAGCCTCAACACACGCATAATGGAGGCATACCAGGCATGGCATCAGCAGCGTGGAGTAGCCCCCAACACCATTTCCTTCTACACACGCATCCTCCGCGCAGCCTACAACCGCGCCGTCGAAGAAGAAATCATCGAAAACCGGCATCCTTTCCGTCACGTATACACCGGGGTAGACAAAACCGTAAAACGAGCCCTGCCGCTGTCGGTCGTAAAGAAAATCAAAGCCCTCGACCTATATCTTATCCCCGAACAGGACTATGCCCGCGACATGTTTCTCCTGAGCTTCATGCTCCGCGGAATGAGCTTCATCGACATGGCGTTCCTGCGCAAGACCGACCTTGCAAACGGCTACGTCACCTACCGTCGCCGCAAGACTGGCCAGCAACTGATCATCGAATGGACAAAAGAAATGCAGGCCATACTTGACAAATACCCTGAAAACGCAAGCGCCTATCTCCTCCCCATCATCCGCAACGCAGGAGTTAACGAACGCAGCGTCTACCGCAACGTCGGCTACAACATCAACCACAACCTCAAACGCATCGCCGAAAAAGTAGGCATCACCATTCCCCTCACACTCTACGTCGCCCGCCACAGCTGGGCCTCCGTAGCCAAAGCCAAAGGCATCCCCGTATCCGTCATCTCCGAAGGCATGGGCCACGACAGCGAGACCACCACCCAAATCTACCTCGCCAGCCTCGACACCTCCGTCGTCGACCGCGCCAACTCCCTCATCCTCAAAAGCCTATAGCCGCGCCCTCTTATGAAGCCGCGCCCTCCCCCACGCATCGCCCCCATTGTCAGGGTCTGTGATAGCCGGCGAGCATGCTCGCCCTCATCCCTGCTCGGTTTGTCCCCCGCCAGCGGTGCTTGCACCGCCCCTGGCAAAAAAGGCAGCCCAGTTTGGCCACCATCCAAATCTCTTGGCAAGAGATAACCATTCAAGTTGCAAATATAGCTAAATTTCCGCAAATGAGAGCCATTTTTGAGAAAGATTTTACCTATGATACAAAAAAATTAACAATTATAATTGACATTGTTTGGCTAAATCTTCCAAAAGACTCATTTTAATTCCTAAATATCAACACAATGGCCACCATCCAAATCTCTTGCCAAGAGATGATTGCCGTATTGGACTTTAGACAGTACAAAATGGACGTAGCATTAAACTCTAATTTAGATTCGCAAGTCAATGGGACTTGCGACCGCGGAGCGCGTCCAAAATTTTGGTATGCTCTCAAGGTGCGCTCTTGTTGCGAAAGAAAGGTAGAAAAGAAACTAAATACTTTAAGTATTGACACCTATGTTCCACTTCGTCAGGAAACTCGACAATGGAGCGATCGAACAAAGAAGATTTCGATTATTCTTATACCCATGGTGGTACTTATTAAAATTGAGCCGGAGAGGATTCCTGAAGTTAAGAAACTTTCATTTGTATTCGATATATTTAAATTTCCAGGTCAGAAAGTACCCGCTAAAATTCCCCCGGAGCAGATTGAATCTCTTAAATTTTTGGTTGATTCAAGCAACGGTCAAATTGATTTCAAGCCAACGGATTTTAAATTGGGCGACAACGTCACTATTTGGAGAGGTGACCTAAAGGGATTATCGGGTATAATTAAAGAAAATTCAAATGGTAAAGCTAAAATTGGTGTGATCATAGATCTATTAGGCTGTGCTACAGCTGAGATCTCCATATCTGATTTAAAAAAACGTAATCAATAAAATATGCAAACATACAAAATAGGACGGGATTTCAATGTTCCATTTCCCATAGATGACACCCATACTTCCGTCAGCCACAACCATGCAAGTATAACCATAGATGGTGATAGTTGGATCTTAAGTGACAACAATTCAAGAAATGGCACATTCGTAGAAGAAAACGGTGAATTTCGCCGTTATGATAAGGTAAAGATCACTCCTGACTCATGGATTCGTTTAGGAGAGCAGGGACATCGTGGCTATTATTTTAAAGCTCGCCGAGTTCTATATCCCAATAATTACCGTGAAGATTTTGATAGGCTTTATGAAGTCTTTCAGGAATATGATAACAGCAAAAACAAACTTGAGGAATACAGAAGAATTGCAAAATATATAACCCTCCCTTTAATGGTTATCGGATTATGTATTTCGGTAATGCCATGGGTCACCAGATTTCAGTGGGGGCCAAGATTATCGTTGGCTTTTTCAGGAATATTATCTCCTTTTATTCAAGACGCCCTGCTTAATAAATTAGGGAAGAAAGTCAAAAACCTCCAAAAGGAACTCATATGCCCTAAATGTCGTAGGACTCTATCTAAAGATGACATAATCAACAAGAATCATTCATATTGCCATGCTCATTAACATGAAAAAATTACTCTCATTTCTTATGGCTTGTTTCGTTGTCATAAGTCTCCAAGCAAGAACTTTCGTTCTCAGTGTCGGGGTATCAAGCTATGAAGATAGCGACCACAATCTTACTCAGACCACAAAAGACGCAAAGCAGTTTAAAGCGGTGATGGGAAATCACACTAAAGACATAACTATTTTGACGAGCAAATACGCTAATAAAGAGAACATATTGGAGAAATTGAGGGCTTTAAGCAACCGTGCTCAGAAAGGAGATAAGATCATTCTCTTCTTCAGCGGACATGGATATCCGGGAGGGATTGTTGCATATGACAAACGTCTGACTTATCAGGAAATAAATGATATTCTATCTAAGTCTTCAGCATCTGCTAAAATTTGTTTTGTAGATGCTTGTCATGCAGGTAGTGTCGAAGACGTAAAAGACAACATAGGGAAATACAAGGCTCCCACTGCCGGAAACATCATTTATATGATGTCAAGTAGAGCAGACGAATACTCAATTGAGAATCCTTGGATCGGTCATGGATTTTTCACTCAAGCTCTACTAAAAGGCATTCGAGGAAAGGCTGATGCTAATAATGATAAAAAAATAACGGTGAGCGAATTATTCAATTACGTATACAACGATGTTCAGCACGCTACTTCCAATATGAATGCGTCTCAACATCCTCAATTAATAGGAGTTAAAGAAGTTGCGGATGCCATTGTTGTTGACTGGAATTAATGGGTGCCCCATAGAACGAACAACTCATACATCAAGAAGCATGGGTTCGTCATCTAATCCCCCCTGTTTCAAACTGTATACCTCAAAATACTTGCAAAACGACTTTTAAGGTATTAATTTTGCGACAGATAAACAACCTCTAAAGACCAAAAAGATGAATACTACACCACTGAACAACAAACCGTCCGGAAATGGATCCGGCCCAAATTGGACACGTGCCAAAATAGCGGCGGCTGTAGCTGCTGGAGCCATCACTACTGAAGCTGCAAACATACTCTATGCTCAGCTGAAACCTGAGCCGGAACCGGAACCAGTTCCTGATCCTGAGCCCACTCCCGAACCCGATCCAATCGCTGAGCCGGAACCTATTCCTACTCCGAATCCCGAACCGAATCCGTCACCTATACACAATCTACAACCAGATCCGGAGCCAATCCCCGAACCTGTTCCCGAACCGAATCCTACTCATATAACAGAGCCGGAGCCCATTCCCGAACCGGAACCCGTTCCCGAACCGGAACCCGATGATATCGTAGATGTCATAG
Organism: Muribaculaceae bacterium; assembly: GCA_029061225.1. GTDB lineage: Bacteria > Bacteroidota > Bacteroidia > Bacteroidales > Muribaculaceae > Lepagella. The sequence continues at coordinate 4,221 of JAIDSM010000007.1, forward strand.
TTGAGGAGATTGACCCCCGTGACATCGACATGGAGGATGTGCTTCTGGTGGATGACATTGGCACTGTCTATACAGTGGATGGAGATGAACTTAATGCCGCCATCATACATGACAGCCATGGTAATCAAGCCTATATGATAGATGTCGATAACGATAACGTATATGATGTGATCACCACTCCGGAAGGAGATGTGATAGCACAAATCCCCGGAGACGTGGATGTTAGCGATGTTGAACTGATGTATGCGCAGCAGCACGGTCACGACGGCTATCTGGAACAGAATGACTTCGATATTGCGATGAACGAAGAGCACAGTGACATTCAGAACGACATATCTCTTACATGAAAACAAACCGCAACATGGAGACAAAGACAAGGAGACTGGTAGTCTGTGATAAATGTGGGGCTAAATATGCTTTCATTGTCCCGGGTAAGCCGGGGGTGTATCGAATCGAATGCCCAAGATGCTATAAGGAGATCAAATTCAAAGTAGTAACCAATAAATAAGACGACATAATGGAGACAATCGCAATAAATGCCAACGATGCCCTTAGAGAGAATGGACAGGAGAAGAAAAAATTCAAAGTCGGTGACAATGCAGCTGCAATGAGTGCCGGAGCAGCGGGACTGGCTGCAGGCGCAGCAGCTAAAGCTGCTTTTGACTCCCTGACTCGAGACAAAAAGGAAGAACCGTCTATTAATGAAGAACAGACTATTCAAAACGAAGTGCAATCACCCCGGCATGAAACTGTTGAGATTGAAGCTGAAGCACACGAAGAAGTCTTAACTGAAGTAAATCCGGAAGAAGTCTCGCTTGAGGAACCGGTTGCTGAACTATCTGAGGAAACCGACGTGATCGCAGAAGAAACCACCCTCTCTGGTGAAGAACACACCTACCAGCCATTCGCTGCCAATGACAGAATATCAGAGGATGTCCTGCAAGACCCACTCCCTGACGAGATCCTTGTCGCCGAGAATCGTGAGGTCGACGTTATCGTCGCAGAAGATCCTTTGGCTGATGTTGACGTGATCGATGGGACACCTGTTATAGAACTGGAAGTGATTGGAGAGCCTGAAGATCCTTTTGGTGAATCTTATGCTGACAATGGCTCTTATTTTGAAGATTCCGACATTCAATCTGATATAATGGCTTAGTTATGGCAGAAGTTGAGAAAGTTTCATTGACATGTAAATGTGGCAATAAATTCCAGTGTAAAGCACCGTCTTCACCAGGCAATTACTCTGTCACATGCACCAATCCTCAATGCAGGGCGAAGGTAAGTTTCCGCTATCCACTGACATCCGGACAGCAGCAACCCAAACCGAAGGAAGATGTAAAATTTGGATTGCTGGAAGATGGCAGTTATCGGTTCAGATGCAATAACGAAGGGTGTCACCAATCGGTTTTAGTTCCTGCCAAGATGGTAAAGCCTGGACATAATAGGGTAAAATGTCCTAAATGTCCGACATATCATGAATTTGATATACCGGCGAAAGAAGAGGATCTGCTTAAATGTACGATATTGGGATGTGATGGCAAACTTAAGCAGATGCATGACAATGATTCATATTGCTGTGAAAAATGTGGGGCCAAATATAGCGTGACAGTAGAAAACGGCAAAATCATAAAAGTCAGTTTGTTGACTGAACCTGTATCTCCCCGCCCACATATGCGCATGAAACTCGTGCTCGGGAAATTCCTTGGGAAAAAGGAACATATCCTGTCTAAAGGCACTCATTATGTTGGAAGAGCTGATGATACCAACGTCTCTGATTTTGCCATTAAGGATAAGTATGCTTCAAGCAAATCCGTCCGAATAGATGTCAATGAAAATGGAGGTAGTCTCGTTTACCGGATGACTGTTGAACGAGCGACTAATCCGGTATATCATAATAGTCGTGAATTGGCTGTCGGAGACATTGTCTATCTTTCATATGGGGATACGCTCAAATTAGGGAAAACGCTCATCAAGGTTCAGAAAATACCGAAACCAAAATGATAATAGACATCGATTCCATATATTCATTCCATCAGTTGGGTAATAGAGAAAACCAAGAGGACTCTCGATATCCGAATTTCGACCATCCAAGCAATGATAATGCGGCTTTTGCTGTTTGCGATGGTGTTGGTGGATGCGATAAAGGAGAGGTTGCAAGCTCAACAGTGTGTAACCGAATAGGCGAAATCCTTTCTACTCATAAAAATACCGACAGCTTTGATGATAATAATTTTCAACATGTACTTAATCATGCGTATAAATCACTTGATAAGGTATCGGATTCCTCCAACAAAGGAATGGGGACAACACTTACCTTTTTGGCGTTCCATTCCAGAGGAGCTATGGCTGCTCATATAGGAGATAGCCGTATTTATCAGATTCGACCCGGAGAAGGCATAATATTTCGAAGTGAAGACCACTCATTAGTCAACGCGTTACTTAGATCCGGGAATATTTCTCCTGATAGTATCAAGGATCATCCAAAAGGAAATGTCATTACTCGTTGCATGAGTGCTCAAGACGGTGTCCGAGAGAGAGACGACGCTTCCGTTGTAAATCTGAAAGACATTGCTCCAGGCGATTATTTTCTTTTATGCACTGATGGTGTCACAGGAAAGGTAGATGAGGAAGAGCTTATCGAGTTATATAATTCAGATAAAACTGATGAGGACAAATGCAAATACCTTGCGGCTAAATGCATAGATAGCGCTGATAACAATACTGCAATTCAAATTCATGTTGGGTTGGTAACGATAGAACCACAAGAAGACTCTGAAGATGAATTATTCGTTGAAGGACAAGAAATTGTTAAAACAGCAAAAATTGAAACTAAGGAAGATTCAGTGCATGATTTATCTCCATTATCGGAAAAGACTCAATCGAAACTTAAATCATTTTTTAACCGACTATTCAAATGAGAACGATAATGTTAAGTGGTCTGCTTTTATTGACAGGTATCCTGTCATGCAGTGCCAAGACTCTCAAAGCGCCCAAGGCTAATGCAGACAGCATTGCCGTCGCCCAACGCACACAGGAAATCCGTGACAGCCTAAATGTCATAATGGACAAGGCCAAGGCAGGGGAAGCCTCCGCCATGAACGAGGTAGGCACATGGTACTATACCGGTAAGCATGTAAGCCAGGACTATGCGCAGGCCTATGAGTGGTGGAAGAAAGCCTCCCTGAAATCCGATGTCCGTGCCATCGCCAACCTCGGCATGTGCTACCAGCTCGGTCGCGGAGTTGAGCGCGACTCGATAGATGCGGTCCGGCTCTATGAGAAATCCATCAAGGAAGGCAACAGCGCTCTTCTCTCGCAACGTACCGAGAACGCCTCCGAAAGTGCATTTGACGCCATGCTCGTCGGCGACTGCTACGAAAACGGCATAGGTGTCGGCAAAGACTATGCCAAAGCTGCCGGATTCTATGCCCAGGCAGCCGCGAGGGGGAGCGTGGACGGAATGCGTCAGGCAGGCATGTGCTATCTCAATGCAAAGGACAACACCAAGGCATTCCAATACTTTGAGAGGGGAGCGTCAAAAGGTGATTTGTCAAGTGAATACTGGGCAGGCAAGATGTTGCTCGGAGGGATGAATGTACCTGCCAACAAGCAACAGGCGGTTGTCTATCTGCTTAAAGCCGCAGAAGGAGGCATGGCCGCAGCCCAGACTGAAATAGGCACTCTCTACGCCGAGGGCAATAGTGTCACAAAGAACCTCGCACAGGCCGCTGAATGGTACCGCAAGTCGGCACTTCAGGGAAACGCCAAGGGAATGTGGAACTACGGTAACGCGCTGAAGGACGGTGCAGGTATCACACAGGATTACGACCAGGCATTGTTCTGGATGTCGGAGGCTGCCCCTCAGGGCTATCAGAGGGCATTCAAGGGCTTGGTCGCCCATATGGATTCAGTCGGAACAGATCCGTTCCTCAACTATGTTCGTGGCATGAGGCTTTATCTGGTGGACGGCAAGATGAAGGAGGCCACCGAGCAGTTCAAGAAGGTCGAGAAAGCCAAGATTGCCGAAGGTAAGATAATGCAAATGGTGGTACTCGCCAGCAAACGCAACGACAAGTCCAACGCCAAGAAAGCCGCAAAGGAACTGGAGAAGCTTGCCGGGGACGATGCCGAGGCAGCGTTCTATCTTGCCACCCTCTATGAGACAGGCAACGGAGTCGGTCAGGACATGGCGAAGGCCGTGGAACTTTACCGTAAAGCCGCAGACATGGGATACGGGAAGGCTCAGTCTTATCTCGCGGACATATACTACGAGGGCCGTGGAGTGGACAAGGATCTTGTGACAGCAGTATCTCTTTATCAGAAGGCACAGGAGAACCACCAGCTGTCTCAGAACGGAGCGACCCGTCTTGCGGAGTGTTATGAGAACGGACTCGCCGGTCTTCCGAAGGACAAGAAGATGGCTGAATCGCTTAGAAAGCAGAAAAGTCAGGACAATCTCACAAATCTGTTGAATACTGTTGGTCTTTAATCAAAATAAGTATGGTTAGTGAGAAATCAAGTCAGACTTTGCCTATAGGTAAAGGATACAAGTTGCGAAGCAAGGATCGAGAATACAAAATAGTCAAAGAACTCGGTTCAGGTTCCTTCGGCATAACGTACCTTGCCACATCTGAAGTCAAAATAGGCAATATCCCTACTACGATACGATTTGCCATCAAAGAGCATTTCGTTGCAGCATCCTGTTTTCGTGCGGATGACGGAGCCAAAGTGCTTACTGTCCCGAATGCAATAACTGACATCGCAAAATCAAGGGAAGACTTTAAAACGGAAGCTAACCGACTCAAAAAACTGTGTCACAAGTCACAAAGTATAGTAAAGGTCAACGAAACTTTTGAGGCAAACGGCACTGCCTACTATGTCATGGAATACCTTGACGGAGGCAGCCCGTCCAGATGTCCAGAAAAGGATGCAGTCTCAATCGTCATGCAGATTGCAGATGCCCTGGATGAGATCCATAAGGAGCACGTCCTGCATCTTGACCTTAAGCCGGACAATATCGTCCTTAAAACGAACGAAAGAAAAGAAACTTATCCGGTGTTGATTGACTTCGGAATATCGAAACATTTCGATTCCAAAGGTCGTCCGACGAGCAGCCTCAATGCCAAGGGAGCCTCTCCCGGTTATGCCCCACAGGAACAGTATGCCGGGGTAAATAAGTTCTCTCCCAAATATGACATCTACGCATTGGGAGCAGTCCTTTTCTATTTATGCACCGGAAAGAATCCTCCCGATGCCTTCAAGATTTCGCCCAACCAGCAAGAGCTAAGGAGAGAACTGACCGGTAAGGTCACATCCAATGTTGAGAAAGCCATCCTCAACGCCATGAAACCGAGTGCGTTGGAGCGCACTCCCAGCATCCGGCAGTTCTGCGACGATCTAATGGGTATTGATTTTATCCCGGTGTTGAATCCTTCAACCTCAATCGTGGAGTGCAGCTATGATAAAGGACAGTATACCGTATCTGTTGATTCCAATATCGGCTGGACCGTCTATGCTGACGAGGACTGGTGCAAGGTTACTAAGATAAATAACAATATCGTTATTTCCGTATCGAGGAACAAGGAATCCTGCAGCCGCGCTTGCCAGATAAGTGTCAATGGCGCACCGTACCAGGTCTCACAGATAATAAGGATTAAGCAAGACGGTACAGGAACGGAAGTGTTTCCATCGGACTATAATGATGAGATTTCAGAATCTGACAATCATAATATATCAAATGCAAAAAAAGAAAGGGGAAAAAGAAACAAAGACTACTCCGATTACATATGGATAACAATAATAGTAATACTTCTTTCATCTTCTGTAATGTTATCTTACAATATTGAAGGAATATATATTTTATTATCCATTATTTCAATAATCATAATCTCAGCTTTAACTTTTATAATTGAGAATCATTTGAAAAAAAATACTGATACAAAAAAAAGACAGTTCTATAAGAAATTATATGAGAAATAGCAAATTCTGGAACGGATCAAAGCCGGAGATGCCAACTATTGGGATATGCTTCCTAACCAGATTGTGATGACCAAGGACAGGCAGGACACAGCTTAACGAGCCAGATCAATACAAAATCGGACTTAAATCATACCTTTAAGTAATTTTAGCCAAGCCATTTGTCTGGAATCCAGCTCCTTGTTTGAACAGTTGCTTAATTCCATATAATACAATTAGCACTATAATACATACAGCAGAACAAGATGAGGACATCGCCCAATCTCTGTTGGGATTAAGGGATGAAGAAGATTTGGTTATAGGAAATGGACAAGAAAAAGACAAAAACAGAATTTTTTTAATAGGTTAGAAGCAATTTACTTGTACAAAAAAAGTGCTAAGAATGGTAATCAGCAGGCTGTTGAACGTTTAAAAACTCTTGGAATCAAATATAATGAAAGCACGAATTAATCAATCATCATAATCTGACGTAATTCTAGGTCGCAATTAAGGCATCTTTAAAAACCGACGCTACCAGATGTTTATCCAACAGTCGTATCATCCTTTATCTAAACTTATATTCAAAGATAGTAGGAATCAGCATAATTATAAACATAATTTTATAATACAAAATCAAAACCTAACAATATCAACAATATGACTGTCCAGACTCTTCCGATTGGAACAATAATAAAATCCGGGACCACCTCCTATACCATAAAAAAAGTTTTAGGAGTAGGGACCTTTGGTATGACATATTTAGCCACTGGCTCCATACGCATTGGCAATGTGCCATTTGAAGTGCCATTTGCCATAAAAGAACATTTCATGCAGTCCTGTTTTCGCGATAAAAATGGAACCGGAGTGATTTGTACACCAAGTTCAAGGAATGAGGTTGAACAGTCTAAAATGGATTTCCTCTCAGAAGCAAAACGACTACAACAGCTGTGCACTGGAAGTAAATACATTATTAAAGTCAATGAAACTTTTGAGACAAATGGAACAGCTTACTATGTAATGGAGTATTTATCAGGTGGATCATTGAAATGTTCCTCCAAACGAAAAGCTGTAGATAATATTCTCAAAGTAGCAGAGGCTGTCGGTATGCTCCACGACAACAAGGTGCTTCACTTGGATGTCAAGCCATCTAACATAATGCTGAAGATTGATGAAGATTCCAATGATTCATATCCCGTCCTTATTGATTTTGGAATCGCGAAGTATTTTAACTGCAAAGGCAAACCCACTGCAACTCCTTATGCAAAGGGAGCATCCCAAGGATACGCTCCAATAGAACAATATGATGAAATAAAAACTTTCTCGCCGGGAATCGACATATATGCTTTGGGGGCGACTCTGTTCTTCTTCCTCACGGGAATTAATCCTCCGGAGGCCTTCAGACTATCCGATGATTTTAAGTCAATTCCTGAAGCGTTACGTGATGCCGGATGCGAGGAATTCGTTCCATTTATCAAAAGAGCGATGGCTCCTAACCCCTTGGATAGATATTGTAATATTAAGGAGTTTTTAGGTAATCTGAGGTCTATCTCAATTAAAAATTCCGGTTATTTTCAAAGAAAAGAGACGGTAGCATCTCCTAAAACAACTCTTCCACACGGACCTGACAGATTCAACAATAACTCATATTCTCAAATTCATAATACTACAACAGCCCCTCATTACAGACATGTATATATATTTGACAATAAGCTGATACACGTGGATAATCCATATATTGAGGGTAGACTGAGATCTATCATTGTAGCCCAGAATACCATAACGAAGTTATATGGAATTGTTGACAGCCAAAACAACATAATTGTTCCATTCAAATACCTGTCTATCGGCCAGTTTACAGAAATGCCATCTGGAAGAGGAACAAATTTCATATTTGGATGGCGTGTGGTTGCCCCATACCAGAAAAAAACAAATGATGGATCCTTTTGCGGAGGACTTGAAATCACCCGAGAAGGAATTATCATCGAATCAGGACTATCTGATGACAGTCAAGCTCATTATATCAAAACATCGGCAACTTATGATATTATCAAGAAACAGACTTTCAGGATTACCGGAAAGAACGTTACTGTCATAATACAGCGGGACTCTTATGGCTTATATGGAATAACGGATGAAAAATGCAATGTTCTTGCACCGTTTATCTATGATTCAATAGGATCCTTCTCCGCTCGTTGTATGATTCCAGGACCTGGTGTGCCTCCGAGTTTCTTAGGAGCAAGATATACTATCGGAGGGGATATCGGATATTTAAGAATCAATGAAAAAGGAGTTCTCTTCGATTATGAGAGGTTTGACCCACAGACCTACAGCGACCTCTCCATTCTAACATAATCAAATATGCAATCTTCTAATTTAAAAATAGGTACAATACTAAAAAGTCCATCCCAAGAATACAGGATAGAGAAAATTCTTGGTTCTGGATCTTTTGGAATTACTTATCTTGCCACAAGCAAGGTAAAATACGGAAATGTTTCTTTCAATGTGAAATTTGCTATTAAAGAGCATTTCATGGAATCATGCTATAGGGATGATAATGGCGTTCAGGTGCATTGTACTCCGACCTCTCGAAATAACGTCGAGCAATCGAGGAAGGATTTTCTTAACGAAGCCAGGCGGTTGCAGGACTTATGTAAATACTCACGCAACATCGTACAGGTAAATGAAGCTTTCGAAGCGAATGGGACAGCATACTATGTTATGGAATACCTTGACGGTGGTTCTCCTGGAATTATGGATGAATTGTCTGCTGTAAGCTTAATATCTCAAATAGCAGGTGCCGTTAAGATCTTGCACGACAACAAACTTCTGCATCTTGATATAAAACCGGACAATATTGTTTTAAAAAAAGCTGAAGATGAATCATATTACCCGGTACTGATTGATTTTGGAATTACAAAACATTTCGACAAAGAAGGGAATCCGACATCAAGTCCTAATGCAAAAGGCATATCCTTGGGTTATGCGCCTATTGAGCAGAATGATGTCATAAGAGGATTTGCTCCTACATTAGACATCTATGCGTTAGGGGCAACATTGTTATATCTTCTGACAGGGAAGAATCCTCCTTCTTCAGTTAATTTAATCGATCCTTCTCAAAGAGAATTAAAAAAACTTATTCCAGCCCAAGTCTCGTCTTCAACACGCAATACGATACTCAAGGCTATGAATCCCAATAAGAATGACAGGACACAAAACGTATCTTCTTTTCTTAAGGACCTGAACATCCGTCACTCGGGAAAAGAAAAGTCCGGTGAACGAGTCGTATCTGACGCTGAATCATTTGACAAGAGGTCCAACACAGAACCTATAGACATCAAAAAAACGAATACTGAACCCATTACAGACAGCTATCCTAAGAAACTCAAGGGCAAATCGAAGTGGAATATTTCACATTATGTAGCTCTGGTTACCTTATTGATGGCTGCATTCGGCTTCTGGCTGTATGATCCAAATTTATTTGTCACCAGTATAATGTGTATGTTAGGTATAGTGGTGGACTACATAATCTGTCATTTCTTGGGTAAATGGCTGGATAAGAACCCTGGCCTTTTCTTCTCCATTTCATTGATAGCCTTTGCGTGCATATCCCAGTTTCTCCACCCAACGGGTCTCTTACCAGTCGTGATTATAGAATGTGTAGCATCATTGTTAATGATCGTAATTTTCCTGACGCCCGGAAAGAATCACATACGTTGGGTCGCATCAATTGCATTTCTGGGGATAGCAGCATTTGAAGTGGACAGAAGGTATAATAATGATGCTTCACAATCCTCTGATATCAGTGAAACTTCTTCTGAGCTGGAATATTCCAATGAAAGTATATCCAATTCTGACGAAATTGTCTGTGAAGTAAAGATTATAAATGGTCATGATTGCGTTGACTTAGGGCTTAGTGTAAATTGGGCAACTTATAATCTCGGTGCAGGACATTTCGGAGGTGCTCCTGAAGTTTTGGGAGATTTTTATGCCTTTGGAGAACTGACTCCAATTGAACCGGAATCAGATAAGAATCCCATTAACATAAGTGGAGTCAAAACTATGAATAAAAACATAACATGGCTAAGAGATCATAATATTGTCAATTCAGATAATAACCTCACAAGTAAATATGATGCCGCAACACATGAGTGGGGCGATAAGTGGAGGACTCCGACTATTGAGGAATTGAAGGAACTTTTTTCCAAATGTAAGCGTGAGATCGGAAAGATTGACGGCAGAAATGGCATCTGGTTGACTGGACCAAGCGGAGCGACAATATTCCTCCCAGCTCAGGGAATCAGAACAAATAAAGGTTGGGATGATAAGGATGGATCCTATCTATCTTCAACAGTGTTTGATACCGGTGACACTCATTGTTATGGTATATCGTTTGCAGAAGACACGTATATGGATCTTGGTTTCAATCGCAACAACGGATATTTAATCAGACCTGTTTCAAACAAGCACTAAAATAGTAGCTTCATAATCGTATTATAAAAAACGACATGAATATAATCTGTATCAATACGCGAGATGAACTGAATCTAATCGATCTGGATCTTGTAGCTTGCATCAACGCAAGTGGAAATTACAGCAATGTCATGTATATCGATGGTAATAAACTCATGGTTTCTGTAGGACTATCCCAGTTCGAAGCCATTATCAAAGATGCCTACCGCAAACAAAACATGGCAAATACATTTGTTCGTTTAGGTCGAAGCGTAATTGTAAACAATCGATATCTCAGTCAGATTAATATTTTAAAGCAAAAGCTAACCTTATCAGACCGCGGTACTCATGCTTATCAACTGTCAGTTCCCAAAAATCTCCTGAAGAGTTATAAGGAATTAATACGCAGTTCATATTCCGGCAACAGCAATCTTCCCGGGGGTGCTCCCGAAGAAAAATAGCATATTTACAATAATATACTTTTAACATATGCCATCCAAATTAAATGTTCTACCCGAAGGATATATTCTCCAGAGCCCCCATTATACATATCGTATCGAATCTGTTTTAGGGGCTGGTGGATTTGGCATAACGTATCTCGCAACAGCAAATATAAAAGTTGGGAATGTTTCATTGAAGGGAAATTTCGCCATAAAAGAACATTTTGTCAGCAGTGATTGCGAACGTGAACAGGACTCTAAAAAAGTCGTATACTCCAATCCTGCCAAAGAAAGAGTTGAGAACTCGAGAAAAGACTTTATTTCTGAAGCGAAGCGATTACATAAGGTTGGTGTCAATCATCAGAATATTGTGAAGGTAAATGAGGTGTTCGAGGCAAACAACACTGCTTACTACGTCATGGAATATCTTGAAGGAGAATCATTGCGTTCTTTTGTTAATAAGAACGGCGCAATGAAAGAAGATAGACTTCTTTCTTTAATGAATCCCATTATCGAAGCCGTACAATATCTTCATAGAAATAGAGTGACCCATCTTGATATTAAGCCGGATAACATAATGTTGTCTCATGATGAAAACGGGAGCTCAAGGCCCGTGCTGATCGATTTCGGATTATCCAAACATTATGATAAAAACGGTAAACCGACCTCAACGATAAACACACTTGCATGCTCGGATGGATATGCCCCTATTGAACAATATGCAGGTATAACAACATTCTCCCCGTCTGCTGATATATATGCTTTGGGTGCTACAATGTGGTTCTGTCTGACGGGGAAGAATCCAAAAAAATCAACAGAATTACATGAAGGAGAACTCGCTTCTTTTGTTAAGCCGTTATCTAAAGCTCTCAGTCAACTAATTGAGAATGCTTGTAAATTAAACAGGGATTTGCGAAATATACAACTGATTTACTCAGCCGCCTCCTCATTGACCAATGAAGACTTAACAAAGGAAGACGATGTCGGTCACGTCTCAACCAAACACATTGAGAGCGGTAAATTAAACTATCAAATATATACGTTCAATAATATTACAAAAAGGCTCATCTTTCTATTTGTCTTAATATTAGTTATCCTTGAGACTGTTTTCAGTTGGAGTGGATTCCATGATTGGTATTATTATGGGCTTCGTGGAATTTTTAAACAGGTAGGAACCTTATCGTTTTTATTTCTTTCCGTTTATGGTCTTACCGAAACTAACAATTTCATACAATCAAAAAAAGCTAAGTATCTATGGACAATTTCATTGGCATTAGGATTGTATTGCATGGATGCTTATAGATTCGATTTCTGGTCAATTATTGGTTGGTTTATTCTTTTCGGAATTGTCATAACCTGTTATGAACTTTCAGTAAGAAAATTCTTGAAATTCACACAAATTGGATTTCTCATATCTATCTTACTTAGTTTATTTTGGTATACAATATCATGAAGAAATTGAATTTTAAGATAATATCCACCAATATAGCAGCACATTATGTAGCAATATTCATTGCTGCAGTTGCCGGGTATTGGCTCATCTATTGGGTTACGATGTGGGGGTTGTTTGGAATTGCCAATGTATCGAAAAGCGAATCGGTAATGAACTGGTTAGCGGATAATAATTATTTTTATCCGGCAAGAGAGTCTGAATTAAGCCATTATTATAGGTCGCGTTGTAAAGAATCTCCCATCCAAACGGATGCAAATATTGGGACTATTGAAAAAGGACTTGAATATCTAAAACGTGGTGTTTGGATTAAAGACGAAATGGAATCTTTCCAATGCTTGGCAGGACTATATGATGAACTTAACGAGTTTGATTTAGTAGGTATAAAGGCACGGAATGAACTTGTCGAAAGATCTCCGGAATTGAGAGAGATTGTAAACGCTTTGGAGAATTGCAATATTGAATCTCTGCGAAAGCCATACAATCGTGAAGAAGATATCCGAATAACACCACGAAACTATTTAAAATATTGTAAAAAGCCCACCCAAATCCACAAAAAGGAATCAATTAGTTCAGAAGAAAAGGGAACTAAGACTACATATAAACCCACCTATGAAATACCTTATGAAGAATCTAAAAAAGAAAGTCCTGAATTTTCTGAAAGTGATCAGACCTTAAGATAGCTGATTAGTTACGAATAATCCAATATAATTCAGAAAAGATTAATATTGATTTCGAACTACCCATGCATATGAAATTATTTGCACTGACATATAGTATTATATGTCTGACCGGCTATGTTCTCCTTATAAAGGGATTGCGATTCGGTTTCTATCTTGTTGCAGGGATAATCGCTATCACAGAAATAAACCTTTGGGTTCAATATGACGTGAATCTTATTTGGTCGTTCATTTCAATTATTATAGGTATCAGCATATTATTCGCGATTCTTCAGATTCCGAAGAATGGAGTATCTTACTGGAAGCTTCTATCATAAACAACAAAACCATGCCGAACTCCACTCAACCGCCATACCAAACAAAACCTCGACGCTCAATAGACTTTTGCTCTATGGGCGTCGACATCCATATTCCCTTATTTATCCATGCATCCAAGCCCTAGCTCCTTTTCAATCTCCTCTTTCTTCCCACTGTGCCGAGACGGCAGCCGCAGGAATCCCTCGCCTTCCCTCCGAAATGCGCAGCAGCTCTGTCACAGGTGAAATTCCCCATTGTCCGGGTCTAAGATAGTCAGCGAGCATGCTCGCCCCTCTCCGAAAACTCACCCTCTGAAGACTGAAGACTAAAGACTGAAGACTTTATCAGGATAAGGTTCCGTCCCCCAAATCATGCATTAACTTTGCATCGGAAAACAACTCAACAGCGAAAGCCGAGTATGATTGAGACTATGACTCAAGAAGTATCCGGTGTTCCAGGCGAATAAGAGCCCCTTTGATAGATAGATAATTAATCATTAATAATTAATCATTTATCATTAGCAGGGAACTCTCCTAAGTAACCGACAAAGATAAATATTTAATCTTTAATAATTTATATTTAATCTTTAAAAAGAACCCCGTCCGCTTCACAGCCCACAGTCGATACCCATCCTCCTCCGTAGCGTTGACGGACGTTCCTCATGTGTGAACAGAGGCCCATACGTTGCCCGGCATGTGCTGTCCCGGTCCGCCACTCGTCGCTCACCACGGCAGGATATTGGCTGACCTGAGTCAGAATAAGGTTTAATTTTTCCTGCAACACCCCGACGGCGGAAGGGGAGAGCAAAACCGCCAACCGATGCTATATGAGACGCAGCCATTACAGGATTGAGGCCCAAACGTCGCCCTCTGCAATGCCTGCTCCCTCACGAAAAAGGCTTCAAGACTCAATTCTCCCCCTTTAGGGGGTGGGTGGCTTCGGGGCCCACGCATCGGCAGCGTATCGACCCTGACAGCCGCGACATGACCGCATTCGTGGCTCTATACGCAACCCGGATATCCTCCGGGATCAACTCGAAAAACGTAAAACGTACAACGTAAAACGTCTTTCAAGGCATGCAGATCGGCTAAGTGGTGACACATCTGCATGCCTTCTTTTATTTCATGCAGTAATCCACCCATTTCATACAGTATGACCATAAAAACTTGCAGATGCAACGCCCATATAGTAACTTCGCAGAAAGATTTATCAAAGTTTTACCGGAACATAGGGTTACCAAACTCTTTATTCTTCATAAACATCAAAACACCAACCTTAAAAGTTGCGCCCGACACGAACAAGGGCATATGGAAATGAAAGAAGAGAATGTGGATAAGCATGCATCTAAAACTACGGATAAGATTATGATAATAGGAGTCGGAAGCTCCGGATATAATATTGCCTCTACCATCAGGCAAGAAGCAACACCGGATGTATTCAAAAATGCCAAGTACGTTATCGCAGATACAGACAAATCCTTATATGGCTTCATAGTTGAGGAGGAGAAGGAGGAGGACTATACATTTATAGACCTCATGGATATTGACTTGGATAATGATATTCCATCTGACTTCTTTCAGGATATTGAAAAGCTCTATATCGTTGCCGGAATGGGTGGCCATACGGCATCAAAATGGGTTCCACTCATTTCGCAGTATGCTAAAAGAAAAGGCATAGAATCCGTAATAGCCATCGTTTCAGAACCTTTTGTGTTTGAGGGTACGAAAAAGATGGATAAAGCCCGGAATGCAATTGCAATAATTGCAGATTCTGAAATCGATCGTTTAATTACTATAAAATGTGAGGATCTTTTAGATCGTCATGCAGGAGATATTGACTTTTTCAATGCGTTTCTATTCGCCGACAAAGCATTTCTAACCGTTATGGAAGAAATATACGTGGGGACATCCATTTCAACAGAGATAACGTCTGCAGCTGATGTAGACATCAAATCTAAAAAAAAGCATGCGATGGATCAGGTTACTCCTAAAGGGTTAGGCAAGCTCGATATGGTGATCGCTTTCGATACTACAGGATCAATGGCAGCATACATCGAGGATGTGCGCAATCAAGTGTCCGAAATGATTCCTCGTCTGTTTAAGGACAATGAAGACCTGCGCCTCGGCATCGTCGCTTTCGGTGATTATTGCGATATGGAGGACCGTAACACATTCGGTGACGCTTATCAGTGTATTCCTCTGACCAACAATGAGAACGATATAATTAAGTTTGTCAAAGAGTCAAAAGACACAAGCGGTGGGGATGGAGACGAGTTCTATGAACTTGTCCTGAAGAAGATTATCGATGAGTCTCCATGGCGGGAGGACTCTTCAAAAGCTATTCTGCTGATAGCAGATGCCGACCCTCATGAAATCGGCTATACATTTAGCGACTATGTTGTCGGCAATCAAATCGACTGGAGGACCGAAGCTAAGAAAGCGGCAGAATTGAAAATAAAGATAGACACTGTCTCAATCCACGGCAGTCTCTGGTATAAGGAACTGTCTGCCATGACCAACGGCATTTCAGTTCCATTCAAGAGCAGCGGTAAGACCGGAGCGATGATTGAGACTGCTACCACAGCCCGTAGCGCCATGGCTTATGCCGAATGTGCCCGCAGGAGTGATGACGATTCAGTGCATGATTTTTGTAGGAAACGAGTATCGGTTCTTCGTGGAAAACTCTCCCAAATGTTCTCTTCTTGCGAAGATAGAGAGCTGAATGATATAAGAGAATCCTATTCAAAAGAAATTGACGAAACCGATAAATAAGTTGAACCATTCAGAATGATCTTACGGAAAATACGTAAAGCTTAAGACATTATGATAAAGATTATTCATAAACTCAGCCATATATTGTTTACATCCCTCGGAGGGAAGATTTTCATGTCAGTATTTGCCGGTTTTGGAATCCTTTCTTTTGCCACTTCGTTGGTGCGTTATGATTATGCTTACAAACTGGTAAACGAGGCACGTCAGAAGGCAGAAATGGCTGAACAGGGATGGAAAGGCCACCCACTGTCAAGGGATGTGGTTTTCAAAGACTTTCCAAACCTAAGAGGAGCCGGGTATGTTGAGAATTTATTCGATGGGAGAAAGACGATAGAGAACGTTGAATGGGTTAGACCCATCTGTTCAATAATCGATGCTCCGGATACTCTCGCTGTGTTCTCCCGTTTTGAGGAAGGTCGGGGATCCAGAAAGGGATATCTTAACATCTACACCGGCGAAGTCGTACTTCCTGATACATACAAACACGCTTGGAACTTCAAGAACGGAAATCACGCGGTTGTCTGCATGGATAATGACAGCCTGTATGTGATAGACCGTTCCGGGAAATTCAAATCCAAAGGATTTAAATCCTCAAATCAACTGAGATTTGGATTCGTCTTCAATGACGGTCTGTGTATAATGGAAAACAATGACGGCAAGTTCGGCCTGATAAATCCCTATGGAGAATGGAGCCTGCATCCGGAATATGACTGGATTACCCGCAATCCCCGTACCGGCGTATATAAAGTCCTGAAGGACGGTCTATTCGGTGTCATTGATTCCGATTTGTCCGAAATTCTGCCTACAAAGTTCAAGGACATTGACTTTAACGAGCCGCTTAATGATCCAAACATAGAACGCAATTGGTATTATAAAGTCGGGTATTGGGTTGAGAATGCTGATGGTACAAGAGGTTACCATGATGAAAATGGAAAGCTTATTTCCACCTCCCCCTATTCGGAATTGAGACCTCTGGAATATAACTGGCATCAGGACAAATCCGGAGAGCTCCATCAGACCACCTCTGATTACATCGCCTATCGTACTGGACAGAAATGGGGACTGATGTCAAGGCGTGGTCAAATAATCACTGAACCTCTATACGATTGGCTACGTGCACTTGACTCCGATCGGTTTGAAGCTACTTTGGATAAAGATGTCAAGATAATAATCGACTCCACCGGAAAAGAAATCCACTAATCAACACTTTTCCCCACAGTGCACTCACGAATCCCGACGTGGGTTGCGGTACAGGTTTATTTAAATGATAGAGCCAAGCTATTTCATGCAGGATGACCCTAAAATACTTGCAGATGAAAACTAAATTATATAACTTTGCAGAATCAACTTAAAACAATTTTTATCGGAACATAGGGTTACCAAACTCTTCATTCTTCATAAACATCAAAACAACAAACTTAAAGGTTGCGCCCGACACGAATTCAGGGTTTGAATTATGATTCATAAAACTAAAAGCATATTACTCGACCAATTGTTGCTTATAGTAATCTTGATTGTCTTATATTGCCAAGATTGTCTTGCTTACGATAACTTTGACTTGGCAAATGTAAAGTTTGAAGTCATTTGCGAAGACTCTGTAAGTGCCAATGAAAACATACATTTAGAATACGTTTTAGATTATGGGGATCAATTCGACCCAAACTCCTTGGAGTTAAGAATTCCGGAATACATATCAGACTGTGCAATAGTGAAGTACTTAGCAAGAAGCTCTTCAAGCAAAAGTATAAGTAATAAGAATGGGAAAATGACGACCACTAACAAAATCAAGTGGGGTGCCTCTATTAAACCTTTAAAAGAAGGACAGTTCACTACTCCGGAAGTGATCTTACTCCATAAAAATGACACCATCCCTATTTCTCCGGTATCCAAGACCGTCACAATTGCAAACAAAGTTAAAGAACGCAAAGATAAAGAAGAGAAATCAAGTCTAAAGAATGAAGTAAGTAATACCATGCCTGATAACGTCATCATTCGATTAGAAACTGTTTTAGACAGGGATGCGATAAATCTTGGCGATTCGGTTCTCATGAAAGTTAAGCTTCAATCTAATCAAAGTCCTTTCAACAATATCAGGATTGCTCCTATCGAAATCGATGATTGCTTTTATGAAAGTGACGGATGGAATTCTGCTGAGCCTGTTCCTATTACCATCGATGGAAAGGACTGTTTTGAATGGACTGTTTTGGAATATATGTTGACTCCTCTTGTGACGGGGACTATTAGAATACCGGAAATAGAAATTAAAGGAGTCTATCGTGCCAGAGAAGACGATCCGGATCTTTTTTTTCACTTGTCTCCATTCCGCAATGTCCCTTTTAAGACTCATTCCAACAAACTAAAACTTAAAGTAAGGAAACAATGAAGATTATAAGACTCTTTTTAGCAGCAGCCATACTTTTGGGTTCCATTCAGAATGCAACGGGAAGAAAACTATGGGATATGATTCTCCTCGATGTATCAAGCGATATGGACGCGTATGCAAAGAATAATGTAAACGAAATGCTACTTGCCGAGCAATGTATTAAAAATCTTGATCACGATGGTATCCCCGACTCTATAATGTTTTTTGCTAAAGGTAGGGTAATTTTGCCTGTTAACTATTTTTTTGACAAGAAACTTGAATATTCCAATATCCGGAAAATCATCGGCGATGATACATCCATAAATAATGCTTTGGCAAGCTGCATGGCAATGACAGAGAAACCCAATAGAATACTGGTCATTACCAACGGTAGAGAGGGCAGCAACTCAATATCTTCAAATACATTGTCTAAACTAATGAAATGCAAAGGCATGCGCATAGATGCGCTCCTCGTCTCAGCAGGGTGCGACAGTATCTATATGCCATCTTCCTTTGACCCGACAGACTCTCATCTATATGAGCGTACCTTTATATCCTCCGGACTAAAAAAAATCGTAGAACGGACTGGAGGGAAGATGGCTTCTATTGATGGAGAAAGTGATATCAAACATAAAATCAAAGAGTTTGAATCTCTGGTGACTGAAAAGAATACCAGACCTTCAAAAGTTGGCTGCAATCTTAATCCGGAGTTAACTTATAGAATGCTTGGGCGCATTAAACCACAAAAAATTGATATTTGTGAGGTTGATACTAATGCGGTCATAAAATATGGAGGATGTGAGTATCATGGACTCACGGATGTTTTAAAAGTTTCAGATTCGACTATAGATGTTCTGACCGATTACGAATCTAATCACGCTGACAGTAGTGGCAACGCCCTAAATATTGTTTTTCTCGCAAAACCGGAGGAACGAAATAGGACGCAATCAATTCTGCGTAATATTAAGGCAGGTGAATCCTACTGCAAACTTCGACAGAATACTCCCTTCGAGATTCTTCCAATGATTTATTATAGCGGGTCTGGCGACAAAATGCTACTTTGCGGTTTAGAATACGAAGTAGCGGTAAAATAAATATATCCATTGTCAATGAAAGTATGTTACGGATGGACGTGGCTCTGGAAATATTTTTACATGACTTTCCCGTTTTATACCAGCATCAAGCAAATGGCGGTATAAGTCAACGGAAAGTGTAGCCGAGGCCCAGCATCAGGTTGTTTTGCTTCTGGAAGTTCAGAAGCTGATAGCCGATATTAAGGAAGAGAGCATCCGTGATACGTACCTTGAGATTGGCAAGCTGGTATGAGGCCCTTGTCTCTTTAGGACCGATCACGTTATATCCGATACCAAGATTGACAGAAAAAACCGGCATGACCAACTCGGCGCGTCCGGAGAGTCCTACACATAACTGACTGAAGAATCCCGGACGTGTGAAAAGGATATCGTCCGAGGTGGCACCGGCTACATGATGACGCTTGAGGTCGGTACTTTCATCCCACTGAAAGTCTGCCGAAGCACCGGCACGGAAGTTTTTAGTGATCCTCCACATTGGAGCGAAGTCAAGACCGGCTACCGCGAAGCGTCCATTAAGGAGAATAGGCGTATCCCCTCCCCTGTAGACACGTTTTCGAAGCGAGCCATAGACGGTAAGGTCAAATTCCGGACGGCGTTTAGAGGTGCTGTCTGTCGTCATAGCGAGGTTTGAGACCTCCTTTACATGCATTATGTCAGCACGGCTACGTCCTAAAGACCGGACTATTCCGACACGTAGTCCAGCCATGTTGACTCCAGGATTTGGAAAGGATGTGTTGCCGTTGGAGTAATGGGTAAGGTCGAGCCCCGCCATTAGCGACCAACGGTCGCCCAACCGACAAGATATGCCTGCGCCAAGATTGATGTAGGCATTGACGCGTGATCCGACTATGAGGTTGGAATAGGATATCTCACCGTTGCAGGGACGCCACCCGAAGGAGGCTCCGAAATTCCATTCATAGTAGAGAGAGAGTCTATCCGTGAAATGCCATACCGGAGCTCCATGAAACGCATAGAGCGATACCGGTGTGCCGATACCTTTCGGATTGCCAAGGAAAGTGACCGACGTTCCGATTCCTTGCCATGCGTCAGGGCAGAGACGTCCCTGACGGGAATCTCGCGGGAAGGAGAAGCCATATTGAAGATGTATGGAAGTGGCGATTTTTGTCTCTCTGGCATTCCCAGAATCGAGAATGCCGGATAGGATATCGTCTTTATACGACGAGAAGGGATAGGCCGGTCGCAGGTCAAGCCCGACTGAATGACCCCACCCTATGGAATCGGATGCTCGGGAGGTAAAAGACACCAATATCAGGATCAATATGAATACGTATCTGGATTTCATATGGCAAAGTTAGTATATTTTGATCAACTATACGCAATAATTGGAAAATAATTCTTATATTTGCAGGAAAAGAAGAATTTATGAGAAAGAAACATCTGTTTATTTCGGTCGTGAGCTTAGTCGTGGTGGCTGTCACGGCTATTGCCGTATGGGCGCAGCCGACCGGAACCGTCCTAAAGCGAGGCAATGAAGGGCCGAAAGACAATAGTCCAAAAATAGCGTTGGCTTATGTGGAGGACACTCGTAAAGGGATTCCCGACCCTAATATGTTCACCCACTTGATCTACGCCTTCGCAGATTTCAACGACGCGTGCGACGGTGTGGAGGTAAAGCATCCGGAAAAACTACGGGCCATGGTCGACCTTAAGAAACAGAATCCGGAACTGAAAGTAATCCTTGGGATAGGCGGCTATAAGCGAGAGGGCTTCTGCGAAATGGCAGCCGACCGTAAAAAGCGCAGGGCTTTCGTCAGGCAGATAAAGGATCTGATCGAATCCTACGGGCTTGACGGAGTCGACCTTGACTGGGAATTTCCAACCACAGAGGCCGGGGGACACACCGCATCGCCAAACGACAAAAAGAACTACGCGACGCTCGTTAAGGACCTGCGCAAATCACTCGGCAAAGATAAATGGATATCGTATTATTCCATCAATTCCGGAGCCTTCATCGACCATAAGAAGATGGTGCCTCACGTCAGTTATGTACACGTGTCGGGATACAATCTGGCTATACCCAAGGATGACGAGCGTGGATATCATCAGAGTCCACTCTACGGCAGTAAGAAGACCGGAGGATGGTGTGTCAGCAAATGCGTGGCCAAGCATATCGACCTTGGAGTGCCGAAAGAAAAGATCCTGATGGGAATTCCATTCTACGGACGCGGTAAGTCACCGTTCCCTACCTATCTCGACTGCAATAAGTTTGACCGATACTCGGAAGGCACCAAAATCCTCTGGGACGATGATGCACAAGCTCCATATTATGCCGATGAAAAGGGCAATCTTGTAATGGGATTCGACAACGAACGCTCCATCGCTGCGAAGTTCGACTTCATACGCGCCAACGGTATACCCGGCGTATTTGTATGGAACTATGACTCAGACTATGACGACCACCGTCTCGGAAAGACGATAGAAAGACTCCGTAAATAAAAAAATGAGGAACTCAGATAAGTTCCTCATTTTTCATTATCTATCCTGATTGTCAGAAAGTATCGAAACGGTATACGATCGTGCGGTGATACGGTGCGTCGGGAGTCACCGTCTGCGAAGGGAACGCGCCACGGCTCGGAGCGTCAGGGAATCCCTGAGCCTCCATGGCTACGCCCTCATAGTCCTCGTAGCTGCGGCCCGCCATGTTGGCAGGACTGCCTGCAAGCCAGTTGCCGGTATAGACCTGCACGCCGGGTTGGTCGGTAAGCACAGTCAGACGGCGACGGCTCTTCGGGCTGCGGAGCACACATGCCTCGCGGAGCTCTCCGTTAGGACCATCCACGCAAAAGCAATGGTCGTAACCCTTGCCATACTTGAGGGGAGTGAAATCCTTATGGATATCCTGTCCGAGAGTCTTGAATTCAGTAAAATCCATTGGAGTGGCTGCAACGGGAGCCATCTCTCCGCTCGGGATCAAGGTCTCGTCGCCCGGAAGGAAGTATGCGGCATTGAGCTTCAGCTCATGGCCAAGCACAGGATTGGGCTCGGCTCCGTCGGCACCCTCAAGGTTGAAGTAGGCGTGATTGGTGAGGTTGACCACAGTCTTCGCATCAGACTTAGCCAAGAGATCGATGGTCAGCTCGTTGTCATCGTTCCAGGTGTATTTCACTTCGGCCGTCAGATTGCCGGGATAGCCCATCTCGCCGTCTTTGGAATGATAGCGGAATACAACGCCGTTTTCGGTCTCCTCCGACTCCCAGATCTGATTCTGGAAGCCCTGGGGACCTCCATGGAGATGGTTAGGGCCATTATTGATAGGAAGGTCGTAGGTGATGCCATCAATCTGAAGCTTACCCTTGCAGATTCGGTTGGCATAGCGGCCGGGAGTCTTGCCGGCGCAAGGACCATCGGCCAGATAACTTGCGGGATCGGCATAGCGCAGCGTGACGTTCTCGATATTGCCGTTGGCGTCGGGAACCGATACCTCAGTGATACCGGCGCCAAGCGACGATACCTCTACGGATGCTCCCTTGTCGTTGGTCAGACGATAGAGGGTCACCTCCCCTATCGGAGAGGTGGCCGTGCGTTTAGTGATTTCCATATGCAGTAATACCTGACGGGAATATCAATCGAGTTTACGGGCGCCGTCGGAGATGACTACGTCGTAGATCATAGGAGCATGACCGTACTTGTCTTCGAAACGTTCGGTGATTTCCTCTACAAACTTGTCGTGGAGTTCGTTCTTTACGAGGTTGATGGTGCAGCCACCGAAACCGCCACCCATGATACGGCTGCCGGTCACGCCGAGTTTCTTAGCCTCGTCGTTGAGGAAGTCAAGTTCCACGCAGCTCACCTCATAATCCTTTGAGAGCCCCTCGTGGGTCTCATACATCTTCTTGCCTACGGTCTCGTAGTCGCCTGCCACCAGTGCGTCGCAGACAGCAAGTACGCGTGCCTCCTCGCCAATTACGAAGCGGGCGCGCTTGTAGTCTTCCTCCGAAATCTTATCCTTGATGGCATCGAGTTCCTCCATGGATGCGCCTCGGAGCGAAGGACGGCCAAGAGCTGCAGCCACACGCTCGCAGCTTTCACGACGCTTGTTGTAGGGAGAATCCTTGAGCTCATGCTTCACGCGTGAGTCGACGAGCACGAGGCGATAGTCTTCCGGATTGAAGGGGAAGTACTCATATTCAGAGCTACGGCAGTCAAGACGCATGAGGTTGCCCTTCTTGCCCATCACGGAAGCGAACTGGTCCATGATGCCGCACTTCACACCGCAGTAGTTATGCTCTGTGCTCTGACCGATACGTGCGAGCTCGAACTTGTCGATCTTATTGTCGTTGAAAAGGTCGTTGAGAGCGAAAGCGAAGCAGCTTTCCAAAGCGGCTGAAGAGGAAAGACCTGCGCCGAGGGGTACATTGCCTGCGAACACAGCGTCGAAACCTTCCACCTTACCGCCTCGCTTGATGATCTCGCGGCAAACGCCGAAGACGTAGCGTGCCCAGCTCTGTGAAGGAGCGTCCTCCTCGTTGAGGCCGAACTCAGCGTAGTCGTCGATATCGATGGAGTATACGCGCACTTTGTCGGTGCCGTTGGGCTTGATCTCCGCCATGATCACCTTATCGATGGCTCCCGGGAAAACATAACCTTCATTGTAGTCGGTGTGCTCGCCGATGAGGTTGATACGGCCTGCTGAAGCATACATAGTGCCGTGGTCGCCGAAGCGCTGGAGGAAGAGATCGTTGATTTTTTCTTTCATGATTATGTTTTTTTTAATTTAGAATTGAGAATTCAGAATTGAGAATTGCTTTAGCTTGGGCGTGGCTAATTAAGCATCATGATTATTCTACCGGGAGGGTCAGCTTGGCGGGCTTGAGGCCTTTCGATTTCACTTCAAGCGTCACATTTCCAGGTTTGTCTCCACCCTGCACGATGACGGTGGCAGCTCCGGAGAACAGGTCCATGACCGGCTTGTTGAAGTCACGCAACGAGGTGGGATCGCCGTTGGCGGTGGCGCGGAATTTGCCGTCGCCCGTCACCTTGAACGTCACTTCCGGCTCTGCATCAGGAACCACATTGCCTTCCTTATCCACAACCTGCACTGTGACGTAGGCAAGATCCTCACCATTGGCCTGAAGCACCTTGCGGTTGGATGTCAGTTTGACTGCATAAGGTTTGCCTGCAGTACGTATTACCGCCTCTCCGGCTACGGAGCCATCGGCATTGTAGGCAACGGCCTTCACCTCACCCGGTTCATAAACCGTCTCATTCCACATAAGACGGTAACGGTTCATATTGGTTGAGTCGTTCTTCTCGCGCACTCCCTGACTCTTGCCGTTGATGAAAAGTTCGGCTTTCGGTGCGTCGGTGTATACGAAGACCGGAGTTATCTCACCTTCGCGTCCTTTCCAATTCCAATGGGGAAGGATATGGAGCGTATGGTCTTTCTCGTTCCATTTGGAACGGTAGAGGTAGAAGCGGTCCTTAGGGAGCGACGCGAGATCGAAGATGCCGAAATATGAGCTATGGCTGGGCCATGCGTCTGTGTCGTAGGGAGACGGCTCGCCGAGATAGTCGAAGCCTGTCCATACGAACTGCCCGAGATCCCATGGGTAGTCATCGGCTGCAGCGAAGTCATCGTCGGGGATATTGCTCCATGAGCAATACTCTACATCGTAGCCGGAACTCTGGTTACCTTCTCGTGTGACATCGTAGGCTTTTACAACCGGGAAATAGTACTTGCCGCGGCTCGACACCGTAGAGGATGTCTCGGACCCAAGCAGGATGTTCTGAGGAAGCTTGCCGATAGCATCGGGATACATATGCACACGGTAGTTGAATCCCGGCACGTCGAGAGCTGCCGCGAAACCGTTGGTGGTGACAGCCTTCACCTGATCCATTCCGCAGGTGACCGGACGAGTCGGATCCTCGCGGTGTACGATATCCTGAAGGAAAGTGAGTTCTTTCAGTCCGTCAGGCCCCCACTGCGACGGCACCTCGTTGCCTATCGACCACATCACTACCGAGGGATTGTTGCGGAACTGGCGCACCATGTTCTCCACGTCACGCTCTGCCCATTCGTTGAAGATAGTGCCGTAGCCGTTCTTTGATTTCGGGCGGAAGCCCCAGTCGTCGAAGGGTTCGATCATCATCATGAGTCCGAGTTCATCGCAGAGCTCCACGAGTTCGGGAGCAGGCATATTATGGGATGTGCGCACCGCGTTGGCACCCATGTCCTTCAGAAGCTCAAGCTGGTGGCGGAGAGCCGACTTATTGACTGCAGCGCCAAGCGGACCGAGGTCATGATGGTTGCAGACTCCCTTGAACTGAGTCTTCTCTCCGTTGAGGAAGAAACCCTCGCCTGCCCTGACCTCTACGCTGCGGATGCCGAAGCGTGTTGAGTATTCATCAGCAGTCTTTCCGTCTACTATCACTTTTGTAGTGGCATGATAAAGGGCCGGATTATCCGGATTCCAGAGGTCGGGATTATCCACACGGAAGTTCTGCGTAAGGTTTACACCTGGATAAATCTTATATTGATGAGTGTCCGATGCCACGACTTTGCCGTCGGGAGCAGTAATATCAGTAGTCAATGTCACAAGGTCTCCTTTATTGACTCCTTCAAGTGACGTGACCAAATGGACCGTGGCATATTCCTTGCTGACGTAAGGAGTAGTGAGCTGGGTTCCCCATACAGGCACATGTACTTTATCCGTCGAGAGAAGCTTCACATTACGGTAAAGTCCTGCACCGGGATACCAACGGGAAGACATAGGCTTGTTTTCAAGCGAGACCTCAAGACGGTTCTCCCCTGTCTTGACCATAGGGGTCACATCTACATAAAACGAGTTGTAGCCGTACGGCCACATAGTAGCAAGCTTGCCGTTGACGTATACATGCGCATTGCTCATAGCGCCGTCGAATACCAGAGCGTAACTGCGGTCAGGTGTGTCAGGTATATTAAATGTAGTAGTATAGAAACCTTTGCCTATGTAAGGAAGGCCACCGGTACGACCGGTCTTCCAGGTAGCGGTCTTTTCTCCGTTTTGCTCGACGGCTACTTTCTGAATATCAGTTTCCCGGTCAAACGGCCCATAAATAGCCCAGTCGTGCGGAATGGTTACGGGTTGCCATTTTACAGAATCCTGTGAGAAATCCCAGTTTTTCAGAAGGATTTCGGTTCTTTCCGATGCGTAGGACGCAAGGGCAAAGACTGAAAATGCTGCGCAGATTATTTTCTTCATCAGCTCGGTATGTCAATTTTAGGGTTATCAGGTTTTAGTCTTCAGGGAGAGTGTTCAGTCTTTAATCTTCAGTATTAAGAAGGCTGACACGCGCCTCGGTCGCAACCTCAGACCTCCGACATGAAAGAATACACAAAGATAAGCAAAATATCAAGACCGACCAAACAAATCCGAACAAATTAAGAAATTATATTATTTTTTTTCAGCCTACGAAAAAAGTCGGAGAGGCAATTGCCTCCCCGACTTAAAGATAAATCAGAAGTTTCTTATTATTCCTTGCACTTGGCAGCGATAAACTGACGGTTCATGCGGCCGATGTTGTACAGCTTGATGTTTTTCGGGCACTCAGCGGAACATGCACCGGTATTGGTACAGTTACCGAAGCCGAGTTCGTCCATTTTTGCAACCATTGCGCGGACACGACGGTCCTTCTCCACCTCACCCTGGGGAAGCAGGGAGAGCTGGCTGATCTTGGCGCTGACGAAAAGCATGGCGGAGCCGTTCTTACATGCTGCCACGCATGCACCGCAGCCAATGCAGCTTGCTGAGTCCATAGCCTCGTCAGCGTTGACCTTAGAGATGGGGAGGTCGTTGGCATCCTGCGCGCCACCACAGTTGAAGCTAACATAGCCACCTGCCTGCTGGATCTTGTCGAACGCATTACGGTCTACCATAAGGTCCTTGATCACAGGGAATGCAGCCGAACGCCAAGGCTCTACAGTAATGGTCTCGCCGTTCTGGAAACGACGCATGTAGAGCTGGCAGGTAGTGGCACCTGTAGCCGGGCCGTGGGGATGACCGTTGATATAAAGCGAGCACATGCCGCAGATACCTTCGCGGCAGTCGTGGTCGAACACGATGGGCTCCTGTCCTTCCTCCACGAGAGTCTCGTTGAGGATGTCGAGGGTCTCGAGGAAGGAGGTGTCGGGAGTAGTCTCGACGTCATTGTAAGTCACGAATCCACCTTTGGCCTTTGCATTAGCCTGACGCCAAACGCGGAGGTTGACTTTCATTATATTTTCTTCCATTGTCTGATTTCAGTTTTGAGTGGATTTATGACTTGTAGTTACGGGTCTGAACCTTAATTGCCTCATAGTGGAGGGGCTCTATAATCTGCTCGGGAGCCTTGTCAGCACCCTGGTATTCCCAGCAGGATACGTAGAAGTAGTGCTCGTCGTCGCGCTTAGCCTCGCCTTCCTCGGTCTGGTATTCCTCACGGAAGTGACCGCCGCAGGATTCGTTGCGTGAAAGTGCGTCGTAAGCCATCAGCTTGCCCATCGTGATGAAGTCGTTGAGGCGGAAAGCCTTGTCAAGCTCGATGTTCATGCCTTCCTTCGATCCGGGGATGAAGAGATCGGTGTCAAAAACCTTGCGGAGCTCGTCGAGCTTCTGGATAGCGGTCTTAAGGCCTTCTGCGGTACGGCCCATGCCCACATATTCCCACATGATGTGGCCGAGTTCCTTGTGGATGGAGTCTACGGAACGCTTGCCCTTGATGTTCATCAGCTTGTCCTGAACCTCACGGCACTTCTGCTCGCACTCCTCGAATTCGGGGAGATCAGTGGAGAAGCGGGGTACCGAGATCTGGTCGCTGAGATAGTTCTGTATAGTGTAGGGAAGCACGAAATAGCCGTCGGCAAGACCCTGCATGAGAGCAGAGGCACCGAGGCGGTTTGCACCGTGGTCGGAGAAGTTGCACTCACCGATTGCGAAGAGACCCTTTACTGAGGTCTGAAGTTCGTAGTCAACCCAGATGCCGCCCATTGTATAGTGGATAGCGGGGAAGATCATCATCGGGTTGTAGTATTTCACACCGTCGATTTCCTTGGCAAGTTCGCCGGGATTGACGTCGGTGATCTCCTCATACATATCGAAGAGGTTGCCGTAGCGCTGACGAACCACGTCGATGCCGAGACGGTTGATGGCCTCGGAGAAGTCAAGGAATACGGCGAGACCGGTGTTGTTGACGCCATAACCCTTGTCGCAACGCTCCTTAGCGGCGCGGGAAGCTACATCGCGAGGCACGAGGTTGCCGAATGCCGGATAGCGGCGCTCCAGATAATAGTCGCGCTTATCTTCGGGAATATCACTGCCCTTGATCTCACCACGCTGAAGTTTCTTGGCATCTTCGATATCCTTTGGCACCCAGATGCGGCCGTCGTTACGGAGAGACTCAGACATAAGGGTCAACTTAGACTGCTTGTCGCCGTGCACGGGGATACATGTCGGGTGGATCTGTACGTAAGCGGGGTTTGCGAAATATGCTCCCTTACGGTAGCAAGCCATAGCAGCTGATACGTTGCAGCCCATAGCGTTGGTGGAAAGGAAGTATGTGTTGCCGTAGCCGCCGGTTGCGATAACGACAGCGTGCGCTGCGAAACGCTCGAACTCACCTGTCACCAGGTTCTTGGCAACGATGCCGCGTGCACGGGGCACACCGTCCTTGTCCTTGATAAGGACAACGTCATGCATCTCGTAGCGGTTGAAGCTCTTCACCTTACCGAGATGTATCTGACGGTTGAGCGAGCTGTAGGCTCCGAGAAGGAGCTGCTGGCCTGTCTGGCCCTTAGCGTAGAATGTACGTGATACCTGAGCGCCACCGAATGAACGGTTGGCGAGAAGGCCGCCGTATTCACGAGCGAAGGGAACACCCTGCGCCACGCACTGGTCGATGATATTGTTCGACACCTCGGCAAGACGGTATACGTTTGCCTCGCGGGCACGGTAGTCACCACCCTTGACAGTATCATAGAACAGACGGTATACGGAGTCACCGTCGTTCTGATAGTTCTTTGCTGCGTTGATACCGCCCTGAGCCGCGATAGAGTGGGCACGACGGGGAGAGTCCTGGATGCAGAAATTGAGCACGTTGAAGCCGAGTTCTGCAAGAGTGGAGGCTGCGGAAGCACCGGCAAGACCCGTACCTACGACGATTACGTCGAGCTTACGCTTGTTTGCAGGGTTTACGAGCTTCTGGTGAGCCTTATAGTTGGTCCATTTCTCAGCGATAGGACCTTCCGGGATCTTGGAATCCGCGGGATTCATGATTTTTACATTTTCTGTTGCCATATCGATGAGGGATTATTGTGGTTGAACCATCATTGGATTCATTTCATCATTTTGTGCGTCGCCTTCCTCAAGATACTCAAAGAGTGCAGCAGCAGCCTTCACGGTATTGAGCTGACCTTCGAACTTTGGATCGTTCTCACGCATAGCACGTGCCTGATCGGAATCCATCTGTTCTGCCATCTGACGAATCTGGCCGGATACATTCTCGTATGGAGCAACCTCTATGAACTGAGCAGCATCAGGACCAAAGTCTTCAAGGAACATGGGAGCGAGCATAGTCTTGTACTGAGCGCGAAGCTTGGGATTGGTCTTGTAGTAATCCTCATGAGCGCGTACGGTGAACACGATAGCCTGGGCCACGAAGAGCGCTATCACGATCGATACCCAGCAGTTGCCAATCTTCTTGAGGCGCGGAATCCATACGGTGCTATCCCAACCCACTGACTGGAACATAGACCAGAAACCATGCTGGAGGTGGAACCAGAGAGCAATGAAAGCGATCAGATATACGATCGGAGTCCATACCTTGGAGAAAGCCTCCTGAATGAAGAGAGTTCCTGCAGCGGCGGGGAGCGAGCCATGATCGCCGCAGATCTCCACCCACTGCATCTTTGCCCAGAACTGGATCATGTGTACCACGAGGAATGCGAGGACCACGATACCGAGCACGAGCATGTTCTGTGAAGACCATTCCACATTGGCGGGACGGTGTTCGATCGCATAGCGCACTTCACCGCGCGCCTTGCGGTTTTGCAGGGTTAGCCACACGGCGTAGCAAATGTGCAGGATGAAGAGCACTGCCAGGCCTACGGATGCGATGAGTGCATACCAGTTGGCACCGAGGAACTCACAGATGGAGTTGTAGGCTTCGGGCCAACAGATGCAGACAGCATTCATCACGCAGTGGAACGTTAAAAAGAGGACGAGACATGCGCCTGTGAGGGCCATGATGAACTTACGTCCTACAGATGAGCAAGTTAACCACATAACGTTAGTTTAAATTAAATTTATTGTTTAGAAATTATGATAAATTTTCCGAAACGCAAATCCCCAAAGGGGATATAATATGCAAAATTAGGATAAATTAAGGATATTTCAAAGTTTTTTCTTGAAAAATTTGCCCTATTCTTCAGAGGCGCTCATCAGCGATATGCCGAGGGGCAAAGCGGCCATCATTGAAAAGCGGCCTCAGGCAATTGCCTGAGGCCGCCATAGAATGCGTAAGAATGATTATTCTTTGTATTTCTTTATGATTAAT
>JAIDSM010000070.1 GCA_029061225.1 Muribaculaceae bacterium
GCATAATTGTTAGTCTCTGAAATTCAGAAGATAATACATTTATGATTATATTAATTTAATTTTAATAGCTACTTAAGATATCCCGGGAGTAGGGAGCAAAGTGGCAAAGGTGCCCTCACTTCGAGCGCGGACCAATAGGGGCAGACTCTGATTTAAAACAATGAAAGACTTGCAAAACTTCAGTAGCTAACATATAAAACTTTATAATAAGGCCGTCGCTCTTGACAAGATAATATCAGAACGCGACGAGAAATACAGCCTCAATACATAGACATATGATTGAGGTTGATAGCTCAGGAATAAAACGGCGATAATCTCAATCAGAGATTTGGTGCCTTGAGTATGGTAACGTTATGAGAAAATTACAGCGCGTATTGTAAGACTCAGTTATTTTTACTAATTTTGCACTAAATACTTGTGGAATGAATAAGATAGAGATTCAAGATTTTAGATGTTTCAGGCAATTGTCGGTCTCCCTTACCCCCGGTATTAATCTCTTCATTGGAGATAATGCCAGTGGCAAGACATCCTTCCTTTTGGCCTGCAAGTATGCTGTCAACAGTTTCTTCTCAGGATACTCGGATGTGTATACCCTCTGGACTTATCCTCAGAAAGATGACTTCTTGCGTCTCGTCTTAGGAGAGAAGAGAATGAGAACCCAGCCAATCAATCTCCGTTTTTCTTTTTCTTCCGATGATTTTGAATCGGGCATTGATTTCAAATTAGACAACTGTACCCCGCTTGTCTTGACGTGCAAAAACGAAAAATCAAGAAAACCACTGATTTCAGGTCTGCGAAATTTGAGGGACTACGGCCGTTTCCTTGCCAATAATGCATTTGACCTTCAATCCGACTCCATTGGGAATCAGAATTTCGCTCTTCCGCTTTTCGCATCCTACAGTACCCATGGAATTCACAAGAAGACATCTGTCAATTCAAAATATTTCAAAGATATAAGCCAGACACCATCATTCGGATACTATCTTTGCGCCTCAACCGACGGACTGCTTGAACACTGGATCAGACGCCTTCTGATTCTGGAAGAGGCGAATAAAAATCCTGTCGAGAGACAGATTGTGATCAACGCCCTCAAAGATATGTTCGGCAGTGAAGGTTGTGATGTAATCAAGGATTTTGAGGTTAGAATCAATTATCAGGATGTCGTATGTTTATTCAATGATGGGAGGGAAATACCGGTGGCCATTCTTTCTGATGGCTACAGACGACTCGTCAGCATCGTCGTTGACATAGCATTCAGATGCGCTCTACTGAACAGTCTTAAATATGGAGAAGAGGCTGCACGACTGACCAAAGGCTCAGTAATAATCGACGAGATTGATCTCCATCTCCATCCCTCTCTTCAGGCTGTGGTGCTGAAAGCCTTGCACAAGACCTTTCCCGGAATTCAATTCATCGTTTCAACGCATGCCCCTATGGTGATGTCCGGAGTAGAATCCAACGAGGATAACTGCGTAATCCATATGGACTATGATAAAGACAACAAAGATTACACCGCGATCAGGGTCAATACCTACGGTATGGATTTGTCCACATTAGCGGAGACGGTGCTCAACGTGCCAAGTAGAAATCCGGAGGTCAAACAGGACTTAGACTTTCTGGCGGAGTTAGTGAAGGGGAAATCAACGATGTGCTGAATCTAAATATTGGCATGCTTAAAGCAAACCGTAAAGCAGTGCGCCGACAATTGATTGACTCTTTAGGGAAAAAAGAATGGAAGAAGGGTGATATTGAAAAGATTTTGAAAGTATATAGGGAAAAGGATGCTTCAGGAAGCAGAAAAGAATACTGCGGAGTAGTGATTGATTACCTTACAAAAAAATTACGTAATACTCCTTGAGCCCCATCTCCGATAATTTGATTCTGGCTTCGAAAGTCCTCCATCATTGGCACTCAGCATGTTACCCTAACGGGCCTCGAGTGCAGGGAGTGCATCCCTACTACCTTGCTTCCGAGAGCCTACTACTGACAGCTGACCGCTGGAGACTGAAGACTTTTATCCCGCGTTATATGTCGCGGATATTCAATAGCAGTGGGGCCGAGGTCGGTCCGTCGTAAATGACACTTTTGATCACTTCTCCGGAAAGCAACTCAGACGCATAATTCATGTTGGAGATATATTCCGGCCTAAATGTACTCCCTGCCTTGACTTCGTAAAGATGCATGACTGAGCCTGTCCGAACCATGACATCCACTTCCTTTCCTGAACGCTCACGATAGAACGAGAGCTAAGGAATCCGGTGTCATAAAAATACACCTTCGGCATCTTTGTGAGCTGTTTATTGATATTGGCATAGTAAGGACGTAGCGTGAATGTGATGAATCTTAAGTCATACTTTGAAATTTTTAAAGTTCAACTTTTAATTTTGCAAAGTTAATGATTAATCTTTGCGTCTGCAAAATTTATCCTGATTATTTATCTCAAAACGCACCTACAACGGCGTCATACGCTTCTCGTCGTTCAACGACCTGATGCGCGTCACGCTCGCCGTCGTATGCGCCGTCGCCCTCGTGTTCCTGCTGCAGTGGATCCTGGCCGGGGCCTCATGGCTCCTCTTCTTCACAACCGCCGACATAATACTCTTCGGACTGTTCGTGATCGCTTTCATGTGGACCGTACGCGTGTGGGTCAAGACGCTCTACGAGGAGTCGCTCCACCGATCCAACCGCGAGCCCGTCTTCATCCTCGGCGTCAAGACCGGAGGCGCCGCAAGTGACACAGCGATCGCCGCCCCTCCGGACGGCGATCGCTGTTTTTAATGGCTGTTCTAAATCGTGTCGTTAGACACTTGCCTGAAACTTAACGAAGTTATACAGAGCCCCCGGAAGAACGATTTACATACCAACTTTTAGACTCAATTTTTTGTTTTATCATAAAATATTTGTATCTTTGCATACTAATCAAAAAAAGTAATAACCATGGCTAAGAAAAAATACAATAGCATCTCGGATATTCCATCCGATGAACTCAAAGCTATGATGATTGCATTTGGTCAGGAGAAAGCCAAATCGGTCAAGTCTGCGCGTGCGTTTCTTCGGACCATCGGTTTCGAGGTTTCCAATAAAGGAGTCATGACTCCTGCAGTAAACGTTTCTGTTACTTCCGCACAGTAATAAGATTATGCCATCATTCCATCATAATCTTATTTTAGGTTATCACGGTTGTGAAAAGGTATTAGCCAAGTCTCTCATCTTAGGAGAACAACCGATGGAACCCAGTATCAATAAATATGACTGGCTCGGTTCGGGAGTTTATTTCTGGGAAGGGGATGCTAAACGTGCATACGAATTTGCAAAAGACACAAAAGAATGTGATGAACCATTCGTGGTAGGTGCAATATTGAGTCTTGGATATTGCTTTGATCTCACTTCCCGTGAAGATCTTGACCTTCTGAAGTTCAGTTGGGAGAGTGTGGTGATTCCATCCATAGGAGAAGGAATCGTCAATAAACCTGCACGTAAAGGCGAGAACGGAGAATTGATGCTAAGATATCTAGATTGCTATGTCATCAATGCATTGCATGAGTTTAATAAAAGCAATGGTATACGTCAATTCGACTCCGTAAGAGGTGCCTTCTGGGAAGGTAATGAGGTCTATCCAACTGCCGGTTTCAGGGAGAAAAGCCACATCCAGTTATGCATATGTAATCCAGACTGTATTTTAGGGCTATTCCTCCCGAAAGGGTATTCTTTCTAAACGTTAATCAAAAACATTACCCATTTTATCTGCGGCTCTTTCTTTCCGAGCATAACGGCAAGATCCTTCTGCTTCAAACCTCTTTCTTCGAGAATAGCATGAATCCGGTCGACTATCATAGAACGTGACGAGAAATACAGCCTCAATGAATAGACAAAACATACGTAAGTTCTAACTAACAACATCCGAAACATTCATAAGAACACAGCTCTAAGGATGACGTAATAGTAAGCTTCCAAAAATGACGTGTTCGACTTAATCAGATTTTTGACTAACTTCGAGGGACTGACCCCTTGCGCAGACTGAGAAGGATACCGCGATACCCGTCATCGTATAGGTCCTGGACAGGATTCTACCAAAAGCTATTACAAAAGGTTTGTATATTTCAACTAAAGTCACTAACGACCAACTGACAGCTTAAAACTTATAATTAACAACTCATGTTGATTCAATACATTATAATCGCATTCATCGCCGCCGTCCTGGCGGCGATCGTCATTTATATATGGAGAAAAGAACGAAAGTTGTAATTCTTTATTCTTATCTCATGTAATGAATTTTCATCTTTCCATTTTTCATTTTAGAGAATTTTGTCGTATCTTTGCATCATAACAACTGGCAACTATGGAAAATCGTGGAAAAATTGATAAAATTTTCGAGTCTGTCAATGGCAACGAACTGCTGGCGTGGATGAAGGCATATGCTCATGTAGATGATAAGTTCGCCCTTGCCCTACTTGACAAGTTCTGGAAACCCGACGCCGAAGATGTAAAGGCAATTGTCGAGAAGTGCTTTACTCACCCGTCCTTTTTTAAGGACAGGAAGTACAATTGGGTAGAAGTGGAAGAAGACCTAACTAACCTTATGCCTATTCTTGAAAAGGCTGTCGGGAATGATGACATTGTATGGGGTGCTTACCTTGCCGGATATATCATCACTTTCTCTTGCAAGGCCTATCAGGAGGATTATTATTCCAGCTATGAGGAGGGCAGAATACAGATGATGGAGTGTGTCCGTAAAGCTGTAGAAATCGTCAAAGCCATTCTTATTGACGATGATACCCTTGATGAGTGTTCAAGAATCGGTATACTTACTGAAATAATAGAGGGCTGTGAATCAGTCAAGGATTCTCCTATATTCTCCGTGGAGCGATTTCTTGAGGAAGCATATCTGGTCACAATGCCGATGAAGTCATACATTAGCTACATAAACAAGCTATTACGCCGTAAAAGGGATTTCAATCGAGATTTCCATGTTAAAAACAAGGCAAAATGTCTTCTGAAAAATGGTTGCTGGGATAAAACAAAGGAGTTTCTTAATAAAGAGGTAAAAGACGAAAAGGTAAGAATCTTTTATGTCGAGCTGCTTATTGCTCACGGTGAGTACAGGAAGGCTCTTGAATTTACAGATATAGACAACAACTATTCCCTACGTACTGAAGACTGGATTGAAAGGCAAATAAGGATATTGAATCTCATCGGTGACAGTCAACTGACAATTGAATTCTGCCTCCGTAAATTGATGACGTCCTATCTTACAATAGTTCGGTAAAATTTGAGGTTGTTCAGCACCGGCTAAGCCGCTAGCTGAGTCAACCGATGATTTATCTTC
>JAIDSM010000071.1 GCA_029061225.1 Muribaculaceae bacterium
TCACAGGACTGATGTCTTTAGTCATGTCGAGCGGCGGAGCGTGTGCTTAAGTTCAGTCGGTCATTACTCTTGAAGAGATTTTCGTGACGGCCGAAACCAGCATCGCGCGACTCCGACCCTCTATCACCGCCATGACCGAGGCAGAACGGGAAATCAGCGTTGCCCGTTCAGGTCGCCTGCCGGACATCAACGCGTCGCTCTCGTTAAGCTATATGGGCGACGGATTCACGACCAAACGCGATTTCAGCAACTATCAGAAAGCTCCGATTCCACATCTCGGAAACACTTTTTCTGTCAGCATCACTCAACCAGTCTATACCGGGGGAGCGGTGACAAGCTCTATTGAACTTGCCGAACTGAAATCTACTGCCGCCCGGTATGCCACTGACTTCCAACGCGACAATATCCGCTTCCAGCTTACCGGTTTCTATCTCGACATCTACAAATACAATAATCTGAGACGTGTAGTGGAGGGAAACATTTCTGCCGCCCAAAAAATACTTCAGGAGATGAGGGCGAGATATGAGCAGGGAACGGCATTGCAGAACGACATCACAAGATATGAACTGCTCGTTTCCAATCTTGAGCTGCAACTCGTGAAAATCAACAACATAATCGATATCCTCAATACCAACCTCGTGACGACAGCCGGACTTCCCGACGATACCGTCATTGTCCCTGACACGACTATTCTTACGCGGTCTTTGCCGAAGGAGGGAGCGGCATGGTGGCAGGCTGAGGCCGAGGTAAACTCTCCTTCGCTGAGCCTTGCGCGTTCAGGAGTAGATATAAGCCGGAAGGCGGAATCGCTTGTGCTTTCTGAACGCCTGCCCAAGATAGGACTGCAGGCGGGATGGAGCATAGACGGCCCCATACTTGTTGAGGTGCCTCCGATCAACCGCAATCTAAGCTATTGGTATATCGGAGTAGGAGTGGACTATAACATTTCCTCTCTCTACAAAAGCAACAAAGCTCTATCTAAAAGTCAGGTTGCAACCCGAAAGGCTCTTGAGCAACTCGAAGCCACACGCGAGGAAGTGACACTTGCTGTCAACGCCGATCATGTCCGCTATCTCGAAGCATATTCTTGTTCACCACCGGAAAGATATGAAACACCGCAGCAAAAAGATACTCTCCTATATCATCACGATCGCAGTAATCGCCGTAGCCACCATATGGGTAGGCTCACGGTTTATCCAACTTGGAAATGTCGAGTTTACCGACAACGCGCAGGTGCGCCAGCAGATAGTTCCCGTCAACAGCCGTGTGCAGGGCTACATCAAAGAAATCCGCTTCAACGAGTATGAGGCAGTCAAAAAAGGTGATACCCTCGTCATAATCGATGATGCCGATATGCGGCTGAACGTGGCGCGTGCCCGTGCAGATTATCAGAACGCGCTTGCCGGACGCGATGTCGCAGACCGTTCGGAAACTTCGGCTTCAGCCAATGTCGCAGTCAGCGAGGCCTCGATCGCCGAGGCAAAGGTGCTTATGGAAATGGCGGCTAGGGATTTAGACCGATATGAGAAACTCTTGTCACAGGATGCCGTCACTCGCCAGCAATACGATGGTGCAAAGACCGATTATGAGGCGAAGAAAGCCCGCTATGAAATGCTTTCACGCCAACGATCGGCTACCTCGGCGGTGGTGGACATAAACCGTCAGCGGATATCTCAGTCGGAAGCCGGTATCGAACTTGCGAAAGCATTGCTCGAGACTGCCGCACTGAACCTCAGCTATACAGTCATTACAGCTCCCTGCGACGGTTACACCTCACGAAAGGAGATACGGGTTGGTCAGCTCGTACAACCGGGTCAGACACTACTCGACGTCGTTGATTCGCAGGATATATGGGTGACAGCCAATTATAAGGAGACACAGCTGCGCCATATCGGGCCGGGCAGCGATGTCGAGATAAAGGTGGATGCGATACCGGGAGTTACATTCAATGGCAGGGTGAAATCCATATCCACTGCCACCGGAGCGTCCCTATCGCTCTTACCTCAGGACAATTCGGCAGGTAATTTCGTGAAGGTGCGTCAGCGTGTGCCTGTCAGAATTGAGTTCAGCCCTGACAACAAGCCTGAGGCCATGGCCAAGCTACGTGCCGGGATGAATGTGGAATGCCTGGTTCATTATTAATTCATAATGCATAATTCATAATTACTTTTCATCTGAAATTCAGCGACAAACAATTATGCATTATGAATTATGCATTGCCGCTTATAAATAATTATAAATTATGGGAGATTGGCATGCTGCTCAGGGACCGTTTGACATACCGGAAGTCCCGAATTTCATCCCAAGAAGATTGAAACCCTACCTTTTCATATTCTTTGTCCTGATAGTGCAGTTCTCGGGCGGTGTGTATCTCGCTGCCGCGTCCGATATGGTCGGTACTACAGCCCTTATGCAGGAGGATATTCTGATGGCGGGATACGCCTCGCTTATAGGAATGTCTATAAACTTCGCAGTGATGTTCCGCATCAAATTCCGATTCTCCACATGCACCCAGCTGCTCGTGTCCGCGATAGTGCTTATTATAGCTAATCTCATATGCGCCTATACTTCGTCCGTGCCGGTGTTGGTGGCAACATGTTTTGTGGCAGGCTGGTTTCGTATGCAGGCCACTTTCGCGTGTAATTCCACTATCCAGCTTTGGCTTACTCCTGTGCGCGACATGGCGGTTTTCTTCTGCTACGTATACATAGTAGTAGATAGCGTCATACAGCTTAGCGGCATCGCCACAATCTATACGGCGTTTTTCTCTCAATGGGAATACATGCACTGGACAATGGTGGGATTACTCGCCCTGATGATTGCGATGGTTCTGCTGCTTGTAAGGCCAATGCGGGCTCCGATGTTCATCCCTTTGTTGGGCATCGATTGGATCGGTGCGGTGCTTTGGGCCGCCTTCATGATGTGTTTCACATTTATCTGCGTATATGGCAGCTACTTCGATTGGTGGGATGCCGTGGAGATAAGGGGAGCGGCGCTTATCGGTCTTGCCTGTCTATGTATCAACTTCTGGAGGGCATTGTTTCTGCATCATCCGTATATCAGTTTTCGGGCTGTGAGGAACCGAAACGTAATCCGCGCTACCGGCATATATCTGGTTTTCTTCACGCTTATAGCCACCGAACATGTATTTGAACACAGCTATGCCGCCAACATTCTCGGCTTTGACGAGACAAACCTCATAGACCTCAACTGGTATGTTTTTGCCGGAATCATTGTCGGATGTGGCTTCACCTACTTCACATTCGCCTTGCGCAAGTGGAGGTATAAGACTATGACTGCTATCGGTTTTGCTTTGGCCATCGTCTATCTTGCATATTTTTATTTCTTCATCGATTATAATGTTGAGAAAGAGATGCTTTTCATTCCTTTGTTTTTCCGTGGAGCGGCGTCGGTCATCATCTCGATAGTGTTCCTGACCTCAATAGTGCAAAGTGGACTGCCGTTCCAGATCTTTCCGCAGGCTCTGACGATCAACGGTTTTACCGGAGCCGTGATGGGTGCGACATTCGGACCGGCTATAATAGGGGAGTTCTTGCGTCATACGATGGCGAAAAATGCCGCCCTCCTTGGTGTCAACGTGACAGACACCAATCCCGAAATAGCCTTCGCTCCACTTGAACAGTTGTATGGACTGGTGCAGACACAAGCCTTGGTAGTGTCCATGAAAGAGATATATGGTTGGTTACTTATAATCGCCCTCGTATATCTTACAATCATCCTGTTAAGCTACAGTTCGGTAAGGCCATTTGCCATATTTCCAAAATGGAGCACCGTACGACGCGTCATCAAACACGTAGTAAGGATGCATAAAGGATCCCAAGACCCACAATCAGACATAACAGTGCCAGCGAAAACAATTTAAAAAACTTCGTAAAATGCTATAAAGGCTGTCAAGTTTCTCAAAATGGTTATTTATAGCCATTGTCTATTCAGGAAAAAGATGTTAACTTTGCAAAAATAATAAAATCATCCGGTAATTCAATGATGAGAGGAAAATAATTGATGTTCTGATGTATGAATTCCTTTCATTTTTGATGATCGGGTAATTTCTGTAAAATGGTTAAATCAAAATCCTTCAACTAATGAAACTTAGATATCCTATCGTGGCGCTCGCCCTGACTATGGGCCAATCGATATTGGCGCAGACTCTCGAGAAAATGAACTGGTTTAACGAACCTGATGAATGGAACATCAATGGTGGCAAGCTCACTATGTTCGTAACTCCCAACAGCGACTATTGGCGTATATCTCACTATGGATTTACCGTGGATGACGCTCCTTTCTACTACTCGGAATATGGAGGAGAGTTTGAGGCAAAGGTAAAGGTGAAGGGTGACTACAAGGTGCGCTTCGACCAGGCTGGAATGATGATACGTATCGACCATGAGAACTACATAAAGTGTGGAATTGAGTTTGTCGACGGTAAGTTTAACTTAAGTACCGTTGTGACTCACCACACATCCGACTGGAGTGTCATTGAACTCGATAGACCTGTAGAAGCATTGTGGATAAAGGCAGTGCGTCGCCGCGATGCCATTGAGATCTTCTACTCTTATGATGACAAGGAGTATCATATGATGCGTAATGCATGGATGGAAGCCAATCGTCCGGTAAAAATAGGAATGTATGCTGCCAGTCCAGACGGCAACGGCTTCAATGCCACTTTCTCCGACTTCAAAGTAATGCATCTTCCGGATTCGGTACGCACGGAGTGGCTTAAAAACAATGCTGAATAAAATATTTGATTGATAAATTACTTCTGACGAAAAATCCAATAAAAATAAGGCCCCCATTTTTTATGAGACGGGGCCTTAAAAACTCCGATAAGTGAAAAAACTTTAGTCAAACGTTTACAATTCATTGAACAAGACCAGAAGCATTCTCCGTAATGAAGCTGACAAAGCCGACATTTCACCCGAACGATTAATCATTTATTTTTTAACTATTGTCGGAAAGATATTTCGGAGATATACACAGCTTATCGGCATACCACTCCACCTCCCTACGATGAACTGACATTCCCGACAGCATCGTCAGGAAATCACGGAATATTATTTCAGCCCTTGAAAGTTTATTATCATCACTAAAGCCGTTTTCACTCAATCCTTCATATATCTCGCATGTTATGGCTTCAGTCAGATGCAGGCAGGTCAGTGAGGAGTATTGGTTGCTTTGACGGGATGCAACCTTGGCACCTATCATTCGGGCACAGTTCAGGATATTGTTGAAGTATAGCGGAGAAAGCCTTATTACGGGATTGTTCTTTACTGACATAGAGAGGCGGTAAAGATCTACTTCCCTAACCAATTCCACTGTCCGATTTACCGAACACACGAACAAATAACCTGCCCCTGCGCTTATATTTTCAAAGCCTTCTATTATGTCTCCCGGATGAATGGCAAATATTTCTTTTTGGGAAACATTATATACAGAACCATTGATTTTGAATCGGAGGATGCCTGTTTCCACTATGGCGATTATGATAAGGTTTTCATTGATTCTGTCGCACTTAAAACCATGATTTGGTATTTCTGCAAACAGCAGCCCTTCAGCCAACAGGGTCCCTTTACGAATCAATCTGACTACCTTGTCAAAAGTAATAAATTTCTTATCACCTTTCATATAACAGTGAATTCAGCTTCTTTCCTTTTCGAGAATGCTGCTGTAAATACTGATTCAATAATTTTATATTTCAAGCCGGAATATTTGCGGGTATGTTTGGGGCATACATATATGCATCGGCCACACGAAATACAAATACTGCTATCGGTCAAATATGGTTCATCTGACTTGATCGCATCAACCGGACATTTTTCCACACATTTTCCACAACGGTTGCAGACTTCAGGATCTCCGGAGGGATGAAGGGGCACCCCTGCCGCTTTCTTATAGGGCCGGTTGCCCTTTACTTTAAGTTCTCCCTTTTCCCCGGTTTCTATAACTCGAAGGCACTCGTTGGCAAAATTACGGAGGGCTCTCATATCTTTATTGTCCGGCCGTGAAGAGGCGACCTTCGGGAAAATTGAATGCCGGCCAATAAATGCCCCTGCGCCTATCACTTCAAAGTCCGTATCACTCAGAATGTCGGTAAGTTCAAGCAATGCATCATCATAATCCCGGTTGCCATAGACAACCATCGCAACTGCCTTAGCCTGATTCCCTTTCAGCTCCTTGAGTCTGGAAGACACCTGGGAGGGCATCCGTCCTCCATAGACCGGGGCAGCGACAATCACTAAATCCTCCGGGGTAATATCCGGAAGCTGAGCCGAAAGGTCATCCGCAAGATTGATATCTATGTCGATAGGTCGCTTCAAAGCCCCAGCAAAGGATTCGATATATCGCTTTGTGGTATTCGTTGCACTAAAATAAATGCAAATCAGTCTTTCTGCCATTGA
Organism: Muribaculaceae bacterium; assembly: GCA_029061225.1. Classification (GTDB taxonomy): domain Bacteria; phylum Bacteroidota; class Bacteroidia; order Bacteroidales; family Muribaculaceae; genus Lepagella. The sequence continues at coordinate 6,417 of JAIDSM010000071.1, forward strand.
ATATTATTTCTTAGATTCAGATTTTTCCTACAATTCGAAAGCAACCATCGGTTCTCAACCTTTCAATGTAAACTTAACAACAGGGATATAGCCTTGCTTTTCAGGTGCATTAACACTCTTTTCCCAGATGCCTTCATGTCCGTCTTCCTTAATGGTGAGGTCAAAGTGACAGAGGCCGATTCCAAGGTCAAGAACCGATGCCTCGGTCTTTTGCTCGTAATAAAACCAGACTTCATCACCTCGCACCAAAGCCCTCCAGGGCTGTGTGTTTTTTGCCGAGGGGGCAAGGCGCATCATCGCCAGGGCTTCGTAGAATTTATTACCCTCCTTGACAGGATTCCCAAATTCACCTTCAGAAAACAAATCATCCATAGGCTTACGTTTGGCACTTCCGAGGGTCATTCGCGTAATAGATTCCAGCATCTTTCTTTTTCTGGCGGGATACCCGACAGGCGAGATTATACGTAACGGCTCATCATCGGGCATTTGCGTGCCTTTTGTGAAGTCTGATCCTTTGAATGTCAAAGCCATCCAGCAAGTGCCAAGCCCTAATTCAGTGGCTCTAAGCACCACCTTCTCCATTCCGTATCCGGCAGCAAGAGCCGCCATATCATCATCACGAATGCCCATAAGCAGATACCAGCTCGCGCCGGAAATAGTGCCGTATGTACTGGGAGTCTGCGGGCCTTTAAGATCGAACTTCTTAAAGTCAATGGTAAAGCCATCTCCAAATGGAGTAGTCGCATTACTAATGGATTGCTTGATATCCTCAACAACCACCGGACTAAGCTCACGGGACTCATCAAAAGTCCTTACCGATACACGCTTTTCTATTATTCCCTTAATATTCATATTTCTGTGCTTTACTTTTTTATTTAAACGATTATATCGCAAACGAGTTGAACCGCACATAAAAATGTACCTCACTTGAGGCAAAGTCGACTACTCCTGTTCTTAATATCCTTAATTCTATGTGAGATGATTTTATCCTGATGCTGAAGTCCCCATTTATAAATTAGGGATACTATATCGTTATGTGCAGGAGTTTTTCAGCCGTAAGATGGGCGAATTTCTCTTTGTCGGTGTCAGACAATGGTGCGTTGTCTACGAATGCACGCGCGTCCGTCATCGGGACGTATGGCCAGTCTGCCGAAAAAACGAGTCGATCGATGCCGAGTTTGTTGACGCAGAACTGAAGCGCGCCGTTGTCATATAGACCGCTGGGGGAGATCCAGACATGTTTCTTATATATGTTGGAAATTGTGTCGGAAAGGCCTGTCACCTCCGGCTTGAACATCTTCCGCTCAACCATGCCCAGTTTGCCATATTGCAGAATCTATTTATAAAGGACGGACAAAGCCAGAGTGATATATCGAGACGGGGCGGCAAAGATAGAGCAGCCATAAGCCGATCCCTAAATACTCTTGAAGAGAATGGTTTTATAATCCGCAAGGCAGTCTCAGGCTCTAAAAACGGTATCTTTCTGACTGAAAAAGCAATGGAAAACCGTCAGAAAATAGCAGATGCCATAATTATGGCTATTTAATGTATAGTCTCTAAACATTATTTAGATAGGATGACATCTTTATGGTTATTAATCTGAATCTCCATGAATATTTTGATTTCGTAATTCAAGAGGTGTTCTGCCAAAATGCTTTTTAATAGTGCGGCAGAAAAAAGCGAAATTGTAAAACCCCAGTTGCATGGCGATCTCTTTGATTGAGAAGTCTGTTCCCACGATATAGCGTAGGGCATCATTCATGACGTATTCCTTAATCCATTCGGGTGCGGTCTTTCCGCTAATTACTTTGCATATATGCGATAGATATTTGGGTGTTATGGATAATTTTTCTGCATAATGTTTTACATTACGTTCTTTTTTGCGACTGCTTGCAAGAATATCAATAAAGTCCTGATAGATAGTCGTAGGACGGGTTCTGGTCTCTGGATTTTTTACTATTGGAGTTTCCTGCAATAGCAAGTTGAAAATATCTGATATGTAAGCTTTGCATATCAGTTCCGTTGCTTTAGGATAGCCTCGTGATGTATCTGAACTGTTTCTTTTCTCCATAAGAGAAACATACGAAGTCATTAACGAAAGTTGTTCCTTGTCAAGATGAAGGATTGGTTCGTCACGCAGATAGCGGAGACATTGTTGGAAATGTAGAGGATCTACGCCTTCTGATGCAAAATCGAGTGCGCAGTAAACACAAGTGCAATAGAAATCGTCGGAGAATCTGAGATCGGAAAAGAAGTCATTAGGATGGGATATGATTATTTCTCCTGCGTATGCAACATATTCTATTGAATTCAGCACGAACATATGCCTCCCACTCCTGACAAAATATATGCATAATGTGTCAAGTCGGAAAAGTTGTCCTTCCTCATCCTGCCAAGGACCGTGATAGATGAATAGGTCTTTTGAAAAGCGAGATCCTTCAGGGTTTTCCTTTGTCGTCGTGTCAATATCTATTATTCTCATATTTTTTATTTTGAGGCATAACGGGAAATTAATACAGCCAAATGGAATATTTAATGTTCAAACAAACCGATATTCCATATTGTTCTAACGAAAACATCAATACTCAGACAAAATGAAAGTTATTGGAATAAATGCCAGTCCGAGAAAAGGCTGGAACGATGATACGCTAATGCACAAGGCCCTTGAGGGTGCTTCAAGTGTAGGTGCGGAAACCGAGGTGATCAATCTATATGGTTTGAACTACAGAGGCTGCTATTCATGTTTCGCTTGTAAACGAAAGGGGAACACGTGTAATGGACTTTGTGCTATCAAGGATGAATTGCGCCCGGTTCTTGAAAAGATTCTTGCAGCCGATGCTCTTGTAGTGGCTTCTCCAAACTATTTAGGCTACCCAACCGGTATGCTGAGGTCAATGATAGAGAGGCTTCTCTACCCGTCAACTTCATATAACTCAAAAGATGGTAAGCATGAGGGGAGTCTGATGAAGAAGATTCTGCCTACCGGCGTGATATTCACCATGAACAGTTCTCCTGAGTTTTATGGAACTATGAATTATGAGACCACACTTGGAACGACTACAGAAAACTTCCGTTACATTTTCGGATATGCCGAGCAATACAAC
>JAIDSM010000072.1 GCA_029061225.1 Muribaculaceae bacterium
GTTCCTTTATTGGTGACATCATTGGTGACAATCGTTCCTTTATTGGTGACATTTGCACTCTCATTGGTGCCATTATCGGTGCCAAATTCAAATTTATCGGTGCCACTTTCCGTAGTATTCACTATAATTCCGGGCGTTTTATCGGTGCCATTGGTGCCATTTTCTATGACATCAGCATTCTGAACAACAACTTTGAATGTGGTATAGTCGCCGAGAAGGAACTCTGCAGGATTACTTTTGTTTTCTTCGAGTAGTGTTGATACGGTATTTACACCGCTCCCGAAACGATTGACATAACCAATATAGCTATGAACCAACCGGGAATTTGTACGCAGAGGGAGGTTTCACCTGCGGTAAAACTGCCGGGCGGTGCGTTTTTTTCTGAAAAATTGCCGATTTATTGGAATTTTTAGTTAATTTTGCATAGCTGATTACCATGGAAAATAAAACATGCTCTGCTATAAACGTAAACTAATTCAATCTACAATGAAAGTGTTGTTAAATTTGCTGCTTGCTTTTGCTCTCGTTTGCCCGGCATTGATGTCCGGCTCTGTGTCTAAATCCGTTTATGCGGAACGTATAGTCGACTATGTCGAAGATCCGGATTCATTGGCCTATCTGGATGTGGAGGTCTATGAGAATGACCTGGATTCTATCGAGGTGGAGGAGCTTGCTGAGGAGTATTTTGATGAATGTCATTTATATGGGGATAAAACATCGTATTATGATTATTATCGTAATGACATACCCTATCCTTTTGAAAACGTTGAGGAAGATGTTCGGGCTGGCAATTTTAAAAAAGTATTAGCCGATGCTGAGAAGGTACTTACAGATTATCCTGATGCTTCCGATGGTAAATATTACGCTGCATATGCACACTTCTTCCTTAAAGATTACAGAAAGGCTATCGATATTGCAACAGACCTGGCAGCAGATTTCCCAAGCGATAGCGGTGTGAATAATTTGTTAGGCGTTGTCGCTGAGAAAGACTCTCAATATGCGTTGCCGCTTGCTGAGAAAAAAATACATCAAAAAGCGAAAAGTGGCTATTATGTTAGTTCTGTCGATTCTATTTCAGCCTTGCATCTTATGGCTCATTTGGCCAAAGAAAACGGTTATTTTTATAATGCCCTCGAATATCTCGATAAACTTGAAGATAAGCTTGAATCATGGAGTGATGAAGATATTGATGACTATGGTCTTGTCAGTCGCTATGATATAGCCATGTATAGAGTCGTCATTCGCATGTCGATGGGTGAATACGAGACGGCCCTTAAGCTTCTTGATTCAATGGGTGAAGAAGATCATACAGAGTCATGGTACTACAATAGATTCGGTACACTACGTGGAGCTTATGGCCTTGAAAGTGCATTGAATTTTGAAAAAGAGGCTCTTGTTGAATCTCCGTATATCAAATCTTATGTCGTTTCTCTGATTGCAGATCTTACTTTGGCTGAGAAATACGATGAGGCCATAGCCAAGGTGGATGATTTTATTGAATCAGACCTTTGGGAAACAGAGGATCTTCCTGAACTCTATCTGCGACGTGGAATAGCGAAAAAACTTTCGGGCAAAGATGATGAAGCAGAAAAGGATTTCATAAAAGTGGTTGAATTGAGTGAGGATGGTTATGTAGGGGGGCCGGAGATCTATGCAAAATGCTATCTGGGGCAAAAAGATGAGGTTTTGAGTGATTTGGATCAAAATGATGATAATTTTCAAGCCTCAATCTATAATGTGTTAGGAATGACCGATAAAGCTCTTGAAAAATTAGGGGTTGCCTATGAAAAATGCAAGTGGAACCCTATACGGTCTAAATATGACATACATCAGAGAAGCCTTGTCTCGCATCCTTCATTCCCCAAAATAGCTGCAAAATTCCAGCCTGCGAAAAGGAGATTCTGAGTCACACAAAATATAAATAAGTTTAGTTATTACAGTATATTAGTTAACTAACTTCTGATGGCAAAATATTGAGATTTCTACATTCAGTATTAAATTGTAATTCTTTTCACGTGACGGCTGTCTCATCTGCGGGAAACCTGCCGTGCGTCCCTACTAAGTGGCGGAGAGGAGGGATTAAACTTTGAGACTGATGTGATTGTTTTAACTTTGGAAATCATAAAAATAATAATTGCTATGAAAAAGACACTTCTTTCGATAATCGCCCTTCTATGCGTAACGCTGGGGGCTTCGGCCATGAGCCTTAAGGATGCCTATAAGGCCCTCTCAAATATCCCGAATGTTTCAGTCTCAAGTCCGGACTATAATCTTCCGATGGATATATCAGCGATGCCGGACTATGGTTTTACACTCTCTGAGGGAAATCTGGCTACGGCATACAACCTCAATGCCGCTCAGATCAAGGAAACGGGGGATGCCGCATTTACAATCCTCAATCAGGTGCCGATGCTTCGTATGATCAATGGAGGTAGCAACAATTCGGTGGCCGGACTTATATATGCAGAGCCAACGGGTGAGAACAGCAATGACGTCCTTATCGTGGCAATGAGCGGAAATCGCGGTGCGGCGGTCTTCATGTACGTGCAGAACGTGCCGGATACTGTCTGTACCGCACTGCAGATGGCTCCCGTCGAGATGAAAGGAGATTACTTCTCGCTTAGGGCTAAACTCAATGGAAATGATGAGTTCAATATCATTCTTAACAAGGCGAGATAAGCAATCGCTCTAAGAAAAGATAAAGCGCCGGATTGTCAGCTTGGCTGATGGTCCGGCATCCTTTATGTATAGGATTTATAAGTGGAATTGTGCTTTGGGGAAGTGGACTCACGGGCCGTGCGTCCCAACCATACTGACCAATGATGAAATATTTGGCAGGTACGGAGGAAATTGGTAATTTTGCGGTATGGAAACGGAAAAGGAATTCAGGTTGATGGTGGCGCCGCTGCAGGGGCTGACGGAGGCGGCGTGGAGGAGAGTGCATTTCGATATGTTCGGGGCATCGCAGGGGGAGGTGGAGTATTTCACGCCTTTTATCCGGGTGGAGAAGGGAGAGGTGAGGGGGCGTGACCTACGTGACTTTACATCGGAGCTTAACCATGGCATTAACGTCACTCCCCAGATTATATTCAGGGATGTCGCGGAGTGGCGTTTGCTTGTGGAGACTCTTGCGGATGCTGGAGCCAAAAGAATTGACTTGAATATGGGATGTCCGTTTCCGCCGCAGGTGAGGAAAGGACGCGGGGCCGGGATAATATTACATCCGGAGGTTATCTCAGAAATAGGGGAGGAGATGAAAACATATGCCGGCTCCATAGAGTTTTCTGTCAAGATGCGTCTTGGGGTGAAGGATCCCTCGGAGGCATTACGTTTGGCTGATATTATGAATGAGATGCCGCTAAGACATATTACGATTCATCCTCGGACTGCCGCGCAACAGTATAAAGGAGAGCTCCTGCTTGATGATCTTGCGGTGTTTACATCTAAGCTGAATCATCCGGTCATTTTCAACGGAGAAATTACGTCTCCGAAGGATATTGAAGCCCTGTCGTCACGGTATGACGGCGTTATGGCAGGCAGGGGATTCTTGAGGAGACCTTCGATATTTGCCGAGTATCTTGCCGGGCGGGAAATGAATGCAGCTGAAATAGAGGGGCTGTGGCTTCATCTCATAAAGGGAACAGCTTCAGAGCTGGAGAAGAGACTTTGTGGCGTAGCGCAGCTTCGCGACAAGATGAAGCCTTACTGGGAGTATGCTCCAATTACACTCGACAAGAAAATAGTAAAGCAAGGAAGAAAACAATGAAAGGAGCGCACGAGGGTGCGCTCCTTTGGTAATCATAGGGTTAATGATCAGTTGAGGAAATCGGCAAGGGCGGTGAAGAATGCCGGATCCTCGCCAGTGGTGAGATTCACGAGTCTGCCTTCGGGGTTGATGATGGCTTTGGTCGGGAATCCGGTGATGTTGTAGGCTTGGTAGAGAGCCTGGTCGTTGCCATTGTAGACATTGATCCATGGGAGCTCATGCTTTTTCACACCCTCGCGCCACTCGGCCTCCGATTCGTTGCAGTCTATGCCGATGATCACGAGTTTGTCGCCGTATTTCTCATAAGCCTCCTTAAGGGCCGGGAATCCTTTGACGCACCAGCCACACCAGCTGCCCCAGAAATCGAGCACTACCCATTTGCCCTTGAAGTCGGAGAGGCTGACCTTCTTGCCGTTGAGGTCCGGAAGGGTGAAACCGGGAGCCTCGATTTTTCCGGATGCAACCTCGGCCTTGCGGGCTTCCTCTTCATCTCGCTGGCTTTGCATCTGCTCCACATCTTTGTTATAAGCTTCGGCAAATGGCATCAGGATCGACTTCTTGGCTTCGGGAGTCAGGTTGTCGTAGGCTGTCTTGAAGTCATCTCCGCTGAGTTCTGTGATTACAAAAGGTAAAGCCGGACTGTTTGGATTTTCTTTTACGAACTTCTTTACAGCATCGTCATAACGCTTGATCTGCTGTTGCAGCTGCTCGGGAGAAATGTTGGCGTCGCGGCTGACGAGCGCCATGTATTCCTGCTGGATTGGGCGGACAGTGGCGTCGTAGGCCATGATGTCTTCCATAAGCTTGGTTCCCTTCACTTCATAATCAAGAGGATTAAAGCTCTTGACGGTGACAGTCAGGGCCTCGCTTGGCTGGGCGTAGAACTCCGGCTGCATTGTGGCCATTACCGGAGGCTCGATACTGTAGCGGGCAGGTCCGGCAGGATCCAGTCTGAGTTCAGCTACACCGTCTTTCACGGCAAGCGTATCATAGATCACGGTCAGATCTTCGGCTTTGGTGGCCTCAAACATATTCTTGATGGTAAGATGGCTGACTACGATGGTGTTTTCAGCAAAGTCCTCGGGAAGCTGGATTTTCACGTTGCCTTTCTCGTTTGCACAGGAGGCCAACAAGATGGCGACTGCTGCGAATGGAATAAGTTTTTTCATTGGTTGTTGGTTTAAGGGGTGAGAGGTTTAAGTGGTTTAAGGGAACTGGGGCAATCGAGTATGATTGTAAAATTGTCGGGTGCCCTATAGTATAACAAACCTACGGGAGATTTTACAATAAAAAAAGAAGAGCATCCTGAAAGTCTGTGCTTTCAGGATGCTTTCTTATCATTGAGCTAATCTCGCTGAACTCTTGTTTAAGCCGGTTTCTTATTTAAGTGGGCTCGGACCTTCGAAATTTTCGCCCTGAACCATCTTCATGAGTTCCAGCATGCCCTCTTTAAGATTATCGATCTCTTCTTCAAGATTGGCGATGGTAGCCTTAAGGCTTTTGATCTCTTCTTCAGGGTTCATGAGCTCTACCTCCTTCTGAAGGAGATCAAAGCGGTTCTCGACCCTGGTGGCGAAAGCGTCAGTGCTTTCTTCGAGAGATGCGATAGCTTCTTCATTTGCACGAGCTACCGCAGCCACTTGGTTGAGGTTCTCAAGCTGGCCGTTCACTTCCTCGAATTTGGCGTCCATCTCCTTGAATCCGTTGGTTAGGTTTTCGTCGAGGTTCTTGAAATCACCCTGCATCTCTTCGATAGCCTCCTCGTTAGCGCGAACTACTGCAGCCACGTTGTTGAGGTTCTCAAGCTGACCATTGATTTCAGCGATTTCTTCATCCTTTACGTTGAATGCATTGGTGAGGTTCTCCTTGATGTTCTCCAAGTCATTGTCAAGATTTTCGACATCTTTTTGGAGCTGATCAAAGCGGCCTTCCACCATTGTTGCAAAAGCGTCTGTGTCGGTGTTGAGCTGATCGATGGCTTCTTCGTTAGCGCGAACAATTGTCGAGACATTGTTGAGGTTTTCGAGCTGACCGTTGATTTCATCGACTTCGAACTCAACCATTCCCTGAAGCTGGTCAAAGCGGTTCTCCACCATAGTGGCGAAAGCGTCAACTTCTTCTCTGAGGGTGTCTGTGTCACCGCTGCGGAGAGAGTAGATGGCAGAAGGCACTGAAGAAATAGCCTCGTTTGATACAGGCTGATAGCCGCTTCCGAGATCAACGGACACGCTCAGTTTCAGGTCGCCCCATTCGAGCTCTGTGATATCCTTGTCCTGACCGAGCTGGCATGAAACGTAGCCGGCGGCATTGGTCTTGGCATACTGAATCTCTGAATAAACTACTTTATCAGCCTTGTCGAGAAGTTCGAACTTGAGGGCGACACTCTTGTCGGCCACTACGGCATTGCCGTCTTTGATGACAGCCTGATAGTTGATATTGTCAACGCCGGCGAGAGCGGGCACTGCTGCAGCTGCAGCTATAAGGGAAGAAAGTAGAAACTTTTTCATTTTAGATTGATTTTAAATGTTTTGATTAGTTTGCCGTCAACGGCTACTGCTACGGCGTAGATGCCCGGAGCGTAATCCGCCATAGATATGACGGCGGGGCTTTCATCGACGCTCACCATGCCGCGTGTAGCTCCGTCCATGGTGGCGATAAGCACGGAAGTGTGACCGGCCTGTCCGGATTTACAGATGACTGAGATCTGTCTGTCGACGCTGTTCCAGCTTACAGAGATACCGTCGGTCTCGGCGGTCACTCCTTCTACGAGTGATGTGGCGCCGTCGGCAAGCATCTGTTCGAAGAGGGGCGACATCAAGGTCACGTCTCCGTCCATGCTTCCGGCATGCCAGCTGCCGAAACTATAGACCACCGTTTCGCCTGCCTTTAGCGACGCTCCTCCCGATTGGGAATAGATGTCCTGCATGACAGTCGGAGTCTGGGCACTCATAGTTGATGCCGCAAGGGCCGACAACAAGAGGGTTCCGATTTGTAGTCTCATACAATAGATGTTAAAATAAAAAAAATTAAATTACCGGTCTTAGACTGGCAGAATGTTTGGAATTTGCGCAAATCTTAAAAATTTCTGCAAAGGTAATCATAATTTTTTAAAATACCCTCCCCTATTCGTTAAATAATGTTAAAATATAGAAATTGGCATATATTTTCTATCTTTTTCCTATTAATCTTACGTGTTGATGGCTTTTTAGTGGTGGATTTTGTCAATCGAACATGTGAAACGGCATTTCGGATAGTTTGAGCAGCCGACAAACTCTCCCTTGTCGCTTTTCCTGACAGTCAGCTCCCCTCCGCAACGGGGACATTTCCCTTTGCTTATGTCGGCCGACACATCCTTCGAAGTGCGTCGCGCATACTCCGTATGCTGCTTTCTGACCGAGCTGTCTGTGACATTTGCGGCGATAAGTCTCTCGGCGATGGCTCGCATGGAGTCGCGGTCCATGACACGCGGGCGGCTCTCGATCTCCTCGAGCATGCCCTCGATCCGGGTCGCTATCTTATGCCTGTCGAGCACCACGGGACTTCGCCATGGACGCCACCAGCGTTTTTTCACCTCCTCTTCAGGGATAAGCGTGCGCTGTATGTGGCGGTCGGGAAGAATGCGGCGTTCCATGATTATCTCATCAGCCTTGATGTCGAGCCTCCATGCCTCCGTGAAGACCACCATGGAGGAGAAAAGCTCCGCATCCAGTTTCGGCATTAGCCTTCTTACGGCCCGGAGATGGCTGCCGTTCTGAAGGATGGGATTGTAGAATGTACGCGACTGGGAAGATAGATGCTGCTGCCAGTACTGGGCATGCTCCGCGCCCGAGATACGTCCGGCATGGTTTTTGGTCTCTATCACGAAAATCCCCCGTGTCGACACCACCACATGGTCGATCTGTGATGTGCGTCCGTTCGATGTAGGAAGCATCAGGTCGTTGATGACGATATAATCCTTTCTGCGCAGTCTGGCCAGTTCCTTCGCCACCATCTTCTCCCCCCGCTTTCCGCTGCGGCGTGCCTTGCCTCGCTTCCACCATGACACTATGGCGACAAGTAAGACGGCGAGTCCAAGGCCGCAGAGAAATGCGCCGATGATGGGCCAGTGGGTGATCAGAAACGAGGTCATATGCCTTAATAACAAAATTATCAACGCTATTTTTTGAATGAGGAGGATTTTTTATTAATTTTGCATTATAACTGATTCAACTTTCGCAAGCGAAAGTTGAGGGTTATAAGGTTAATTGGTTAAAGGGTTATTAACCTTATAACCAATAACCCTTAAGTTGAGCTTGCGAAACTTAAATAACTGATAACCGGAGACAACGATATGATGGAATATTTGAAAGCATTGATGGGGCTTATAGTCTGTGTGGCATTCATGAGCATGGTCGGGCTGCTGGCAGCCTTCATCGGACCTGACCATGGGGTTGAAATAAAGATACTCATAGGCATGACTATCGGGGCTATGATACTCGGGAGGAGGTTTCCCGAGGCATTGATGAGGCTGTATGGGGCGACGTATGGACTTCTTAGACGGTTTTTTGAATAGGACTGTGTCGGATCGGGGCGGTTGGGAAATCGCCTACCCATAATTGTTAGAATTTGATGCGGAAGCGGGTCAGGCCGTCGTCGCACGTCTCGAGTGAGAAGCGGCAGCCGTGGGAGTTCAGCACTTCGCTGACCAGCAGCAGTCCCAGGCCGTGTCCGGTCTCTTTTGTGGTGAAGAAGGGAGTGAAGAGCATGTCGGCCGCTTCCTGGCTGATTCCGGGACCGTTGTCGGTGATGACGAGCCGGGCGCCGGGACCCTCTATGCGGATCTCCACCTCGCCGCCTTCCGCTGCGCTTTCGGCGGCGTTCTTCACGATATTGGTCACTACCTGCTCCATCAGCACCGGATCTATGAATACCGGTGTCTCTTCCTCCGGGAGCACCATGGTGAGCCTTGAGCCCGTCGACGAGCATATGCTTTCAAACAGGGGGATGCGGCTGCGGAGAAGATGCGTCAGGTCGGTATTTATCCTGTTCGGTTCGGGTATCTTTACCGCGGATGCGAATTTCGTGATGAATCCTCCCATGTCGCGGCATCTGTCCTTGCAGGCCGTCATCGCTTCCTTCAGGTCAGGATCTTCGATTTCCTCGTAGGCTGTCTCCAGCACGGAGATGATTCCGGCGAGGGAATTGTTGACCTCATGGGCCATCATGCGGATCACTTTCTCATACGACTTTCTTTCGGCCTTCATCACCTCGTCGGTGAGTTTCTCGATCAGATAGAATGGATGGCTCATGCCGCTCTCCATGAAGGAAAGTCGTGAGAGACGGTAGACCATCGAGTCGTTGAGCCTCACAACTCTCATTTCCCTGTCTCTGAGGTTGCAGAGCATTTTTCCGAGCGATGAGTTGATTTCTGCGGGGGCTATGCCGGTAAGGTCCTTGGCTGTGTCGAAATCCAGGAATCGGGCGGCGGCACGGTTGGCGCTCGATATCCTTCCGTCTCTCCCCAGCATAATTATACCCATCGGCGAGACCTCGATTAGGAGGTCGAGGAAATGGTTCTGCTCACGCAGCTTCAGCCTCTCCTGCTTGAGGGAGGTCATCATGCCGTTGAACATATCCACTATCCGGTCTGCCTCCCGCTGGCCTACAGGTGATAGGCGGCTGCTGAAGTCCTGGGCGCGGAGAAGGTCGATGCCGTTAGCGATGGAGCGCAGCGGCTTCATCACGTTTCGGTAGAAGACCGCGAGGAGCAGAATGCCGATTAGGGCGACACCCCACACTACGGTATAGGTGACGCTGCCTGCTTCGAGAAGCATCAGCGCCACCACCGCTCCCACGATCAGGAGCACTATAAGGGAGAAAATCCAGCTTATCCGCATGTTAGTATAATTGAGAATTGAGTCTTGAGTCTTAAGTCTTAAGTCTAATGTCACTAAAATAAGCGACTGCTGAATAAATAAGGGATCATAGACCCCGAAGTTGTTAT
>JAIDSM010000073.1 GCA_029061225.1 Muribaculaceae bacterium
TTTGTTATCGTTTGTTGTGCCGGGGTTGTTTGATATGATGGGGCGTGTGTCGGAAATTCCCTGCCGCTCGAAAAAATGCTTTTTCGGCGGAATGTGGGCGAGCGATTCTTCCACTTCCTTCACTGTGGGGTTGCCGACATACCTTACGTCCATGCCGTGGCGTTTGAAGTATGCCGGTTCGAAAGGAAGTATGCTGTAGAGATTGGTAAGGTATTTTTTTAGCTTAGGGATGCGCCACTCCTTCCATGCCCATACTTTGGGGGCTATCAGCCAGTCGACCCTGATTCCAAGCGAATGTGCGTATGCCGCAAGCTTGAGATTGAAAGATGGATAGTCTACAAGAATAAGGACATCCGGACGGAAGCTCTTAAGCACCTCCTTCGCACGTTTCAGGTTGGCCAGTACAGTAGGAAGGGCCCGTATTACCTCCGAAAATCCCATGACGTTCATCTTCTCGATGTGTATCTCGGGATCACGTCCGGCCGCACGCGCCATAAGGTCGCCTCCCAGAAATCGGAAGTCGGCTTCTTTATCCTGTATCTTGATCTCCTCCATCAGCCTGGAGGCGTGAAGGTCGCCGGATGCCTCTCCGGCCACTATCATATACTTCATATAATATTTACGTTATAATTGACGTTTTTCGTATATGAGAACAATGCGAACACTCTTTTTTTTCTTCATATCCTCCGTGATATTGGTCGTGATGTCTACAATGGCTGTAAGCTGTATCTCCGATGATTTCACGGATTCCCCATCAGACATACTGACATTTTCCACTGATACCTTGCGCTTTGATACCGTCTTCACTGATCTCGGTACGCCCACCGCACGTCTGAAGGTATTCAACCGGGCGTCCAAGGCTGTCAATATCTCAAGTATCCGGATGCGCAGTGACGACGGTGTCTTCTCAATGAACGTTGACGGTGTCTCCGGCAAGACATTTGAAAACGTGGAGATCCGGGCAAACGATTCAATATTCGTTTTCGTGGAGTGCCTTATCCAGTCTAACGATGACCCTCGCCCCTTTATAGTTGAGGGTATGATGGATTTTGTCACTAACGGAGTGACACAGACCGTCACGCTCGAAGCATATGGACAGAACGTCAGGCGTCTGCGTGGTGTCACTCTTGAGCGCGACGCTGTCTTTGACGCGGAAATGCCCTATGTGGTCTTCGACACTCTCAGGGTGGCCTCGGGAGCGACATTGACGCTTAAGCCGGGGACGCGCCTGCTTTTCCATGACAAGGGTGTGCTCCAGGTCGACGGACGCCTGATAGCTGTGGGTGAGACGGGTAAGACTATCAGTCTGCGCGGCGACCGCCTCGACAATGTGCTCCCCGACACGGGGTATGAGATACTTGCCGGGCAATGGCAGGGCGTCAGGTTTGCTCCGGAATCTTTCGGCAACCGTATGGAATTTGTAGAGATGCAGTCTACGGTCCACGGTGTGGTGGTTGACAGTTGCGGTGTGACCGACCGCGACAAGCTGACGCTTGTCAATTCATGGCTCCATAATTCGCAGGGCAATGTTCTGAGGTCGGAGCATGCGAGGGTGGACGCCTACGGCTGCTGCTTTTCCGATGGCGGGGAGGCTGTAGTCTATCTGCGTGGCGGAGAACACCGGTTCGTGCAGTGTACGATGGCGAATTACTATCTTTTTGCTATTTCTCCGGAATCCATACTTACGCTTTCCTATCTTAAAAGGTCGGAAAGTTCCGGCATTACAAATCCCCTTATGAAGGCCTCGTTTGAAAACTGCATCGTCTACGGCATCACTTCTCCGATTTCTCCCGGCGATCTTGAAGAGTCCGAAGTCTACCTTCGCAACGTGCTCCTTGGAGTCAAAGGTTCGGATGATGATCACTTCATATCATGCTTATGGGATGAGAATCCGGAATTTGAGACGATTCGTGACGAATATCTGTTCAATTATCGGCTGAAGGAGGATTCGCCTGCCATCGGTGCCGGAAATCCTGAATACGTCACGCCTCTGTGCCTGAAGGATATGGACGGGGTCAACCGTCTTGAATGGGGAAATCCTGCCCTCGGTGCATACGCCCGCTGACATCGCCCACCTGACAGCTGATAGCTGATAGCCTATAGCTGACAGCTTACACCTCCCTCAATATTCCGAGAAGAAATTCGGACGGATTAGGATTCCGAAGCGAATCCGGTTGTGAAACTGGTTGTATGCGAGCAGCCCTTCTCCGTATCCGTTATAAAAGTCAAGAAACAGATATTGGTTGGATTCCTTATGTATGCGCCATCCGGCCTGAATGCTCGTGTTCCAGTTCATGTTCCAGCCCTCTCGCTTGACGAATGTGGCGCCGAGAGTAAAACGGCGGTCTCTCGAGTTGAGCTGAAATCCCATGTGGAAGATGCCGCTGTATTTCAGGATGTCCTTGTTGTTCATGCCGTCTACGATTGGAATCCAGTATTTGGCATGCACCGACAGCCAGTCGGTGACGTATGCGCTTCCGGCGAGCGATACCTTGTTCCATGAGCGGGATGCTTCGCCGTCTTTGCCGTTGCTCTCATGCTCGAGAATGAGGGTCAGCTTTCCGCAGTAGCGGTCCTTTACGAAGAAAGGCTTCGACCATCCGATACCGGGATTGAAGTTGAGGTCGCTCATGGGCATTGAGTTCTGAAATATCTCCCAGAAAACCTTCTGAGTGAAAAACAAATAGACATATGTGCCCCATGGCAGCGTAGCGTTGGTCAGCCGCTGCGATATGGAGAGCTGGAATTTGATGCCTGAGTTGTATTTGTCGGGCTTATGGAAAGGATCGGTCCCCAAGGCGAAATAATTGTCCTTATATAGGCCGAAGAAAGGCCCGATGTCCATTGATTTCTTTATGGAATCGGTATTTTCCTCATACCCGTCGGGCACGAGGATCTGTGCTTTTGATTCTGTATGTGTGAGCAGAAGGGAGAGGAGCAGTAGGAAAGTAAGAAGCGATTGGTGTAAGGGCGTTCTCATATTGGGTTGTCTCAGTATGAAATGTTGCACCTTGATTAGGCAATATCCCCGAAGTAGAAAGCACACTCCGTGTGCGTCCTTACGCGTGTATGGTTACTTTTTCGATGACATTGCCATGCTTTATTCAAAATGCACAATTCCTTAGTGTCGGAACTATAAGATTTGTGTATATGGACATCCACCCTGTAACATTGCCGTCACAGGGTGGATCTTTATGTGTGGTCATGAATCTTCCGATTCATGTGGTTCCCTTATTAGTTGAGCTGACCGTTCTCAGCAGCTTTCACCATGTCGTCGGAAGCGTAGATGTAGATCTCCACGCGACGGTTCTGTGCGCGTCCGGCTTCGGTGTCGTTGCTTGCCACGTAGTCGGTCATCGGGAATCCCTTGGCTTCAATACGGTCGCCTGCGATACCCTGACCTTCAAGGAATACCTTTACGGAGTTGGCGCGTGCGTCGGCAACTTTGGTGTTGGCTGCCATGCTGCCGGTGTTGTCGGTGTATCCGCCGATGGCTACGTCTGTAAGGGGATTCTGCTTGAGAGACTCAGCGAAAGATACGAGCTCGGCCTGTGCGCCTGGCTGGATATTGGACTTGCCTGTTGCGAAAAGTATACCGCCGGGGAAGGTCACCTTGATTGCCTGGGTGCCGTTTACTTCGGTCTTTTCTACCTGGGCGTTCTTAAGTTCTTCCTCCAGCTTCTTCTGCTGGTTGTCCATGTGCTTGCCGATGATCATGCCGACGGCTGAGCCGACGGCCGCGCCTACGCCTGCGCCGATGCCTGCGCCTTTGCCTTTGCCGATGAGGGCGCCGATGCCTGCGCCGAGGGCTGCTCCGCCGCCGCCGCCGATGGCTGCGCCTTTGCCGAGGTTTGTGGTATTACATCCTGCGAGAAGCAGGAGAACTGCGAGTAGTGTGCAGGATAATGCCTTGATTTTCATTGTCGTTTTTGTTTTGATAAGTGGGTTCCTATGTTATTTTTAGTTATCTCCTTTGGATATCGGGACTCACAATTAATGCGCCCCTTGTTATTTATAACAATAAAAAAGCGCGGATGATTGTTTATATTTAAGGATTCCACAATAAAAATTACAAAATAGTACGATAATGAGAGAAAATCACCCTTCCACACCCTCCAAGGATGCCTCCGACAACAGGCTTCGTGAACTTGCATCCGCTCCGATAGGCAAGATTCTTTGGAAATATAGCTTGCCTGCGGTGATCGGTACCGTCGTGATGGCTCTCTACAACATAATAGACTCTATTGTAATCGGGCATGCCATTGACGATCCCAATGTCGTGGCGGGCATCGCCGTGACGTTCCCGGTGCAGAATCTCGGTACTGCATTCGGTATGCTTATCGGTGCCGGTGCCGCTACGCGGATCTCTATCGTGCTTGGTCAGAAAGACCATAAGAGGGCCGCTATAATCCTCGGCAACTCGGTGCAGCTTACCATCCTTATCGGAATACTATACACTACTGCTTTCTACATTTTCCTCGAACCTCTCCTGCGCCTTTTCGGCGCTTCCGACGCCAGTATGCCGTATGCAAAGGAGTTCCTGACGTGGGTACTTCCCGGAATGGTGTTGATGAATCTCACGTTCAGCTACAACAACGTGATGCGCGCATCCGGTTATCCCAAGAAGGCCATGTGGACCAATATGATAGGTGCCATCCTAAACTCAATTCTCGCTCCGCTTTTCCTATTCGGATTCAAGTGGGGCATAAAGGGAGCAGCCATAGCCACTGACATTTCGATGGTGATAACTGCAATCTTTGTCATGCAGCATTTCTTCCGTAAGGATGTCACTCTGCATTTCGAACGCGGTACATTCAAGTTCGACTGGCGCGTCATAACTTCCATTCTCTATATCGGTATGTCGCCATTCCTCATCAATGTGGCGGGCAGCTGTGTCAATGCCGTTGTCAATTCCTCTCTTCTGAAATATGGTGGCGACGATGCTATCGCGGCAGTGGTGGTGTTCAACCGTTTCGTGACTATTTTCGTATTCGTCGTGATTGGTATTTGTCAGGGCATGCAGCCTATCCTCGGCTATAATTACGGTGCGAGAAAATTCGACCGCTTGTTCCGTACGCTTAAGCTTGCAGCCCTCACTGCCGTATGCATCACTACCACCGGATCAATAATCGGAGCCACTAACGCCGATATGATAGCGAAGCTCTTTATGCAGGATGCCGATCAGATCACTTGTGCGGTCAACTGCCTGCATATCACTACTGTCGGCTTCTGGATGGTGGGATTCCAGATCGTGGTGACCAACTATTTCCAGTCGCTTGGCATGGCTACGAAATCTATTTTCCTTTCGCTTACACGTCAGGTGATATTCCTGATACCTGCATTGATGATACTCCCTCCCATCTATGGACTCAACGGAGTATGGACCTGCTTCCCTATAGGAGACTTCCTTTCTACCATCGTGGCCGGATGCATGCTTGCATGGCAGATCAAGCACATCGGAAAGATGCAGACTGCTCCGGCGCAGGCTAAACAATAGGCAAAATTACATACTATGACTGACAAAACATACCATAGGATACTCGATTATTTCCGTCGTATCAGCGAGGGCACAAAGTGGGATGGCCATCTTTATGCCGTCGGAGGCTGCGTGCGCGACGAGATACTCGGCACCCCCATCCACGATGTGGATATCGCGGTTGACCTCCCGGACGGCGGCGTGAAGTTCGCGATATGGCTCCTCCGCCGAAAATATCTGGTGGAGATGCCCGTGCTGTTCCGCAAGTTCGGGACGGCGAAGCTGCGTCTACGTAAGTTTCCCGAAGAGGAGATTGAAGTGGTGCAGACCCGTGCGGAGAAATACACCGACAAGACAAGCCGTTGCCCGGAGGTGGTCAACGGTACCATAGAGGAGGATTGTTTTAGGCGGGACTTTACCGTGAACACTCTTTACCGCAGTATCAAGACCGGCGAGATACTTGATATGACGGGACGCGGTGTCCATGATATTCGCGAAGGTGTCATACGTACTCCCATGGATCCGTATGAAACGTTTGATGATGACCCGGTCCGCATATTGCGCTGCCTGCGGTTTGCAGCCCGTTTCGGCTGGAAGATCGACGAGGCTACCATGGAGGCTTTGAAGGAGAGTGTAGACAGGTTGGCGATTGTCTCGCGCGAACGCTGGTGCGCTGAGTTTAAGAAGATGCTGTTTGGCCGGAATGTCCGTGCGTCACTTGGTGTTCTGGCTGAAATCGGGGGATTGAAACATATGAACCCTCTTATGTGTGAGCTTTCTGAGACAATACCTGAGCCCGGCGACAAGACGCTGCTCGAGATGGGCATAGACGCCGTGGCAAAGCTTGAGGAAGAAGGTGTTGAGGATGAAACGCAGCGGTTGGCCGCATTCTTCGGCAACATTGGGATGCTTCGCGCCGCCGTGCGTGATAAGTCGGGCGCTATGCGCTATCCCCGCCATGAATACATCGGTGGCCTCATGGCGGGAAAGCTGTTGAAGCATATGGGACTGGACAAAAATGTGGCGGAAGACGTAAAGTCAATCATCCAGGGGCGCGACGAGGTGCGTCGCAAAAAGGAGAAGCAGCTGAAGCTCGAGATGCACAAGGCCCATAAGGATCAGCAGCAGGCCGAGAAGGCTGAGCGTCGCCGCCAGCGGGCCGTGCGCCACCGGGCTTTGCTCGACGAACACCGTCGCAACTCTCGCCGTCGCAAGGCGAATCAAGAGACATCAAATGAAGAATGATTCTCAATTCCCCATTCACAATTCACAATTCACAATTCTCAATTAGGAAAAATTCTCAATTACCAATTAATGCCGCTACTTGTTCTGCCCTAATCCAGTCTGCCGGCGTATCCAGGTCAACCGACCGCTCCGTCGGCATGACATAAGGTCTGCGTACGGGAAACTCCGACATCGGCATTCGGCGTAATGATGCTGCATCCATTACGTAGACTGCTCCGTTATATTCCCATACCTTAGGTGCGTCCTGACGTCGGGTATAATGGCCGTCTCCCTTGCTGATGTGCAGATTGCCCTCGGCATCTGTCTCGAATGCGTTGTAATAGGGGTTTGTCGCAGCCTCGCAGACGCTGACCACCATGTCGATGCCCGGCTTCCACGCATCAATGGCCCCGGTGATGTCCTCGGCTCTGC
This sequence comes from Muribaculaceae bacterium, assembly GCA_029061225.1. Lineage (GTDB taxonomy): Bacteria > Bacteroidota > Bacteroidia > Bacteroidales > Muribaculaceae > Lepagella. The sequence continues at coordinate 7,133 of JAIDSM010000073.1, forward strand.
GTAGGGGAGAGGTGGTCTGCAGAAGGACTACGCGCTCATACTCAACTCCATGCTCCAGATACCATTCAAGCGCATGAAGTATGACACCGTATGTTCCGGCGGTATCTGTCGCCAGACTGTCAGGCCGAAGAAACGGTACCTTCAGCCCGTAACCCTCGACGACTTTTCGTATCTCCTCCGAATCCGTACTGACGCAAATATCCGCGTCTTCGGCTCCCGCCTCGCGTGCCTGGTCAATGGCATGGCATATCAGCGGTTTGCCTAAGAATGGCTTGATGTTCTTCCCCGGAATTCCCTTGCTCCCTCCCCGTGCCGGTATCAGATATAATGTCTTCATATTTTCAAGAATGCTTTGATGGCGTCCGTCATGACTTTTGGGGTATCCGTATGGAAATAAGGATTGACTCGTTTTGCCGCTATTCCCTTTATCATCGGAGTGGTGATCAGCGAGAGACTCATCGTTATCGCTCCGCGCGTAGCATCGCAATGGACAACGCTTACGGCCCGTTCCCTCCCGTTCTGGCGTATGCCGATGTCAAGCGTCGGAACTCCCAATGAGGCCACTTCCACGATGCCGCTTGAACTGTTGCCTATCACTCCCTCTGAAAGAGCTACTGCCGACAGATATCTTCTCAAACCAAGCGACGGTACTACAATTACGCTTTCCGGATGCCTTTTTTCGAAATCCCTCAGCATGGCGATGAGGGGAGTCGGATCGGTATCGTTGTTCGGATAGGTGAGGATAGCTCCATACCCGGGACGTGCTTTCATAAAACCTTCTATTCCCGCAAGAAACTCCTCCATTTGTTCCTTCGGAGATACATTGTCGAGCGTAGCTGCATGCAATGTGCCGACAAAAAACTTCTCCGGTAAATCGCGTCCAAGTGATTCCTGCAGTTCCTCCCGGCTCATCAGCGGCACGTTAAGAGTGTTCCAAACTCCGATGGCACCTGTAACTATGACGCTTTCTTTGTCGATCCCCATATTTTCCAGCCGGGCACCACAGTTCTCTGTCTCTGTAAGATGCAGCGACGCAAGCTGGGAGATGGCATTACGGATGGCGTTGTCCATAGCCCCTTCCGAGACGGTGCCACCTGCTATATGGATGATGGGTATGCCGTTTATTGTGGCGGCTGACGCCACGCCGAGCATCTCGTAACGGTCGCCCAAGATCACGACAGCATCCGGTTTATTAGTGGCAAACCATTCTCCGTGCATTCGGGTAGAGTTGGCTAAAGTCTCGGAAACGTTTGCTCCGGCAGTGGGAAGTTCTATAGGCTCTTCACCCGCTGCTCGAATCTCTTCCACCGTCTTTCCCATTTCTGGAATCAGGTGCATGTTTGAGGCTATGACAGTATATGGAATATGCTGCTTTTTGAATTCATCGATAAGAGGGGTAAGCAGACCCCAGTCTGCTCTTGTGGAAGTGGCTACGGCTATCATAATTCTATCAGTTCGTCAGGTGCGAAGTCGCGTATGGCTACCGTGCCTATTGCTTTGTCCCATAGCATGGGCGAAACGCCGTTGCCCGGACGCTTCACATAAATGTTCTCTTCTGTCAGAAGCTCCCCTTTCTTTATAGGACGGGTGGCAACGATACTTTTTCGTGCGATTTCAATGTTGGGTCGCTCAGAATCAGTAACCCGTTTTACTCCGTCACCTAAGGCTTCCTCTATATGGCGTATGGATGTCACCATAGCCTTAAGTTCATCAGGTTCGAGAGATGCCTTGTGGTCAGGACCTGCCATCTCGCGAGACAGAGTGAAATGTTTCTCAATCACACATGCTCCCATTGCCACTGCAGCTATTGGAGCCTCTATGCCTAATGAATGGTCGCTGAATCCGGTCTTCACTTCAAGCTCCTTTGCAAGTGTGTTCATGGCGCGGAGATTGATATCGCGGTATGGTGTCGGGTATTGAGTGTTGCAATGAAGCACGATGATGTCATCGCGTGTAAGGGTCGGCTTGAATCTCTCCGGAGTAGTTGGATGGATTCCTGTCAGGATTTGGATGGCCTCTTCAACTTCTTGAATAGTGGACATGCCGGTGGAGAGTATCACCGGTGTCCCTTTCTCAGCTATCTTGCGCAGGTAGGGGAGGTTGGTGATCTCGCCGGAGGGAATTTTGAAATAATCCTGACCGATTTCTGCAAGCAGGTCAATTGATGTGAGATCGAACGGTGTCGACATGAATCCAATGCCGATCTCCTTGCAGAAGTCCGAGAGTGGCTTGTAATCTGAAAGAGGAAGATGGATTTTACGGCACATGTCGAGCTGTGACTCCACTACTCCTGTATTCTCTTTCTGATACTCCGCCTGAGGTGCGAATTCGGAAATCACCAGTTCCGGAACGGCTGTCTGGAACTTCACATAGTCTGCCCCCGCCTCCTTGGCGGCGATGATCATTTTCTTTGCGGTCTCGAAGTCACCGTTATGGTTGACTCCGGCCTCGGCGATGATAATGGTTTTCATATTCCAAAATTAACGATTCTTCCCAAAATGTCCAAATTTATCGCCTAAAAAATGTCACGTTTGAATTCATACCCCACGGCATCAAGCATCTCCAGAGTAGCCAGCGCACTCCGTGCGCGCCCCACGTCGGCATAAGGTAGCATCAGCTGCCAGCTATCAGTTTTAAGGCTGTACCACGGCGCACACAGAGTGTGCTTACTACTCTCTATGCCGCCCCAGAGTAGCCAGCGCACTCCGTGCGCGCCCCACGTCAGCATAAGGTAACTATCGCCATTCATTTTTAATTTTCTGCAACGAGGCTCGGAGAGCCATCATTATGTAGAAACCCCAGACTTCAGTCTGTGGCATTCAGATCAAGGCTCAGCAGCATCGGAGAGGTGATTTGTGATATATTAAGTTGATCTAAAGCTTATTAATAAGGATTTAATAAAGTTTTTTGTTATTTTTTTGAAAAAATATGCTGAAAAATTTGGTGGAATCGGAAAAAAGCAGTAATTTTGCATCGCTTTAGCAGGGAACCCCCGCAGAAATGCGCAGGATATTCGCTCCGAAAGGAATAGGTATTGAGCCCCCAGCTTGACACTGAATGAATATCGGTTGGTTCCGGCTTAGCCAACTCGGGGTGTAGCTCAGTCCGGTTAGAGTGTGCGTCTGGGGGGCGTGAGGTCGCAAGTTCGAATCTTGTCACCCCGACCAAAAGCAATGCAAAAGCCTTTGACTCAATGAGTTAAGGCTTTTGCTCGTTTTAGAGGCGGGACACGAATGTGCCAGCCCAAATAAAGGAATATGTTTAACCAGCATTGGTGCTCCGGCAACAATGCTAAAAAAATGCATTCCAAACCTAAATCCCCGCGTAAAATTACGGAAGAGCCCGAGTGGGCTGAATTGAGGAAAAACGGAGTGGCGAAGGCCTTAGCTTATACGCCGCCCGTGCTTAGAGTCAACAAGTGCGGAACCTACATAGAGTTTCATGCTTACGATCCTACCAGAGGACGTATGAGAAGGAAGCGGGTAAAACTTAACCACATCGACGGCAAGGCGAGACGTAAACAATTCGCGAATGAGGCAATCAGGCGTTTCTCAGATCAATTAAGCGACGGATGGAATCCATGGATTGACTGTGATCCGGATAATATCGTGGCATTCTCAGACGCTCTCGACAAGTACGAGGAGATAATCACGAAGTCCATGAGCAATGGAATCTTCCGGAAGCAGACTTACGATGATTATAAGTCAAAAATAAAAATCCTCCGGAACTACGTCAAAGAGAAGAATCCAATCCGTTACGTATTCCAGTTCAAGAAAAAATTCTGCATACAGTTTCTCGACTATGTATATCTTGAGCGTAACAACGGTGCGCAGACCTATAACAATTACCTAAACTTCCTTCGGGTGCTTTCAGGATGGTTGCTCGAGCGTGGGTTCATTAACGAGAAGGTGACCGATGGCATCAGCCCTATCAGCAAGCGGCTTCTCAAGAAGGAACGTGCATGTATTCCTCTCGACAAGGTTAAGGAAATAGGGGAATGGACCAAGGCTAACGACCCCTATTTCCACTTTGCGTGCCAGATCCTGTATTATTGCTTTGTCAGACCTGTGGAGATGACGCGTATCAGGATATGTGATTTCGACCTGCAGAAGGGAACTCTCACGCTTCATGAGGATCAGACGAAAAACAGACTGACTCAGACAGTCACCGTGCCAAAAAAACTTATTTTTTACGGCATAGAACTCGGTGTATTCTCTGCGCCTATGGTAGACTTCGTCTTTTCCACAAAACTCAGACCTGGTTCTGAGCAGATTGACCCTAAGATCTTCCGCGACCATTGGGCGAAGGTGTCCAGGGCTTTGAAGTTAAAAAAAGAGTGGAAATTCTACAGCTTGAAGGACACTGGACTTACAGAGATGCTTGAGAAAGATGTTGCCGCCCCGATACAGGTTAAGAATCAGGCGCGGCACTCGTCGCTTGCCATTACTGAGCTCTATCTAAATAAGATCCCAAAGGCTGTTCCGGAGATTCTGGAGTTGGACGGAGCGCTTTAGTCGTCGAGCAGCGGCCAGAACTCTCCCTTGAGTAACTGCGACATTCCATCTTCTGTGAATGTCGCTGTTATTTTTTCACACACATAGCGACGGCCATGTATGTAGAAAAGGGCGCGTGGATTCGGTATGTCGTCACTCAGGAACTTGAATGTCACCTTGTGTTTGCGGTTGATGTGGTAGATTGGAGTCCATCTGGAGTCCACTCCATCGTTAATCCGAAAGCTCTGTTCAAATACTGCCGCAGGTA